>NZ_DELU01000006.1:337-48317 GCF_002352785.1 Marinobacter sp. UBA2688
AAAGAACTCGCTTCGCTCAGACACCTTTTTCCTGGCAGAAAAAATAACCCCACCCCCCAAATCGGCTTTTCGAGCCCTTGCAGAAGCCTGCCCGGGGAAACTAACGGGTTAGGCCACGGCTGATTCCTTGTTGGTGGCAGGGATTTCCACGCGGACGTTGTTGCCGTCCAACAAGACCGGGTACGTTTTCACGGCTACCGCCTCGTCTTCCAAGCACTGACCGGTTTCCAGGTTGAAGTGCTGTTTGTACAGCGGTGAAGCCACCACCGGCTGCCCTTTCAGATCCCCGGTAATCCCCCGCGCCAGCACGTTCTTACCGGTAAACGGATCGGTATGACTGATCGCAAACAACGCCGGCAACCGATGCGGCAGATAAAACACCGCCACCGGCCCGTCTTCCGTCCAGACCGCAACGCCGGACTCGGGCACAAGGTCATCAACGGTACAAACAACGTCCCAGGAAGTGCGTGCTTTCATAACGTTCTCCAATGTTGTTCAGGTTCGCCAAAGGCGTTAACTCGTAATGTGATAAGCATTTAACCAGCGATAACGGGTGATTCAATGAGCGTGGGGGTCGATATTTTTTCCCGCCAGGAAAAAGGTGTCCGAGCGCAGCGAGTTCTTTTTCCCAAGGGAAAAAATATAGACCCCCGCGCTCCACCCCAAGCCACCAGTCCTAAGCAGGCTCCCCCTCAAGCAGAGGCCGACGCTGCTCCCGTTCGGTAGTCCACTCCTGAACCGGATCCTTCTTCTCCGGAGCATTCACAAACTCCCGGAACCGCTTCCGCTTCTCAGGATCCTCAACCGCCGTCTTCCACTCGCACTGATAGGTATCCACCAGATCCGCCATGTGATGCTCCAGCTCCTGACCAATACCCAGGCTGTCCTCCAGGACCACCTGCTTCAGATAGTCCAGGCCACCTTCCAGGTTCTCCATCCACACACTGGTGCGTTGCAGACGGTCCGCGGTGCGCACGTAGAACATCAACACCCGGTCGATAGCGCTGATCAGTTCCTCGTCGGACAAATCCGTGGCAAACAAATCCGCGTGGCGCGGACGCATGCCGCCGTTGCCGCATACGTACAGGTTCCAGCCGTTCTCGGTGGCGATCACGCCGATGTCCTTACTCTGGGCTTCCGCACATTCGCGGGTGCAGCCGGACACCGCCATCTTGAGCTTATGGGGGGAACGCAGGCCCTTGTAGCGGTTCTCCAGAAAAATCGCCATGTCCACACTGTCCTGCACGCCGTAGCGGCACCAGGTGCTGCCGACGCAGGACTTCACCGTACGCAGGGACTTGCCGTAGGCGTGGCCGGTTTCGAAGCCGGCGGCGATGAGTTTTTCCCAGATTTCGGGCAGTTCGCTCAGGGTGGCGCCGAACAGGTCCACCCGTTGACCGCCCGTGATCTTGGTGTACAGGTTGTATTCCTTGGCCACTTCACCCAGCACAATCAGCTTGTCCGGGGTGATTTCGCCGCCCGGCACCCGAGGCACGATGGAGTAGGTACCGTTCTTCTGCATATTGGCCATGAAGGTATCGTTGGTGTCCTGCAGGGGCACGTGGTCGGTGGCCAGGATGTGCTCGTTCCAGCAGGTGGCAAGGATGGACGCGACGGCCGGTTTGCAGATATCGCAGCCATGACCCTTGCCGTGATCACGGATCAATGTCCGGAAGGTGCGGATGCCATTGACCTTCACGAT
The DNA here is from genome assembly GCF_002352785.1 of Marinobacter sp. UBA2688. Taxonomy (NCBI): domain Bacteria; kingdom Pseudomonadati; phylum Pseudomonadota; class Gammaproteobacteria; order Pseudomonadales; family Marinobacteraceae; genus Marinobacter; species Marinobacter sp. UBA2688. The sequence goes on from NZ_DELU01000006.1 coordinate 2,040, forward strand.
ATTGAACAGGTCCTGGCGGCTGTACGGGAAGTGCTCACAGATGTCCTTGCTGACTTCCACGCCGCGTTTTTCCAGTTCGCTGTCCACCACGTTTTTCAGCAGTGCCGCGCAGCCACCACAGCCGGTGCTGGCCTTGGTTTCTGCCTTAACACCAGCAAGGTCGGTACAGCCGGCATCGATCACGCCGCAGATATCGCCCTTGGACACGTTGTGGCAGGAGCAGATCGAGGCGGTTTCCGGCAGGGCATCCGGGCCCAGCGCGGGAGCACCGCCCTGGTTTTCCGGCAGAATCAGGGTCTCCGGGTTCTCCGGCAGCTCAATGCCGTTCAACGCATATTGCAGCAGGGTGTCGTAGTGGCTGTTGTCGCCCACCAGGATGGCGCCCAGCAGGGTCTTGCCATCTGCGCTGATCACCATGCGGCGGTAGTGGCCGGCCTGCTCATCGTTAAAGCGAATGTTGCGGGCGCCCGGCGTCTGGGCATGGGCATCGCCGATCGAGCCGACATCCACACCCAACAGCTTGAGCTTGGTGCTCATGTCGGCGCCGGTAAAGGCGGCCTCACGGTCACCATTCAGCACGGAGGCCAGGGTGCGGGCCATGGTGTAGCCCGGTGCCACCAGGCCAAAAATCTTCTCACTCCACAGCGCGCACTCGCCAATGGCGTGGATGTGGGGGTCGGAGGTGGTGCACTGGTCGTTGATGACAATGCCACCGCGTTCACCCATGGCCAGTTCGCTGGAACGGGCCAGGGCGTCCTGGGGGCGGATGCCGGCGGAGAACACGATCAGGTCGGTTTCCAAATGGGTATCGTCACTGAAATTCATCCGCAGGCGGGCTTCTTCGCCTTCAACGATTTCAGTGGTGGCTTTCTCAGTATGAACCTGCACCCCGAGCTCTTCGATTTTATGCTTTAGCAGGGCGCCGCCGTCAGCGTCGAGCTGTACCGGCATCAGCCGGGGTGCAAATTCCACCACGTGGGCGTCCAGGCCCAGGCTCTTGAGGGCATTCGCTGCTTCCAGACCCAGCAGGCCACCGCCCACCACTACGCCGGTTTTAACACCGTCGGCGCTGGCACGGATGCTGTCCAGGTCTTCCAGGGTGCGATACACGAGGCAGTGGGGGTTCTCGTTGCCCTTGATGGGCGGCACGAACGGATAGGAACCGGTGGCCAGCACCAGTTCGTCGTAGGCGTAATCGCCCATCGGTGTGGTAATGGTTTGATTGGCGCGGTCGATGCCGGTTACCTGTTCGCCCAGACGCAGGTCGATGTGGTTCTCGGCGTACCAGTCGGTGGTGCCCATGGCCAGGTCGACATGGGTGGAACCACCAAAGTACTCGGACAGGTGAACCCGGTCATACGCCAGCAGTTTTTCTTCACCAAACACCTTGATGTCGAAATCGGCCGCTGCCGGGGTTTCCACCAACTGCTCCAGGAAGTGGTGGCCGACCATGCCGTTGCCAATCACGATCAGGGTTTTCTTGCTCATGGTAATTCCTCTCTCTGTTCCCGGCCGCTTTACGCGGCTTCGCAGTAGTGCTTGCCAAAGGCCAGATGGGCCCGGTAAGGGCTGATGTCATCGGCCTGTTGAATGCGTTCGCTGTACCAGGGGCCGTCGCTGGTTTCACCGAAGAGCACGGCGCCTGTGAGTCTTTGGTCGCGAATCAGCAGGCGGCAGTAGCGATTGGTGTCGTAGTCCTGCCAGACCACGGATTCGGTCTCAGCGTCCGCGTCGGTCTGGCCGCAGGAAAATATCGGGATGCCGCTGATTTTCAGGCGCGTCGGGATGATGGATGGCTCAAACGTCGCCTGGCTGTTCTCGTCGCACAGCACCTGTGCCAGCACGTCCGCCTGTTGATAGCCGGGCTCCACCAGCCCGAAGGTCTGGCTGCCGACCTGGCAGCATTCGCCTAGTGCATGGATGTATTGGTCGCTGGTTTGCAGCTGCGGATTCACCCGGATGGCGCGTTCACAATCCAGCCCCGCTTCCAGAGCGAGTTCCGTGTTCGGGGTAATGCCCGCGGCGATCACCACCAGGTCGGTGCTGATCAGGGTTTCGTCGTCCAGCTGCACGGCACGGACCACATTGCGACCGAGCAGGGCCACGGGAGATGTTTGCGTGCGAATGGTCAGCCCGCGTTTGGTCAGGGCCTCTTCCAGCAGGGCGCCGCCGGCCGGGTCGAGTTGCCGGTTGAGAAGATGGCCGCTACGGTGCAGTACGGTCACCGCCATACCCCGGCTGCGCAGGCCTTCAGCCGCCTCCAGACCCAGGAAACCACCACCGATGACCACCGCGCGGCGATGGCGTTGGCTGATGTTGATCAGACGGCGGGTATCCTGCAGGTCGCGGAAGCCCATCACACCGTCCAACTCCTCACCCTTCAGGCCAAGACTGGCGGAGCGGGAACCGGTGGCCAGAACCAGGCTGGTGTAGTGTTGAGTCCGCCCGCTGGCAGTGGTAACCGTGTGCTCTTCCCGGTTAATGGCGGTAACGGGATCTCCCTGATGCAAGGTGATGTTGTTGTGCTGATACCAGTCCGGTTGCTGCAATTGCAGACTGTCTTCGTTGGCATCGCCGGCCAGCAGGGCCGAAAGCTGGATGCGGTTGTAGGCAGGGCTTGCCTCGCCATTGAACACCACAATGCGTGCAAAAGGCCGATGCGGTTGAACAACCAGTTTTTCGAGCAGACGCTGGGCCACCATGCCGTGTCCGCAGATAACGAGAGTCTGTTCTGCCTTTGCGCTCATGATGGTGATGCCCTTCTTGTGTCCAAAACGAAAAAAGCCGGAGCATCTGATTCCCGAAGGAACTCGATGGTCCGGCGCCAATGCCAACAACAATGATCTGATGGTCCGGCCGATCCTTAGCCGGGACATTCTTCCCTGTATCTACAGTAGCGAACGCCGTGCCAAAATTATTAGTCCTTTATTTACAGTAAGTTGAAAGATGTCGCTTTGAGCTTGGCCCGAAAACTGTGCGCTCTGACAGGGCGACGTGCACCGGATGAGTGCTTCTGAAGGGCGCGAGCTTCTCCGTTTGATTTCATGCAATGCGGCGAACGGGGCTCTCAGAATGCTCGTTATCGACATCCGGTGAGCTGTCTTCCTGCGACGCCGCTTCGGCTTCAGCGGTGGGCTTATCCTGTTCATCCTCGCCTTTGCCGGGGAAGCGCTGTTTTTCATACAGGAAGGACAATACCGCCTGACGGTAGCGCACATATTCTGGATGGTCGGCCAGGGTGACCCGGTTGCGGGGGCGCTCCAGCTCAATGCGCAACTCTTCCCCGATGGTGGCAGCCGGCCCGTTGGTCATCATCACAATGCGGTCCGACAGCAGCACGGCCTCGTCCACATCGTGGGTAATCATGATCACCGTGCTGTTCAGGTCCTGCTGAATTTTCATCAGCGAATCCTGCAGGTGGGCACGCGTCAGCGCGTCCAGCGCGCCAAAAGGCTCGTCCATCAACAGTACGCTGGGCTTCATCGACAGTGCCCGGGCAATCCCCACCCGCTGGGCCATACCCCCAGAGATCTCTCCGGGGCGTTTATCCAAGGCGTGGTCCATGTTGACCAGCTTGAGGTTGTGAAGAATCCATTCCTTTCGCTCAGCTCTGCTCATGGATTTGCGGAATACCTGCTGCACAGCCAGTTCAACGTTCTCGTAAACCGTCAGCCAGGGCATTAACGAGTGATTCTGAAACACCACCGCCCGTTCCGGCCCCGGTGTGTTCACCTCATGCCCGTCCAGTACGCAGCCACCGCGGGTAGCCTGGAGCAGGCCGGCCACAATATTCAGCACAGTGGACTTGCCGCAACCGGAGTGGCCAATCAGGGAAACGAATTCCCCTTTTCGGATCTTCAGGTCGACGTTTTCCAGTGCTACGAATGGCCCATCTTTTGTATCAAAGGCCATCTGCACATTGGTCAATTCAAGATGCGACTTACTCATGTTCTTTCTCCTCTGGTTTCGGAGTACGAGCTGGCAGGGAGGGTGGTCCGGGGCACGCTGTGAATACGTCCCTGTACGCTCGACAAAAACATCCATGTTTTTGACGTCCCCGGACCACCCTCCCTGCCAGCTCTATGCCGAGTTTTATTCGTTCCAGGCTACTTTTTTCTGAATCAGTAGCATGATTCGATCAAGAAGGAAGCCAATAAAACCGATGGCCAGTACCGCCACCATTATTCGGCTCAGGGATTCACTGCTGCCATTCTGGAATTCGTCCCAGACAAATTTTCCGAGGCCGGGGCTCTGAGCCAGCATTTCGGCCGCTATGAGAACCATCCAGGCGATGCCCAGGGACACTCTCAGGCCGGTGAAGATCATCGGAACAGATGACGGCAACACGACCTTGCGAACGTGAGTCCAGAACGACAGTTGCAGCACTTTTGAAACGTTTAAAAGATCGGGATTTACCGCTGAAACCCCAACGCTCGTGTTAATCAGCGTTGGCCACAGGCTGCACAGGGTGACTGTGATCATCGAGGTCAGGAATGACTTCTCGAACATCGGGTCATCACTCACGTACGTAGCGGAGACCACCATCGTGACCAGCGGCAGCCAGGCCAGTGGCGATACCGGCTTGAAAATCTGGATCAGAGGATTGATGGCCGCCGAGAAGTGGCGGTTCAGGCCGATAATGATGCCTAGAGGCACGGCAATAAGGGTTGCCAGTACAAAGCCGGCCAACACCGTACCCAGGCTGGTAAAGATCTGGTCGATGAACGTGGGTGCGCCGGGATAGTCGCGGATTTTCACCTCCGCGTCCGGGTTCTCCGCCAGGATGCGTTCGTTGCGATCCTCCTGCATGGTGACAAACTGCGCCGCCCGGTCCCGCTGGTTGCTGTGCTCCTGCCACAACTGCCCAGACTGCTCCAGCACATCGGCGGGGCCCGGGAAGGCCCCCAGCGATGTTTGCACCTGGGGCGCGGCCAGATGCCAGAAGCCGAGGAACAGCGCGATACCGATAGCTGGCAGCAGCAACTGGCGGAAGGTTTCGGCCAGGTTCTGGCCGGACAGCTTTTCCGTCAACGCACGGAGCCAGCGTTGGCCTGATGATAACGAGTCGGTCTGGCTGAGCGTGGTCATGTGATGTCTCCTGACACTCAAGTCTTAAGGGGTTTGCGAGCCTTTCAGGCCAATCTCAAAGCTGTCGATGTAGGCGTTCGGTTCCCTCGGAGTGAAGGCCACGCCGTCGATCAGCTCGCCCTGGTGCGGGCGCGCAAAGTTTTCCGCATCCAGGTCCGGGAAATCCTCTGCCTTGAGCGTGCCGTCCTCGATCAGGGTTCGGGCCGCTTCCTTGTAGATATCCGCGCGATAGACCTTGGCTGCGGTTTCCATATACCAGTCGTCGGACTTCGGCTCGGCAATCTGCCCCCAGCGGCGCATCTGGCTCAGATACCAGATGGCATCGGAGGGATACGGGTAGGTGGCGTAGTAGCGAAAGAACACGTTGAAGTCCGGCACCTTGCGGACATCGCCTTTCTCGTACTCGAAGGTGCCGGTCATGGAGTTAGCGATCACTTCCTCGTCGGCGCCCACGTAGCTTGAGCGGGACAGGATTTTCACCGCCTCTTCACGGTTGGCGTTGTCATTTTCATCCAGCCAGTGGGCGGCGCGGATCAGTGCACGAAGCAGCCTGAGATGGGTGTTGGGATACTGTTCTGCCCAGGCTTCAGTAACACCGAATACTTTCTCAGGGTTGTTGGGCCAGATTTCGTAGTCGGTGATGACCGGCACGCCGATGCCTTTGAACACTGCTTGCTGGTTCCAGGGTTCGCCCACGCAATAGCCCTGAATGGTGCCGGCTTCCATGGTGGCCGGCATTTGCGGTGGCGGCGTGACCGACAGGTGAACGTCGGCGTCTATGTTGCCGCTGGTGTCACCACGCTGGGGAGCGTAATAGCCTGGGTTCAGGCCGCCTGCAGCGAGCCAGTAACGAAGCTCGTAGTTGTGGGTGGACACCGGGAAAACCATGCCCATGCGAAAACGCTCGCCCTTGTCACGGTACTGGTCGATGACCGGTTTCAGAGCAGTGGCGCTGATGGGATGAGCGGGATTGCCGTCGCTGCCGTCTTCAATGTGTGGGCGCATTTGCTCCCATACGTCGTTCGATACGGTAATGCCGTTGCCGTTCAGGTCCATGCTGAACGCGGTGATGATGTCCGCCTGGGTGCCGTAACCAATGGTCGCACCAAGTGGCTGGCCTGCCAGCATGTGGGCGCCATCAAGGGTGCCGGTCACCACGCCGTCAAGCAGAACTTTCCAGTTGGCCTGGGCTTCCAGTTCCACGAACAGGCCTTCATCCAGGAAAAATCCCTGTTCCCAGGCAATGGCCAGTGGCGCCATGTCCGTCAGTTTGATGAAGCCGAGCTTCAAGTCTGGCTTTTCGGCCGGGCCGATGTCGGCGTGTGCTGAGCACGCCGCCGTCAAGATCAAGAATGTCGCTGCCAGTGTTCTCAGTTGCATGGTGCTCTCCCGGAGTATTATTCAGACAAAAAAAAGCCTGCCCCCCGTTTCCGGGACGCAGGCCTCAATGCCTGATGTTCTGTCAGTTTTCGTCACTGCCGTTTACCCGCGCAGTGAATGCGAGATCGTCCATGTTGACAAAGCAGTCTGCGTGCCATGTTTTTAAATTATTGATATTTATAAATAATAATGAATGAGCACAAAAATGAGTGTTATTGAGGGCGGGATTTCGTGGCTGTTTTAGTGCGTGACGCTTCTTTATTGGGCGTAGCCATGGGGTTGTCGGCCAGCCAGTCGTGGAGGTGCTCTCCCAACAGGCGGTCGCTGGCAACATCCACGGGGCCGTAGCGCCCCGACAGGGTAAAGGGGAGTTGGTGCCGGCCCTCGGTCTTGCTGTCGATAACCGGTGCGTCAATGCCCATGGAAGCTGCGGCGTTGCGGAACAGATCCGGCCTGACGACCTGACGAACCATGGCGCCGTCCACCGGGCCGAGTTGCCCTCGGAGCGTCAGGCGGGTTGCCAGCCAATGGGCTTGTGACAGCCAGGGGAAGTTGGCGGAGTGGCGAAAAAAGTGTTGATGCAATCGCGGATGGAACAGACTGTACGGGTGGTTATCCAGCACGTTGATCTGTTCACCCAGATACTCGGGCCTGGCCAGGATGTCCCGTAGCAGGCGATGGTTGTGAGGGTTATCCAGCCACTGACAGGCTGCAAGCAGTGCCCGCAACAGGTGCCGGTGCATCACGTCGTGCTGCTCCGTCCAGTCGGAGCGCATACCCAGAACCTTTTCAGGGGCGTTCTGCCAGATCTGGTGGCCGGAATGGAGAATATGCCCCAGCTTCTCGTACTCCAGCAAGCTGTTCCAGGGCTCACCGACGCAGCAGCCTTCGATGGTATTTGATCGAAACGCGTCCACCATCTGTATCGGGGATACGGGGATGATCTGCACGTGCTTTTCCGCGTCTGATCCGGCAGAGGCCAGCCAGTCCCGGAGCTGAAGGTCATGGCTGGACCAGGGCGCCACGGAGGCCAATCGTATTGGCTCGCCTCTGCCCCTGGCCACGCGTATCAGCGCGCGAGCGGTGGCAATGGGGTTCTCCAGATCCGTGGCTGAATGGGTCAGTTCGTGATGCAGCCGAGCGCTGAGGGTAATCCCGTTGCCGTTGCGGCTCAGCACCATGCCGACCACAACGGGCACTTTGGGGCGGTCGGTCGCCAGGGACATACTCAGCGGCATCGGCGCCAGCATGTGGCCGCCGTCCAGCAGGCCAAAACTGACCTTGTCGCGCAATGATGCCCAGGAGCCTTCACGCACCAGTTCCACGTCCAACCCTTCGGCATCAAACAGCCCCAGCTCTCGCGCAACAATCAATGGTGCGCTATCGAGCAGCGGCACAAAGCCGAGGCGGACATTGAATCCGGGATGCTTGTGAAGCGGGGTTGGACGAACCATGGATGCTCCCTAACAGCGTTGATCAGGATGCTTTCTGGATGGCACCGGCCGAGCCCTGGCTGTGTCGTTCCAACAGCTTGATAACGCGCCCCGCCATCACCGCCAGGCGTTCGCTGTGCTCCATGGCAGAGCTGCGCAGCATACGATAGGCCGTTTCCTCGTCGCAGTTTTCATGCCGCATGATCAGCCCTTTGGCTTTCTCAATAACCTTGCGGTCTTCCAGTGCCGAGCGGGTTTCCTCCAGCTCTGCCCTCAGTGCCTGAAAGGATTCGAACTGCGCTACGGCTGAGTCAATGATCGAGCGAACCCGGTCCGGCTGTATGCCGTCGACAACGTAGGCGCTGACCCCCGCCTTCACTGCGGCATGGATGGTGGCGCGATCACCGGGCTGGTCGGCGAAGAAAACGATGGGCCGGGGTGCGTGAGTGTTGAGGGTGCTCATGTTCTCCAGGGTATCCCGGTCGGGCGAGTCCATATCAATGATCACCATGTCCGGCTGGTCGCGGGCAACCGCTGCGGTCAGGCCGGTAGCATCCGGGCGCTGGCGAATGACTTCATGGCCCTCATGTCTGAGCGCCTGGCAAACCTGGCTTGCCCGTTCGGGGTCCTTGTCGATCAGAAGGATGCGAAGGGGTTCTGGCGAATTCATGATGGTTTCCTCGATGTACAGGCATTGGATGCCTTTCTCTTTAACGCTGTCAGCAAAACGGTTCCATCAGTGTCAGTGCAATAAATTTGCCAGGGTCACGGGAAGTGCCTTGCGAGCAGGGGAATAGCCGTTTCTCAAGGTCATGGGCAAATATTTTTATTCGTTAACTGTGCGCTCTGATTGGGCGTTTTTGAGCGTTTTGCACTGTTATGACTCCTGGCACGGGGGTATTGAGCGGTCCCAGAGTTTGCTGAAACACCTGCTGGCCGGTTTTCTCCGGGAGTGGCCCTGGATTTGCACGGGCTTTGGGAAACGTTTGTAGCGAAAGCTGACACGCCAACCATAAACTGCCAGGCCCGGGGTTACTTGATCCCGGTACTGAATGCTGGCAACGAAGCCCGCATGCCCGGTTCCTGCCTGTTCAGGGAGTTCCGGACATTGCGGGCTTTTTTGTGCGTGTAACACTCAGGAGACACCGTGGACTTACTCAACACTACTGGCCCGGACCCGGTTCATACCACCTGCCCCTATTGCGGGGTAGGCTGTGGCGTGATGGCCTATTCCGACGGCGGTACACCGGTGGCCGGGGACAAAGACCACCCTGCGAACAAGGGGCGTCTGTGTGTGAAAGGTGCCAGTCTTCACGAAACCACCGGCCAGGAAGACGGACGGTTGCTGTTCCCGATTGTCAGGGGGCGCCGCAGCGAATGGGAGCAGGCGCTGGACGAGGTGGCGCATGCGATACAGGACAGCGTCAAGACTCACGGCCCACAGTCGGTGGCCTTTTACCTGTCGGGCCAGTTGCTGACCGAGGACTACTACGTCGCCAACAAGCTGGCCAAAGGGTTCATTCGCACACCTCATGTAGATACCAACTCCCGGCTTTGCATGTCGTCGGCTGTGGCTGCTCACAAACGGGCCTTTGGGGCGGACGTGGTTCCGGGTTGCTATGAGGACCTGGAGCTGGCTGACCTGCTGGTTCTGGCTGGCAGTAACGCCGCGTGGGCGCATCCGGTGCTTTACCAGCGTATGAAGGCCAGCGCGCGGGATGGGCGTCGAGTGGTTGTTATTGATCCACGCCGCACCGCCACCAGTGAACTGGCGGACCTTCACCTGGCGTTGCGGCCAGGTACGGATACGGTATTGTTCAACGGTTTGCTGAGTTGGCTCGCCGATCACGGTGGCCTGGATCAGGCCTACATTGATGCGCACTGCCAGGGTTTCGATAACGCATTGGCAAGTGCACGGGCGGCGGCCCCAAGCGTCGAATCGGTCGCAGAGCAGTGTGATCTTGCGCCGGAGGATGTCGAAACCTTTTATGCCTGGTTTGCTCAGACGCCGCGCACCGTCACCGGCTTTTCCCAGGGCATAAACCAGTCGATTGCCGGCACCGATAAAGGCAATGCGATTATTAACAGTCACCTGGCGACAGGCCGGGTGGGTAAGCCCGGAGCGGGGCCCTTCTCCCTGACCGGCCAGCCCAATGCCATGGGTGGACGGGAAGTGGGCGGGCTGGCCAATACCCTGGCCGCTCACATGGATTACGACAGCCCGGGGGCCCGATCACGAGTGGCGGATTTCTGGGGTACCGGTGTGGTGGCCGATGGTCCGGGCTACAAGGCCGTGGACATGTTTGAGGCGGTTCACCGTGGTGATATCCGGGTGATCTGGATCATGGGAACCAACCCGGCGGTCAGTCTGCCGGATTCGGCCCGGGTTCGGGAGGCCTTGGCGCGTTGTCCCACCGTGATTGTTTCAGACTGCGTCGCCCACACCGATACCACGGACCTCGCGGACATCCTCCTACCCGCCGCTGGCTGGGGGGAAAAGGATGGCACCGTCACCAATTCGGAACGCCGTATTTCGCGGCAGCGTTGCTTCCTACCGCTGCCCGCGGAAGTAAAACCGGACTGGTGGATCATGAGTTCCGTGGCCGGGAAACTGGGGTTTGGCGAGGCATTTAACTATAAGCGGCCCGCGGATATCTTTCGTGAACACGCGGCCCTGTCTGCCCATGAGAACAATGGTGAGCGCCTGTTTAACCTTGCCGGCTTGGTGAACCTGTCGGATCCCGGCTATGACACGTTGCAGCCGGTGCAATGGCCAATTCTGGGTAGCACCGGTCCTGGAGTAGTCGATTCGGCACGACTGTTTGCTGACGGCCGTTTTGTCACCGACAATCAGCGCGCCCGATTTGTTGCCATCGAAACCCGATTGGCCGCCCAACAAACCAGTGACGACTACCCCATGGTGGTCAATACCGGCCGTATACGGGACCAGTGGCACACCATGACCCGAACCGCCAACACCCCACGATTACTGACCCACCGCTCAGAGCCCTATGTCGACGTGCATCCCGACGACATGGTTGCGCACCAGCTGAAGGAGGGGCATCTGGCGCGGTTGAGCCTTGGTGACGGCGGTTACGTGGGGCGAGTCCGAAAAAGCCCCGAACAGCGGCGCGGCGAGGTGTTTATACCTATCCACTGGAACCGCCAGTTTGCGTCCAGTGGGGTTGCAACACTGCTGACCGAGTCAGTGACAGACCCTGTTTCGGGCCAGCCGGAGGCCAAACACGGTCGAGCCGACATTACGCCATTCCGCGCCCGTTGGCATGCACGATTGCTGGTCAGGCGCAATCGGCCCCGGCGCTGGCAGGCCGACTACTGGTGCCAGGTGCCACTGCATTACTGCGACAGTTGGTGGCTGGCCGGGCGACAGCCGGTTGACTGGCCGGCGTCGATGACAGAGTGGCTGGGCGGAAAAGCGCATCTGGTAATGGCCGATGTGTCGCAGGGGCGGTTTCGCGCCGCCCGGCTGGTCAACGGGCAGCTGGAAGCGGTGTTGATGGTCGACAGCGATCCGGCGTTGATACCGGAGACCAGTTGGCTGGATCGCTGTTTTGCCGAAACAGAACTTTGCGACTCCAGCCGTCGGGCGCTGTTGGCTGCACGGGACGTCGACGTGGAAGATCCGGGCGCCATGATCTGTAGCTGTTTTCAGGTTGGGGAAAACCAGATAGCCGGTGCCATTGCTGAAGGGGCGCAGTCGATAGAAGCCCTGGGTCATAGCCTGAAGTGCGGCACCAATTGCGGGTCCTGCATTCCGGAGTTGCGCGACCTGCTTGCGGTATCAGTCCGCGAGAGCGCGTAACAGAACCAGGGGGACCCGGTATCGCAAGCCACGGCTGCGCCCGGTGCCCTCCACGGTGCAGGTTTTCCGGTTCACCCGGATGATCCGACCTTCCAGCTCACGTTTGCCGGCGCCAAAGCTCACCGCATCCCCGATCGTCCAGTTCGCTATGAGTTGGCGTGTATCTGGCGCCTCAATGGGATCGTCGGGCACGGAAAGCCCTGCCTTTTCGGCCTGGGTGGCGAGATGACGCCTGGCTGCCTCAGCACCGCCGCTGGCGTGGAGCTCGTCCAGTATCTGGTAGAAATGCTGATTATGGACGGAGTCCCGGTAGCGCTGGCCTGACACATGCTGGAGTAAGTGCGCGAATTCGTGGCAACAGGTGTGCGCCAGCAGGTTCAATGTGGTGACCGTACCCCCGAAATACTCTCTCTGGCGAATCTCCCGCCCGGATAGCCAGCCGCCAACGGCATCAGGCTGGTGTTTGTCCATAATCATGCGCTTGCCGTAGGTGATCTGGTGCTGTTTCAGGCGTGGGTCAAAACGATGGTATGTGGCCTGGCCCGAGCCGACACGGCATAGCAGGGTAGTGGCGGGGAGTTGATCGCGAACCCATTGTCGGGCGGGTGACCATAGTATGGCGTGCGTTGTATCGCACATTAGTTGGCCAATACTGCGAGCCATGGGTGCTTCAATAGTCATCGATCAGGCGCATGTGGAGGTGGCGGGAAACACTCATGCCCTGATGATACCGGGTGTTGGTCTTGCCGTAAAAACAACAACGGCCAGCAAAGGCTGGCCGTTGTGACTTCGTGGACCGGAGGCTTAGCCTTCGATCGGCGAACGCCAGTCGTCCGCACCGGAAGTACCGGCAACAGCGTGCTCCCAGGTTACCTTGCGGTAGGACAGAGACGCGGTTACCAGCTGGGTGAAGTCAGCGCTGGCGGCATCCTGGCAGTGCGGCATGTTGCACTGGATGTCGATGATGGTGGCATCTTCCAGGATGGTGGAGAAGAAGTGCTCCTGCTTGCCTTCAACAGAGGTGCGGTACCACTTCAGCTCAACCTTCGGCAGCATTTCGCCAGAAGCCAGGGCGTTGTACATAAGCGGGGTTGCTTTGTTCAGCGCAGAGGTGAACTTGAACGGCTTGTGAACGCGCTGACCGGAAGGCTGACCGGACTGGGGATCGGTCGGAACGGTGACAACGTGGCTAAATTCCTGAACCAGCACTTCGTCTTCGTGACCTTCAACGTAGATGTTGCCTACGGAGTCGGAGGTGAATGCGCCGGCGGTGATGTTGCCCTGAGTTTGGCCTTCGATGCTGATATAACAAGGAGTTGGCATAGTCTGCTCCATGACGTGTGAATGAGTAAGTGTCCTCGGGATCTCCCTGGACACTTAACACATAACAAAGGCCGTGCCAGAAACATAAATGTCTTTAATAACAATAAGTAACGGTTTCCAGGTTGATAGTCTACGGCTGGGCCAGGCAATCAGTTGCTGGCTTTAGGGCGAGATCTTGCTGGTCGAGCGAAAAATTGCTCAACATTGCTCAACGTAGGTTGAAATTAATCGGCAGGGTATAGGTGAAGGTCTGGCCTTTCATGGAGTCGGGTACTTCCGGCAGTGGTTCGGCGTCCTTGAGCATGTCCAGCGCAGCATCATCGAGCAATGCATGGCTTGAGGAGGCGTGCAAAGAGTGGTCTACCAGAGTGCCATCACGGCTGAACTCGAAAACCACCACCGGAGCGCCTTCCTGGCCAAGACGACGGGCACGACGTGGGTATTCGTAGTAGCGCCCCAGATGCCGGCTCAGTTCCGTGAGGTAGCGGTCCACATCGGAGGACTGTCCGGCAGTGAGTTCAACCTGCTGGCTGAGGCTTTCTTCTTCAGCAGTTTCAGCAGTGTTTTCGGATACTTGCTCCGTGCTCGTGTCGCTTTCAGTCGCATCAACCTGGGGCTCAGGCTCTGTTACTTCGGGTTGCGGTGTCGGCTCAGGTTCGGGTTGTGGCTCGGGTTCCGGTTCCGGCACAATTTCTGGCTCTGGCTCTGGCTCTGGCTCTGGCTCTGGCTCTGGCTCTGGCTCTGGCTCTGGCTCTGGCTCTGGCTCTGGTTTCGGAGTTGGCTCGGGGGGCTGGGGTTCGGGCGTTTCGGGCGCCGGTTTGCCGGCCAGGGAAATCTTGATAGCAGGCGCGGAATTAACGGCGGCGTTTCCGAGCGGTTTCAGTTCAGGAATTCGCTCGGGCGTGGCGATTACCACCACAATGGCAGTGATAACAACGGAAACGAGCAGAAGAAGGCAACGGACGGTCTTGCTGGCACCCATCAACTGGCGGGCTCCGTCAGCAGGATGACTTCCTGATAGCCGCTGTCCTCCAGCACACGAAGCAGCGACTCCAGATCAGACATGGCAATCTCGCGTTCAGCGGCGATTTTCAACGGGGATTCTTCATCCGGCGCTGGCAATGCCTTGGACAGGTCATCCGTCGTTACGGTGCGGCCGTCGACTTGCCACTCGCCTTTTGCAGTGACGGTCAGATCGGCATAGGGCTGCTCATTACCGGCTTGTTGCCCGGTGCCCGGTAGCTCTGGCAACGGGGTGTCTGACAGTTGGCCTGCCACGATAAAGAACATCAGCAGCAGGAATACCAGATTGATGAGCGGCAGGAGAGCGTCCTCGAGACGCTCCATCAATGATTTGCCCGAGGTAACGGGCGGCGGTACCAGATCCGTCATGGCTGCTCCGCAGCGTCAGGGGTGCGCTTCCAGTGCGTGGTAACGCCACTGTCAGTGAGCTGGCTGTAGGCCTGGGTGAAATGGGTCAGTTGGGTGGCAGACTCTGTGGCGAGGTTGATTTCGCTGACGCCGCCGGCCCGGAGCTGCTGGACCAGACCGTCCACTCCATAGGTTTCTCCCTGCCAGCGAGCTTGGCCATCACGCTGAATGACCACTTCGGGGATCGGCTCTCCGGTGACGGAACTGGTGTCGCCCGTGCTGTTGCTAAGCTCCATGAAACTGACCGGCAGCAAACGGCTGGTGAGCATGAAGAACACCAGCAGAATGAAGACCACATCGATCAGTGGGGTGATGCGGATTGGGATCGGGCGTGCCGGGCGTGGTTCAACCAGTTGCATTGGCCAGGCGACCCTGATGCTCGTCCCCGGAATACTCCACAACGCGCCCGGTCCTGGTGCCGGTGGCCGGTGCCGACTCATCGTGGGTCTCCAACGCCGATTCGCTTTCCGTTGTGGCGACGGGGACCGAGAGAATGGTAACCAGTGCGCTATTGATGGTTTTCTGGATACGCCGCAGGCGGAATTCAATCCAGGCGGCCAGTGCGGCAAACGGAATGGCGATAACCAGGCCGGCCGCAGTTGTGGTGAGTGCTTCGTAGATGCCGCCGCTTAGCTGGGAGGCATTGGCGCGCCCTTCGGTGGCGGCCATGGCTCCAAACGCCTCCATCATGCCCAGAACGGTGCCTAAAAGGCCCAGCAACGGTGCCAGCGCGGCAATCACTTCGATGATTTTGAGCGGTGCCTCGAACGGCTCGAGGGCTTCATGGGCGTCCCTGGCGACGGACTCCCGAATCTGCTGGGGATCGGTGCCGGCATTGCGGGCGTTCATGGTGTTGACGATCAAGTGGTGCAGTGGGTTCAGTCGGGCGCATCGGCTTGCGGACCGTTGCAGGTCCTCCGACACGTTGTCGCCAGGCCTTTGTTGCCATTTTGTAATGGCCTTTTTAAGTTTGGCAGTAAACCTGGGGGCAAAAAAAGTGCCGAATAACATGAGGTAAAGAAAGGTGACAACACCTGCCAGGGCAATCGCCAGCAACACAATCATGACGGGGCCGCCCATTTCCAGCAGCTGACTGACCGGGCCGGCGCTGATTCCGGTGGCGTCGGCGAGCAGGGACTCGGACATTGGGGAAACCTCAGTTAAGAAAACAGGTCTAAATAGTAACGATTATCATTGAAATTGCAAGTTCTGTAACCTGCTGAAACCCGAGTCTCTGTTAGACTTACCAATATTAAATCCTCCAGTAATCGACACGTTATCCAGTGAAAAACAGATATTTAGCATTAAGGGGCGTCAACCCGAACCTATCCTGCGTCCATGAAGCGGGAGCCACTCCGCTGTGATGATAAGACGCTGGCTAGCAAGCCTGGTTAATCGTGCTGTTGCCTTTGTCATCCTGGCCATCGTGCTGGCTGCTCTGGCGGTGGCCGTGGTCAGTTCTCTGGTGGGACGCTCGGAACTGGCGGGGCAGACAAGGGAGCAGGTGGAGACCATCGCGGAACTGGTTGCCGGCGATCTTGATGCACGCCTGGCCCAGCGCCGGGATACCCTGACCCATGTCGCGGAAGGATTCACCATGGAAGAGGTGGTGCTGCGTTCCCGCTCCCGCCTTCTCATCCGTCGCGAGATTGCGCTGCAACATATGTTCGACGGGATCTACGTATTTGATGCCAGTGGCAAGGTCATTGCCGAGTATCCGCAAAGCTTCGAGCAGACGGGGTTGGATGTCAGCGGCCGTGAGTATTTTCGACAGACCTCAAGCCAACTCACCTCCATTATCAGTGACCCTTATGTGTCGAATTACCTGGAGCGGCCCGCCGTTATGATGACGGCGCCGATTTTCGATCATCGTCAACGGTTTATCGGTGTGCTGGGAGGGGCGATTTTTCTCGACGGCGACAACTTCATGGAAGACACCAGCGGTGTGAGTATCGGCAAAACCGGCTATGTCAGCATTGCCACACGTACCGGTGTAACCCTGGGCCACGGCCGTACCGGTGAAACCATGGTGCCGCTCAGGCTTGAAAACGAGGCTCACAAGAAGGCGATGGCGGGCTTCGAAGGCACTGTGCAGACGCTTGACCAGGAAGGCACCGAAACCATCACCTCGGTGCGCCAGATGTCACAGGTGCCCTGGTTTGTGGCCGCGGTGTGGCCGGTGAATGAGGCCTATGCGCCGCTCAGCCGGTTGACGGACAGCTTTGCGCAGACTCTCCTGATCGTGATTCTGATTGTGGCGCCCTTGGCGCTGGTGGTGTTTCGTCGGTTGATGGCGCCCATGCGAAATCTGGGGTTCCAGATCAGCGAGCGCCACCTGGGGATACGGACCGAGCCGGTGGACGTTCTGGGAGGCACGGAAATCCGTCAGGTTGCGGAGACCTTCAACACCGTGATGGAAGAGCGTGACGAAGTGCTGTCCTCCCTGGCCGAGCGCGAGGCGTTTTTCCGCTCGCTCACCCAGAGTGCGCCGATTGGCATTATCCAGACCGATGTTCTGGGCAGGATTGAGTTCGTGAACCCGGCGTTTGAGCGGATCATCGGGGTCAGCTCCAGTGACCTCCAGCATACCCCCCTGATTCAAGGTGTATACGAAGAGGATCAGGCTGGCACGGTTGAAGCGTGGCGAGAGGCTCTGCGCAGCAAAACAGTGTTCCGAGGGCGATTCCGCCTGAAAAGCCGCTCCGGAGGTGGCGTGGTGTGGGCGGATGCCATGACGGCGGTGATTGAGACGGAGGAGCGTTCACTGGGTACCATCACCGTAGTCAGGGACATCACCCACGAACTGGAGATCGAGGCGGAACTGGCCGAGCAACAGAAACGCGCGGACAGTATTCTGGGCGTATTGCAGGAAGGCGTATTGATGGTGGATGCCGAAGGCATTATCCGGTACTCCAACCAGGCCGCGTCCGGGTTCCTTGGATTGGCCGAAAACGGCGAGCGGCAGAACTTTTTCACGCTGGTATCGATTGAAGACGAGAACCATCGCTGGGAGGCTGACGATTTTCTGCGCAGTGCCGATGTGGATAGCCTGTATGCCACCCTGCGAAACAGGGCGGGCCAACTCTTCGATATAGACCTGGCAATGCTTCATCTTCGCCGGGAAAGCCATAATCACCGTATGGTATTCGTGATCCGGGACGACAGCGCCCGCCGTCGCGAAGAAGAGCGATTGTCCTGGGAAGCGACCCACGACAGCCTGACGGGCTTGCTCAATCGTCGGGCGTTCAATTCTTCCCTGGTCAAATGCCTGACGGATACCAACAAGAAAACGGCGGCCAGCGTTCTGATGCTGATCGACCTGGACTACTTCAAGCCCGTCAACGACGAAGGCGGGCACTTGCTGGGAGATGATTTGCTGGGGCGACTATCGGACCTGCTCACGCAGTCCGTGCGCCAGTCGGACACGGTGGCACGTCTTGGTGGCGATGAATTCGGTATTATCCTGCCTGCCTGTGGTCAGCCGCGCGCTGTCGAGCTTGCCGAGAAAATCCGAGCCGGTATTGAAGCCCTGCGCATAGAGCAGGACGGCAGGACGTTTGGAGTGACTGCCAGCATCGGCCTGACCGAGATGGGTGTTGCGGATACAGGGCCCCGGGAAGTCGTTGCGCGTGCTGACGAAGGCACATACGCCGCCAAGGCCCAGGGGCGAAATCGTGTGGTGACGGTGCCCTTACCGTCACGGCAGAAGCCGGATTGATCACCACCACCCCGCAGAGCTGCCCGCCTGCCACAGCAAGCGCAGAGCGAGCAGGGTCAGAAGAACGTTGAACACGCGGCTGAAGTGCCGATTGCTCAGGGACTTGAGCACGTGGAGCCCCAGCCAGGTGCCGGCAAAACCAAAGCCGATCATGGCCAGTATGAACATCAGCCAGTCGCGGAAAACGAAACCAGCGAGTCCAAAAACCAACGCCTTGGGTGCGTGCTGGAGCGTCATCGCCGTGGCGAATGTCGCGACGGTGGTGAAACGCTCGGTGTGCATCTGCTTGATGAAGGAGGCCACCAGGGGACCGGTTGCGCCCACAAACAGGGAAATGAAACTGGTTAACGCAGAGGCAAGAAAGATCCCGATGCTGCCGAAGGCTCCCTTTGGCAGAGCGGGGCCCCAGCACAGGTAAAGCACGAAAGCGCCAATGGTCAGTTGCCACAGATAGGGCGGCAGGTCGATCAGCAACCAGGCGCCAAGCCCCGCTCCGACCAGTACCCCTGGTGCGAAGGCTGCAATGGCTTTCCAGTCGGTGTGCTGCCAGGTCAGTGTGGCTCGCCCGGCGTTGGAACCCAACTGGATCATACCGTGAACCGGTATGATCGCCGCCGGTGGTATCCAGAACGCCATCAATACCAGCAGCAGAACCCCGCCCCCGGCGCCAAGGCTGGCGGTAATCATCGACGTAATGACAGAGCTCAGCAGCAGGAAAACGGCCGTTGCGGTGTTCAGGCCTTCCGGGATGAACGTCAGTTCCAAGGCGGGCTCCGGGTTTATTGGCAGAAGCGGGTATCAGCGAGTCGCGCGGTTTTACACAGCGCCTCGGTGGCGAGTTGAACATCCGCCACATAATACAGCGAAGCGAGCCCGAAGCGATCCCGCCCCAAATTGTGGAACACCATGCCAAAGGCAATGTCTCCCGCACTGAATCGCTCATGCTCCTGGGCAAAATAAATCGCAGGCTTCGACAGTGTCTCATCCTCCAGCAGGGACTGAACGCGGCTGGCACCGCCGTGATAAGCCTGGACCAGAAGCAGCGTAAAAAGCTGATCCCCTTTATCATCGGGCAGGTGACCGAAGCGCGCCTCGAAGGGCGGCCTGAGGTTGCGGGCATTCTGATCCATCAGTTTGAGGGCGCAGTCAATCTGTGCCAATCGATGCCAGTGGTTGGCGGGTTTGATCCGGCAGTCTTTGAGCGCCGAGGGTGAGAGCTGAAGGATGCCTTTGGCGTTGGCGGCAGAGTGCGCCCTTTGCTGGCCGCTGCTCTCGATCAATACCTGGCCGCCGAGGTACTTGGGCAGGCTCACCGGCAGATCGAGGCGTTGCTGCTGCTCACGCAGGCTATAAACGTACATCAGTGCCTCGTGGAGTGGCTGTGGTGCTTCCTGAGAGGCGAACGACAGATCGTCCCAGGCACCCCAAATCAGTTCCGAAGGCAGGGTGCCAAGGTAGCGTGCCACGGCTTCATCCAGGTTGACGTGCGGCTGTCGACAGGACAGGGCGAAGGGGTATCCGGTCCTGTCGGGGCCGCCCGGGGTCCAGTCGTCAGCGCGGCCAGTGGCTGCCAGAGAGGCTCTGGTATCATTCAGGCGAACCTGGGTGGCCTCACGGTCGGAGCCATCGTCGATATAGCCAAGGAACTGGCCGCGCATATCGAACAGAATGTGCCGATCGGGCATAGAGCAATAACCGGACTCCTTCAGTACCCAGCGGCGGATGGTTGTGATGTTCTGGTATACCCCCTGACTTGACCAGTAGGGTGAGCTGCGAACAACGCTGGTCCAGTTCTCGGCAGGTTCCGGCGGTTTTTTACTCGC
Organism: Marinobacter sp. UBA2688; assembly: GCF_002352785.1. Classification (NCBI taxonomy): domain Bacteria; kingdom Pseudomonadati; phylum Pseudomonadota; class Gammaproteobacteria; order Pseudomonadales; family Marinobacteraceae; genus Marinobacter; species Marinobacter sp. UBA2688. The sequence continues at coordinate 22,059 of NZ_DELU01000006.1, forward strand.
TTGCGAAGTGGACGCGATAACAGATGTGACTATTATAACGACAGCAAGAAAGTGACGCTTAAAGCTCATGTTCATAAATACCGGTTTCCCCAATCTCCCGAAAACAGAATAACAAACGGAATCGATCATGAAGCAATCCGAATACCTCCGATACGACGCGGTAGCGCTTGCCGACCTGATTCGCCGCGGAGAAGTCGCGGCCAGTGACATCTGTGAGGCCGCTATTGAGCGTGCGGCCACGGTGAATGGCAAGCTCAACGCCATCTGCCACCCCCAGTTCTCCGATGCACTGAACCAGGCGCCTACACCGGATAGTACCTTCTCGGGCGTTCCCATGCTGCTTAAAGATCTGGCCCAGGAACAGCAAGGCCAGCCCTGTACCTACGGCAGCCGGGGGTTGAAGAAAAACATCGCATCCCGGGATTCGGAGTTTGTACGCCGTGCACGGGCTGCAGGCCTGGTATTCCTGGGCCGCACCGCAACGCCAGAGTTCGGGCTGAAGGCAGTCACCGAATCGAAACTCTGGGGAGCCTGCCGTAATCCATGGGATACGGATCGGACGCCGGGTGGTTCCAGCGGCGGCTCCGGTGCTGCGGTGGCGGCGGGTATCGTACCCATGGCGGGAGCCAATGACGGTGGCGGCTCGATTCGCATTCCGGCGGCCTACAACGGACTGTTCGGGCTGAAACCGTCGCGCGGTCGTATTTCCTCCGGCCCTTCGGTGGGTGAGGCATGGACGGGCGCCTCGACCGATCACGTGGTCACCCGCACGGTTCGAGACAGCGCCGCCATGCTGGACGTGCTGGCTGGCCCCGCGGTGGGAGATCCCTTTACAATTGCACCGCCGGCCGCCCCCTATGCCAAGCTGATGCAGCGGGCGCCACGTAGCCTCAAGATTGGTGTATTTACGTCGTCGCCCTACGAAACCGACGTGGCAAGGGAGTGTGTGGATGCCGTTGAGGAGACGGCGCGCACTCTGGAAAACCTGGGGCACCGGGTGGAGTATGCGCGTCCGGAATTCGACGGCATGGCCCTCGCCCGCTGTTATCTGGGGCTGTATTTCGGGGAAGTGTCTACGCTGATGGACCGCGCGAAAGCCGAGTTTGGTGCCCGCGATGACGACTTCGAACTGGATACCCGTCTGATCGGTATGTTGGGGCGGACCATGCCTCTACCGGACTACGTGCGCCGTCGCCAGCAGTGGAACGATTTTGCTCGCGCCCTGGGGGCGTTTTTTGAAGGTTACGACATGTACCTGTGCCCGACGGCTGGCCAGTTGCCGGCGAAGATTGGCGAGTTGGATACCCCATCCCATCTGCAGGTGGCTGCCCGGCTGATGTTGCTGCTGAAAGCCGGCAAGTTGGTACACCGCAGTGGGCAAGTCGACCAGATGGCTATGGAAAGCCTCGCCCGCACGCCCTTTACCCAGCTTGCCAACCTTACCGGTACACCTGCGATGTCTGTCCCGCTCGCCTGGACAGCCGCCGGATTGCCGGTGGGAGTGCAGTTCGGCGCTCCGCACGGAGACGAAGGCACCCTACTTCAGCTGGCGGCACAACTGGAAGAGGCCAACCCCTGGTTTGGGCGCTACGAACTGCTGGAAGCAATGATCTGACGCCATGCACTGAAACAATAAATAACGCATTGTGATCCGGGATCACCGTATCCACGTTTATCTTTATGGCAGGAACAGGCTATGCTGTGAGTCAGGAAGAGCCCATTCTTCCTGAACGACCCTGATGGCATCGAGGAGGCGAGCGTATTATGAACCAACCGATGGCAATCGACGAACTGGTGTCTGTAGCACAGGCCGAGGCCATGGGGGAGCTTGATGCCCCAATGATGGCGATCGTACTGTCCAGCGAACAAAGCTACGACTTGCCCATTAACTCTCTTGAAACCGATGCCGACAAGGCCCGCTGGGGACTGATCCTGCGCGCGGCCCGAGAGCATGTGGAAGCCGATGCGGTTGCCGTGCTGTACCCGGCGTGGACCACCATCCGCAGCAAGAAACCGGCGAAAGCCGAAGCAGGGTCAGAGGACACCCAGTCAGTGGCAGATAGCGACGAAGAGCAGCCTGCGCGTGGTGAGGATCCGGCAGAGCCCATCGACACACTGTTTGTGCAGTTGCACACCCGCGACCGCATCTACTGGCGTGGCTTTGAGCAGATCCGTGATCCCAAGCACCAGCGCATTATCGGCTTCCGACGGATCAAGGCCTTGTCCACCGAATACGGTCGTGACGAAGCACCGTCAGTAACCTCCTGGCTGAACACCCTGTTTGAGCCGCTGCCTGATGAAGGCGAGGAAACCGAGGTGGATATGGAACTGGCGGATCTGCTGGATGAACCGGAGGTCAGCGCCGCTCTGTATCCACGCCAACTCCGTGCCCTGCACTGATTAATATGCCATTGGGAGCCCCGGTGTCGAAAGGCACCGGGGCCAGGCTCAGATGGCCATTGCCCTCTCGGCTACCCAGTAAAGGCTGATTGCGCCTACGGCAATCAGTGTCAGCGGAACGACTGCCCTGCCGTAAAGGTGTGTTTTACCCCAGAGGTAAAGCAGCGGGAAGGCAATAACCAGCAGGCCCAAGTGCCCGAGCTCTACGCCAATATTGAAGCCGGCGAGGGCCACGACGGTCTGGGAAACACCGCTGGTGAGATCCCCCAGAACGCTGGCGAACCCGAATCCGTGTATCAGCCCGAACCCAAAGGCCAGCTTCCAGGTTTTCCTGCCCAGTATCGGCCACATCACGTTCATGGCGGCCACCGCTATGGACAGGGCGATGATGGTCTCCACCCAGGCGATGGGCAGACGAACAATGCCAAGGGCTGCCAGTGCCAGGGTTACGGAATGGGCCGCCGTGAACGCGGTCACGATCCCCGTCAGTTCCCATAGCCGCTGCTTCAGCCCCACCGGCGTGCTGCCATCGTTTTTTCTCAGTGTGGCCGGCAGCATCAGCACCAGAAGAAACAGTATGTGGTCGAGGCCGATGAGCAGATGGATGACACCTTCGTAAAGGAAGGTTCCGAACAGCTGCAGGCTTCCTGGTGCGTCTCCGGCGGAGAGCGCCAGTTGGCGACTGTCAGGGCCTACTACCCCCAGCGTGCTGGTGCCGCCGCTTTCAAGGCTTATCAGGCCGCGATGGAGCGGGTCCTGTGAGAACAGAAGGTTGTATGTCAGGGTGTCGGGCGTGGCGCCATCGGGGCAGCTAATGGTGTAGAGACCGGCGGCATAGGGGCCGTCGCTATGGCTGGCAAGCCCCCATTGCTGGCCGGTCAGGCGGCAATCGGCCTGGGCGCTGGACAAGGTTACGCCCTGCTCTACCCATCGAGTAATCTGGTCCCGGCCAGCACGGAGCTCCGCACCACTGAGCTGGCGATCCCCGTTCCGGTCCAGCGGCAAGGCCACCGAGACGTCCCGGAGTGCCACATCGATCCGTATCTCGCCCCGGTCCTGGTTCAGGTAGATGAAGCTGTCGCTGGCTTTGTGGGCCCATGCCGTTCCGGAGATCAGGGTCAGCAGGACCATGGATACCACCAGGTTGCCCCATTGTTTCATACCCCTCATGATTCAGCCTCCGGGTAGCGTGCATCGGTCTGCCCCTGCTCTTTTAGCCAGGTTCTCACCTTCCGGACTGGTTCGTTGTCACCCGCCGCATCGGCGGCACGCAGTAGCAGCCGGGTATCAAGAGGCTCGCGTTGGCTGCGCCAGTTGTCCGCCGCAAAGGTCAATGCGGTCTCGGCATCGCCTTCCACGTCCAGTTGGAAACGCGCCATGTCTCGCTGGTGCAGCAGGTTTCCGCGCCAACGAGCCTCTGCGAAGCGCTCCCTGAGGCTTTCGGCCAACGTCTCTGCAGTCGGGTGCCCTGACTCAGCCATGGCAATAGCCCGAATAACGGCCAGCGAATCCACTTGTTCATAGTCGTCGGTCAGGGCCAGTACCTTGTCATTCTGGTTTCGGCCCAGATACCAGTCTGCCAGTTGGGTGCGGGTATAGAGATCGTCGGGGGCGATGCTGAGCACCGTTTGCCAGTGATCCTCCGCAGCGGGGCTACCTATCTGCGCGGCGATATCCCCCAGGGTTCCCTCCGCCCAAAGCCGACTGGTGACATCGGCATCGGTTGCGTCTGTTCGTCGTTGGAGTTTCTGGTAGGCCGCTTCGGGGCTACCCGTGCGGGCATCAACCTGAGCCGTGCAGCTGTCGGCAATCAATCCGGGGTAGGATTGTTGCAACTGGGCGCAGTGCTTTCGTGCGTCTTCATAATTGCCCTGAACGATTTCCAGGTTGGCCAACAGCAACCGAGCCTGGTTTTTCTGGAGTGTGGCGCTGGATCGGGCTACGACGGTTTCCAGGTCTTTCCTGGCACTGTCAAAGCGGTGGAGGCTCTGGTCCAGTGTTGCCCTGAGGGTAAGCAGCCGGTCGGTCATTTCTCCGGACCATCGCTGCAACATCCCGTCGGCATAGCCCAGGAAACGGGGGTCTCCGGTGCTTCTGGCACGGGAGATCTGATTTTGTACGGTGTCTGCCAACTGCTCGGGCGAATCCGGTAATTCGGACGTGGTCAGTGCCGGCTCTGGCAGTTCAACAAGAATATCGGTGTCGGAAAAATCTGTCTCGATAGGTCCGGGTGCAGCGGTTGCGACGTTTGGAAAACCGGCCATCAACCACAGCCCGACACAAAAAGCCCCGCCCCGAAGGGCAGGGAATGTGCTTGCCGGCTTCAGGCGTACTGAAGGCCGGCAAGGGGTCCTATTGGATGAACAGATCGTCGAAGGCCTGTTCATTATTCTGGTCATTGAAGCTGAACTCCTTGTCGTTGATCTGAACGGCTTCACGGGTGTCGTCGGTGTTTGCGATCTCAGCCTTCACAAAGGTTGAGAAATCCACCGCCGGATCTGGCCTGTCACCGCCACCGCCGCCGCTACTGCTGGAGCCGTCGAAACACCCCGCCAGTGCCAGGGTTATCAGGCCCGTTCCGGCTAACTTCATAGTGAGTTTCATGATTCACTCCTTATGAGTTGGGTGAGCCGGCCAGCGGAGTTGCCAGATATGGGAACACTTCCTGGAGCTCAGCTGGGTCAAGTTGCACACCGTCGGTAAACGGGGCGTCCTTGTTCGGGGCATCAGTGGTCAATGCGCCCATGACTACACGCAGGGCAATATCCACGGTGTCATCCACCGGGCGACGGCCATTCGGGAAGCCGGCGTTGTCACCACCGAGAACACCCAGGTCATTTTGCGAGGCTGCAGGTGTGGCTGCGATTTCCGGGTTCAGTCGCAGCATTTCTGACGTTTGCACGCCTACCGGCATGTTTACATCGGGTACGCCGGTCAGGAACGCTGTTACCAGATCGGTCCGCGGGAAGTTATTCGGTGCCTCAGCGCCTGCGCTGCTGAACAATATTTCCAGCAGTTCGGGCAGGGTCGGATGAGTCACGTAGGTAGCGAACTGGCCATCGTTCATGGGCTCGCTGGCGTTGAACCGGTCCTTGTCTTTCAGGCCGATCACGACTTCGTTTACCAGCGGCATACCGAGACGTGATACCTGGGTCCATGCGCCGCCTTCAACGGTTGCACCTTTGCCATCAACGGTCGGTTGCGGATTGATGACTCGGGCCTGGCGAACGCTGGCGGTCGTCCAGCCGCCGATGACGGGCTGATCCATTCCGGTGACTGCGGTGCCGGTCAGGCACTCGGTCGGTACTTCCAGGGCGAAGGAGGTCACGTTCTTGTCTGCAAGATCACCGGCACCTTCGCCGTCACGTGGGCCGAGCGGGTTGGTGTTGACCAGGTCGAAGATCTCGCCAAGGTTGACCGCGAAAGCTTCCTTGCGTTGACCCACGAAGACCTGCCCGTTGGTGGCGCAGCCTGGAATGCCAATCTCGAAGATGTGCTGGTTGGCGTAAGCTTGGTATCCGCCGGGAAACGATTTTTCGCCGATGTTGTCCAGTGGCTTGTCGAAGGTGGCGGTGCCATCCGTGACGTTGGTCGCGGTCTCGACAGTACCGGTACGACGGTCGCCCCGAATAACCGATACAGTATAGTCTTGGCTGAACTGTACGTTCGCTTCGTCGCTGGCATCACCGATGTTTTTGAGCGGTACGGACACCATTCTTTGGTCGCCGTCGGGGCCGACCGGCAACTGTTTATCCTCTAGGTTATCCGAGAACTGAAAGCGGAACGTGAGGTTTTCCTGTGCGTTGCCGCTGTTGTCGATGTGGATTTCATAAACCGCGTCTTCATCCAGATCGAAGTAGTTGGGACCGCCATACGCATCCTGCAGTGGCAGGTAATTCGCGATCAGGGTGACGAAATCCGCACGTCCCGTCTCGTAACTGCGGAACATGTAGAAATCGGTCCCGTCCACCTTGGGTACTTCAGTGATAAAGGGTGCTTCGCGGTGGCTTGAGGCGTTTGCTGCGCCGGCACTGATACAGAGTCCGGCAACCGCAATGGCGAGGCCGGAGCGTTTTAGTAAAGTATTCATTCCGTTTTCCTCTTCTATTGTTGGTGTTGCAAAGGGGGTTACGGAGCGATTAGAGAAAAGGATGCAGTTCTCACCAAAAAAAATTGAAAGCGTCTTATCCGGAAGCAGGCTGACTTAGTACGAATAGTGAGTGCATCACGTTCAGCCAACTTGTGAGGCGTGTGTCAGGTGGCGGGGCTGGCGGTCCAACACAGCGTTATTCTTCAAGTCGACCCAGAGCGACTATGCTTCATGGTGTTTGTTTGATTTCAGGGCCAACAACATGCTCCATCGCACCCAATGGGTTTCCGACGCCATTGCCCGCATTGATGCGGATTTCAATCGTTCTGCAGACACCCATCTGATCAAGCTGGACCTGCCGGGCCTGCGTGACGTTGATATCTATCTCAAGGATGAGTCGACCCACCCGACCGGCAGCCTCAAACATCGGCTGGCACGCTCACTGTTTCTGTTCGGGCTCTGTAATGGCTGGATTACGCCAGGCACCCCGATCATCGAGGCCTCGAGTGGATCGACAGCGGTCTCCGAGGCCTATTTTGCCAAGCTCCTCGGGCTGCGTTTTATCGCAGTCATGCCCCGAACGACGTCGGCACAGAAAATTGCCAAAATCGAGTTCTATGGGGGCGAGTGTCACCTGGTGGAGAATGGCAGTGAGATCTACGCTGAATCTCAGCGTCTGGCCCGTGAGCTCGGTGTTCTATGACGCCTTCGCTAGCGGGCGGTCTGATATTGTCGGCCAGTGCGGTTCGCGCATTGAGGGTATTGGTCGCCCCAGGGTTGAGCCCTCTTTCAGCCCGACGGTGATTGAGCGCATGGTTCGCGTACCCGATGCCGCCAGTTTTGCCGCGCTTCGGTATCTGGAGCGTCATCTTGGCCGGCGTTGTGGCGGCTCTACCGGTACCAATCTGATTGCCACACTGAGCCTCGCCAGTGAAATGCAAAGTGCCCGAGAGGGCGGGTCGGTTGTCACGCTTCTGTGCGATGGTGGCGACCGTTACACCGACACCTATTTCAATCCCGCGTGGCTTGCCAACCAGGGCCTGGAGTTAACCAAGTGGGAAAAAGCGCTGGACGATTTTGACCAAAGCGGCGTGTTTGAGCCCGATCTGATGACCTGCATGCATCCTGATGGGCATTCTGAACGTAAGGTCGACTAATACCTGTAGAACAAAACAAGGGATCGTATAGATGGTAACCAGCAACTCTGAGCAGGATGATCTGATGGGACTGCTGATCGCAGTGTCCCGGGAAGACCGACTGGCCTTTCAGCGGCTGTATGAAAAAATTTCCGGCAGGATGTTCGGGCTTTGCCTGAAACTGGCCAGTCAGCGAGATCTGGCGGAAGAGGCCGTTCAGGATGCCTTTGTGCAGATATGGCACCACGCCGGTGAATATCACAGTGAGCGTGGCGCTCCCCTGAGCTGGATGCTGACGATTGCCCGTTATCGCACACTCGATCTTATGAGGAATCGGAAATCGCGGCCGACGTCCGGCGATGCCCACCTTGAGCGTGTTGCCGATGAACGTGACGGCCCGTTGGACGAATCACTTCGCGTCGCGGGCAGCGCCGAGCTTCGCGGGTGCCTGGATGAACTCTCAGAGACGCAGCGGGACAGTATCCTGTTGTCTTATTATCGGGGGTTTACCCACGATGAGCTTTCCGAGGCCCTGAGTTCTCCCATTGGAACCGTAAAAAGCTGGATTCGGCGCGGATTAATGGCTTTGAAGAGGTGTCTGGAACGATGAAAAAGACACCGGAAAGAATAGAAGCATTGGCAGCGGAATACGTGCTTGGCTCCCTTCATGGGGCAGCCCGTCGGCGTTTCGAGCGCTGGATGATGGAGTCGGTTCGAGTCCGCCAGGAAGTCTGGTTCTGGGAAGAGAAGCTGGGGCACCTGGGCGCACGCATTGAGGAAGAACAGCCTCCGGCGTCGGTCTGGGCTGGCATCGAACGCCGACTTTGGCCCCGGGAGGATAAACCCGGGTCGGCAGTTGCGGCCAATGATGCGTCCGGCCGTTGGTTCTGGCCTGGCTGGAGCATGCTGGCAACGGCTGCGGCGCTGGTGCTGGCCGTTGTCCTGGTGCAACAGCCAGAGCCAGAGGTGGATGACCGTCTTTCCGGCGCCATCGTACAGGCGGACGTGAGCGATCCCCTATGGTTGGTCAGTGAGTCATCGCTCGACAGGCAATTGAAACTGCGTCCCGTTGCCGCGACGGCGGCCCAGCAGGGCAAGGATTACGAATTGTGGATCGTGCCGGCGGATGGCCAGCCCCTGTCGCTCGGGGTTATTCCGGTGGGTGGAACCTATCAGGTAACTCTGGATGATGAGGCGCGTGCGCTTCTCAGCAATAGCCGAACACTGGCGATCAGCCTGGAGCCGGTGGGAGGCTCTCCCACCGGCCAGCCGACCGGGCCGATCCTACACGTTGCGAAATTGTATGAACTCTAATCGTTGAGTGCGGATGAATGGCTCGGCAAACTAATGGCTCGATAGCAGCGTGATGCACAGCTGGGCGTTCTGGACAAAGTGTCCGAACGCCGTCAGCTGATCGTCGGAGGGCACATAGTCCGCCGCCGCGTTGTCCGCGTAAAACAGGCCAACCAGTCGCCCCTTCGCTTTCAGGGGGCCGATCAGCGCCGGCACGTTCCCCAGCCAGCGATCATAGGCAACCCCTTCGGTTTTCGATTTTGGCAGATAGACACTGCAATCAGCGTGGGGTAAGAGCGCCCCGAGAGGACCGGTGCCATCCTTGCGGATGGTGAAGTTGTCCTTCCAGGCTTCGGTGCCCCTGCCCCCCAGCTTGCGCGGTACCAGTTCAAGCCCGCTGCGGTCGCTCATCAGCAACACAACCCGCTGCATGCCGATTGCCCGGTGAATGCCCTCGATGACCAGCTGACAGACTTCGTTGATGTCCGGTTTGTCGGTAAGGCTGTGGGTAAGATCGCGGAGAATCTGTAACTGCAGGTTGGGGTCCACCTCTGGTGCGCGCACCGCCTCCTCGCCGGAGCTGCCCTGGCTGCCAGGCATCAGCGCGGTCACCTGGGGAATACCCAGCGACACCGCGACCCGCGCGGCTTCTCCGGCATTCACCTTGAGCTGGTCCCGAACGGCTGCAGGGTTCTCTCCGATGTCCTGCCCCAGGGCTTCCATGACCTTTTCCATGTCGTCGCCGCGCCAGCCATTCTCGGACAGTCTTGCCATCTCAACGGAGTGGCGCACCAGGCTGGCGGCCTTCGAATTGGCCTGCCCGGGCGCAACCACCTCGCGAATAAAGGGGCCGAGTGACCAGGCGTCCACCAGGCCACGGGTAATTTCGGTAAAGGTGGTGTGGAGCGCGGCTTTCTGGGCTTCCAGTGTCGGCTCCCCCTCGCGCAGCCGGGATTCCAGTTCACTGGCCTGCTCGGTCTCGCAGGACCAAAAAGCCAACTCGCCAATGTTCATCAGCAGGGCCCCGATGAACACTTCCTCCAGGGCGTGCTCGTTGCGCTTTGGCAGCAGGCAGCGGGCCTGGACGGCGGCGTGGATGGCGCGGGCCAGGCAGCGAAGCAGGTGTGGGCGGTCGTTGCGTTTGAGCAGGGAGTCTACGATCAGGGACGAGATGGCCATGGACTTCACGGCGTCGAAGCCGATCAGGGTGATGGCGCGGCTTACGGTGCTTACCTGGGTGCGAGTCTGGTTGTAGAACACCGTATTGGACAGCCGAAGCACCTGGGAAGTGAGCTGGGCGTCGTTGAGAATAACGTTTGCAAGCTCGTTAACCGTGCTGTTACTGCTGTCAGTCAGTTCACCAATTCTGCGAAGAGTGTTTGCCAGTACCGGCAGTTCCACTTTGCTGAGGTAGGTCACCCATGCCTGGGTCGAGTTCATCCTTGAGGGCGGAGTCTCGGTTTTTGTGGTCAAAATTGCGCGCGCCTCGGGATTGTTAGTCATGTTCTTGTAATGAATCAGTCTAGTTCAGTCGTGGTCTTCGTGTCAGGTGGCAAATGGTGTAAGGGGATTTACCAAGGTGGCGGATTCGGGTTTGCCATCGGTTTGGTTTATAATCGCGCGTTTTACCTCTGCACCCACAAGGCGCTGACAAAGCGTTCACAAGGCAACGTTGTGATTGTATTTGACCAGGTACAGAAGTCCTACCAGGTAGGTGGGCGGGCGATCCCCGCGCTGCACCCCACCAGTATGACCATCGACACCGGCGAGGTGTTTGGCATCGTCGGCCATTCCGGCGCGGGCAAGTCCACCCTCGTGCGCCTGATCAATCTTCTGGAGCCACCCACCGGTGGTCGCATCCTGATTGATGATGAAAATATCACCGGCTACAACGCCAGCGAGCTACGGGCCTTCCGTCGCAAGGTGGGCATGATATTCCAGCACTTTAATCTGCTGTCCTCGAAAACGGTGGCGGACAACATTGCCTTCCCCATGAAACTCGCGGGCATTTATTCCCGCACCGAGATTCGTGACCGGGTGGACGAGTTGCTGAAACGGGTCAGCCTGGTGGATCAGGCCAATAAGTACCCATCGCAGCTCTCGGGTGGACAGAAGCAGCGTGTTGGCATCGCCCGCGCCCTGGCCTGCCGCCCGACGATCCTGCTTTGCGACGAAGCCACCAGCGCCCTCGACCCGCAAACCACCCAATCGGTCCTGAAGTTGCTGGCGGACATCAACCGCGAACTCGGCCTGACCATCGTACTGATCACCCATGAGATGGACGTGGTACGCCGTGTCTGTGACCGGGTAGCGGTGATGGATGCCGGCGAAGTCGTCGAAATGGGCGCGGTCAGTGATGTCTTCCTGCACCCGAAGCACCCGACCACCCGGGACTTCGTCTTCGAGAGCGAAAGCATCGACCATGAGGAAATGCAGCAGGACCTGCAGCACGCCAAAGGCCGCATTCTGCGTCTCACCTTCCGTGGCGAATCCACCTACACGCCACTGCTGGGCAGCGTGGCGCGGGAATCCGGCGTGGATTTCAGTATCCTCTCCGGCCGGATTGACCACATCAAGGACACGCCCTACGGCCAGCTGACCCTCTCGCTGGTGGGCGGCAATCTCGATACCGCCATGCAAGCCTTTGAGGCGGCGGACGTTCACGTGGAGGTGCTGCGCTGATGGAAGCCTTGATGGGAGACCTGTTGAGCAACGTGGACTGGACCGAGATCGGCTGGGCCAGTTGGGACACCCTGGTGATGGTGGGCATGTCGCTGCTGTTCAGCGTGCTGATCGGCCTGCCGGTAGGCGTGCTGCTGTTCCTGTTTGGCAAGCGCCAACTGCTGGAACAGCCCATCGCTTATGCGGTGCTGTCCTTTGTGGTGAACGTGCTGCGTTCCGTACCGTTTATTATCCTGCTGATCGTGATGATCCCGTTCACAGTGATGTTGATCGGTACATCTCTTGGCGTGGCCGGCGCGATTCCGCCACTGGTGGCCGGTGGTGCTCCTTTCTTTGCCCGTTTGGTCGAAACGTCGTTGCGCGAAGTGGATAGGGGAATCATCGAGGCTACCCAGGCCATGGGCGCGACTGTAAAACAAATTGTATTCGGAGCCTTGTTGCCGGAGGCCCTGCCGGGCATCATCGCCGGTATTACGGTTACCGCGATTACGTTGGTGTCCTACGCTGCCATGTCCGGCGTAGTCGGCGGTGGCGGTCTTGGCGACCTGGCGATCCGCTTCGGTTACCAACGATTCCAGACTGACGTAATGGTGATTACAGTGGCGCTGTTGGTCATTTTTGTACAATTGCTCCAGATGGCGGGCGACCGTCTCGTTCTGTATTTCAGCCGCAAATAGGCTCAGTTTGGGTGCAAGCCCATGGCGGGAAAGCCCTTCCGAAAAACGCCCGTAAGTACGTCCCTGTAGGGCTCGGTCGCGCCATCCCTGGCGCTCCACGTTTTCGGAAGGGCTTTCCCGCCACGGGCCCGGAGTCTTTGCTGGCTTCCGAGGTCTGAATGATATTTTAAACAACAGGAGAACGTGCTTATGAACTTCAAAAAGACCCTGGTGGCAGTGGCTGCCATTGCGACATTCTCTTCCGCAGCCCTTGCGGAAAAGCTTTCCGTGGCGGCAACGCCGGTACCTCACGCCGAGATCCTGGAATTTGTTAAGCCCAAGCTGGCGGAGCAGGGCGTGGAGCTGGATGTGAAGGTGTTTACCGATTATGTCCAGCCTAACGTGCAGGTGGATCAGAAGCGGATGGACGCGAACTTCTTCCAACATCAGCCGTACCTCGACGAATTCAACGATGGCCGTGGTACCAACCTGGTCAGCGTAGTGGGTGTCCACGTTGAGCCGTTTGGTGCCTACTCAAGCCGGATCGACTCTCTGAAAGCGCTTGAAGACGGGGCCACAGTGGCGATCCCCAACGATCCCACCAACGGTGGCCGTGCATTGCTTCTGCTGCAGAAAGCCGGTCTGATCACCCTGAAGGACGGCAGCAAGATCACCGCTACGCCGCGTGATATCGCTGATAACCCGAAAGACCTGGAATTCAAGGAACTGGAGGCTGCTACCCTGCCGCGTATCCTGAACCAGGTGGATCTGGCGCTCATTAACACCAACTACGCGTTGGAAGCCGGCCTTAATCCGACGGAAGATGCGCTGGTTATTGAGGGGGCTGAATCGCCGTACGTGAACATTCTGGTGGCTCATGAAAGCCGCGCCAACGATGAGGCAATCCAGAAGCTGGCGAAGGTGCTGACAACGGATGACGTCAAGGCGTTTATCAAGAAGCAGTACGAGGGAGCCGTGGTTCCGGCATTCTGAGGCCAGGAACGATAGGCATAAAAAAGCCGGGCATCAGCCCGGCTTTTTCGTTTCAGCGGATTGCGCGTTCAGCGCTTAATCGCCACTCCAGTTCGATCCCGGGTCCGGCGTCATCCGCAGGTAGGACTTCACCGCCCGATAGCCTTTCGGGAAACGTTCTTTTATTTCATCCTCATCCTGCAGGGACGGCACGATCACCACGTCGCCGCCGGGTTCCCAGTTGCCTGGTGTTGCCACTTTGTGAATGTCGGTCATCTGCAGCGAGTCTACAACCCGCAGCACTTCGTTGAAGTTGCGACCGGTGCTGGCCGGGTAGGTGATCATCAAGCGGATTTTCTTATTCGGGTCGATCACGAACAGCGATCGCACGGTCAGCGTCTCACTGGCGCTGGGGTGGATCATGTCGTAAAGGTTAGACACCTTGCGATCGTGGTCGGCAATGATCGGAAAGTTAACGGCACAACCCTGGGTTTCGTTGATGTCCTTGATCCAATCCTTGTGGGAATCGACCGGGTCCACACTCAGAGCGATTGCCTTGACGTCACGCTTGGCGAATTCGTCTTTCAGCTTGGCCGTCAGGCCGAGCTCGGTGGTGCACACCGGCGTAAAATCGGCAGGGTGCGAGAACAGTATGCCCCAGCTGTTGCCCAGCCATTGGTGAAAGTCGATCCTGCCTTCACTGGAATCCTGCTCAAAATCCGGTGCGGTATCTCCCAGACGTAAACTCATCGCGTTTCCTCCTTTGATGATACGAAAGCCCGGCCAGACGAAGCGCCGGCACAAAATTCAGTCTATACGATAAACAGTGGAGGCGGATGGGAGAAAACCAAGGGGTCTTGATTTGCCTCATCCGACTCCACTTACGTATCAGCTAACGCCGACTGACCGCTCTTTCTCGAAATGCTCACGGGTGAGCTTGAACACCACCGGGCTCAGTAGCAGCAAGGCCACGAGGTTTGGCAGCGCCATCATGGCGTTGAGCGTGTCGGCGATCAGCCAGATCAGGCCAAGGTTGATGGTGGCACCGACCGGTATCGCCAGTATCCAGATCACGCGGTACGGCACGATGGCTTTGACGCCGAACAGGAACTCAATGCAGCGTTCGCCGTAAAACGACCAACCGATAATCGTGGTAAAGGCAAAAATCGCCAGGGAGATGGCGACAACGTAATTGCCAAACCCGGGCAGTCCGGTTTCAAAGGCCAGTGAGGTCAGTGCCGCACCGGTCTCACCTGACGTCCAGGCGCCAGAGCTGATGATGACAAGGCCGGTGATGCTGCACACGATGATCGTGTCGATGAACGTGCCCAGCATGGCGACCATGCCCTGGTTGATCGGGTTCTTGGTCTGGGCTGCCGCGTGGGCGATAGGGGCGGAACCGAGACCTGCCTCATTGGAGAAAATGCCGCGGGCCACACCAAAGCGGACAGCGGCCCAGACGGCGGCGCCGGCAAAGCCACCTTCGGCGGCAACCGGACTGAACGCGTGTGTAAATACCATGGCGATGGCGTTCGGAATCTGCTCGGCGTTAATGGCCAGTACCATCAGGCCAACCAGGATATAGGCGATGGCCATAAAGGGCACCAACGTGCTCGCCACCTGCCCGATGCGTTTGATGCCACCGATCAGCACAAGGCCTACCAGTACCATCAACACAAGGCCGGTCACCCAGTGCGGCAGGTTGAAGTTGGTTTCCAGAACATCGGCCACCGAGTTGGCCTGCACGGTGTTGCCAATGCCAAACGCGGCCACAGCGGCGAAGATGGCAAACAGCACGCCCAGCCAGGCCCATTTTTTACCCAGGCCGTTGCGAATGTAGTACATCGGGCCACCCGTGTAGGCGCCGCGTTCGTCCACTTCCCGGAAGCGTACCGCCAGTACCGCCTCGGAATATTTGGTCGCCATACCCACGAGGGCGGTCAGCCACATCCAGAACAGCGCTCCGGGGCCGCCCAGGAATACCGCGGTGGCAACGCCAGCAATATTACCGGTGCCAACGGTAGCCGACAGCGCGGTCATCAGGGCCTGGAATGGAGGAATCTCGCCCTCTGATTCGGCCCCGGTACGGCCTTTCCACATCAGTTGGAAACCGGCTCGCAGTTTCAATACCGGCATCAGCTTCAGGCCAATGCTCAGAAACAGGCCGACACCAAGAATCATCACCAGCATGGGCGGGCCCCAGACCAGTGCGTTAATGCTGCTAATAAACGACTCAAAGGCTTCCATGGGAATCTCCCTGTGTTTGTGCCTTGGTATTGAGGAGCTTCCGCGACACCGGCGATATGGATCTGAGTAGTACAGATCTGAGCTCGGCGGAAGCGTATAACTCATTGAGTTTATATACTTATTTCCATCTGTAAATATTCGCTGCAAAGAATTCGCTGTTCTGACGCGACGTGGGTCTGCAAAGCTATTGGATTCGTAGCCTCTCGGGTTAAGCTGTGGACTGGTTATCTCAGGAGTCCCTCAATGCCGGAAACCCTAAGCCACTCTGATTGGAGTTCTGCCGATACGTCGGTCAACGCCATGCCCGAGACCCTTCACGTCCAGGCAGGCGAGCTGTCGTTCTGTGTAGAAACCCGGGGAGATCCCGCCGGGGAGCCAGTGATCTTCGTGATGGGATTGGGGGCGCAGATGACGCTCTGGCCGGAGGCGTTGCTGGACCAGTATGTTCGTGAAGGCTTCCGGGTAATCCGGTTTGATAATCGCGACATCGGGCTGTCATCGCACCTGAAGGATCGCCTGGAGGGTCATCCGGTTGCGGTCATGGCAAGGCACCGGATGGGCCTGCCGATCGCCGCGCCCTATACCCTGCATGACATGGCGGACGATGTCTGTAAGGTGATGGACGCCTTCAGCCTGACCTGCGCTCACCTGGTGGGTGTTTCCATGGGCGGCATGATCAGCCAGTTGGTGGCTGCGAATCGCCCCGAACGCGTGCGCTCGGCAACCCTTATCATGACCTCCACCAACAGCCCGCGCCTGCCGATGCCAAAATCAAAGCTGATCTGGCGCCTGGCAGGTATTGGCGCGAAGGGGCATGATGAAGCCGCAGTTGTCGCACGCTCCCTGGACTTCTGGAAGGCGATTCAGAGTCCGGGCTACCCACCTCGCGAACAGGAAGTGAGGGACCGGATCGTACGGGAGTTCCGGCGCAGCTATCATCCCGCCGGCATTCTCCGCCAGACCCGTGCCATCCTTGCCACTGGCAGCCTGTCATCAGCCACACGGCGCATACGGGTGCCGGTATCCGTGATTCATGGCAAGGCCGACCCGCTGGTGCGGCCGGTGGCTGCGGAGCAGTTGGGATACCTGATGCCTCATGCCCGCGTTGAGATGATTGACGGAATGGGGCACGATCTTCCGGAACCTCTGTTGTCGCGGTTTGCCCAGATCGGCTTTGAAACCATGGCGCAACAGCCGAGGCAGGGCAACGGCTGACGGCCGGTGCCCGCAGAAAGAGATGGCCGGTTGCGGGTTTATACTTCCAGTTTTCGCCCCCATTGCCTATGTTTAAAGAGGGACGAATCCAGAATATGACTGGTCAGGGAGTCTGCCAATGCAATCGCTAAAAGTATCCGATGTCATGTGGAACCACATCGAGCCCATTCGTCGTGGAACGCCCTTAACCAAAGTGGTCAAAACACTGCTTCACAACCACGTCACTGGGCTGCCGGTCGTGGATGACCACCGCAAGGTGATCGGGTTTGTTTCCGAACAGGACTGCATCCACGCCCTGCTGGTGAGCAACTACCACCACGAAGGCGACCCGATCGTGGACGACGTTATGTTTCGCAATCCGGTCACCATATCCCCGGAAATGTCTGTTGTGGATCTGGCCCAGAACCTGGGCGCAGGCAAGCCCAAGGTCTACCCGGTGGTTGACCATGATCGTTTGATCGGTATTGTGACCCGCACTGCCATCCTGGCAGAGTTTGCAAAGGCCGGTTATGGCATAGAAGTACCGAAATACGCGTAGTCAGAAGACTGTGAATTTTCCGACTGAGAGGTTCCCATGCAACTGCTCTCCACCAACGTCTGTTTTGGCGGCGAACACCGGCGCTACCAGCACCACTCGGCAGCCCTGGACTGCGATATGGAGTTTGCGGTGTACCTTCCTCCTGTTGCCGTGGGCAGCAACCCTCAAAAAGTGCCGGTTCTTTACTGGCTGTCGGGACTGACCTGTACCGACCAGAATTTCATGCAGAAGGCCGGGGCCCAGAAAAAAGCGGCGCAGTTGGGCATCGCCATTGTGTGCCCTGACACCAGCCCCCGTGGTCTGGACCTGCCCGGTGAACATGACAGTTACGATTTCGGTAGTGGTGCCGGTTTTTACCTGAACGCCACACGCCAACCCTGGGCCCCTCACTATCGAATGTACGATTATGTGGTGAAGGAATTGCCGCAACTGGTGGAAGGCCACTTGCCGGTGACAGAGGATCGCAGTATCAGTGGTCATTCCATGGGTGGTCACGGGGCACTGATCGCGGCGCTGAAGAATCCCGGGCAGTACAGATCCGTGTCTGCTTTTGCGCCGATTGCCAACCCCAGCGAGTGCCCCTGGGGTCAAAAAGCCTTCAGCGGTTATCTGGGGGACGACCCGAAAACCTGGGAAGAGTGGGATGCGACGCTGTTGATTCCCGGCGCCAGCGAACGCTTACCGCTGCTGGTGGACCAGGGTACAGCGGATGACTTCCTTGAAAGTCAGCTCAATCCCGAGGCGCTGGTCGAGGCATGTGAGAAGGTGCATCACCACATCAATCTGAGAATGCACCGGGGTTATGATCACAGCTACTTCTTCATCGCCTCGTTCATCGATGACCATCTGGAGCATCACGCCCAGGCGTTGGGCTTGAGATAATACAGAGCGCGTAGAGCGTTAGTGGAAACCCCAGAGTAGCCCGAAGTCCATGGAGGGCATCACTTCGGGCTGTTCAACGTCGATAATATTGAAATCCGGCTGGCTGCAATCCCGCTCAAAGGTGCCGCTGTAACGATTGCCCCTGGGACCAATGATGGCTTTGGCAAACGGGCCACGGTGACGGTGCGGGCGCCGGACAATCACCGCCACTTCGTTGTTGGCGAGCCTCACCAGAGTTCCTGGCGGATGATCGGTCAGAATGGCCAGCAGAGCCCGCGGAATGGCAGGGCGTAGTTTGCCGTCGGCCAGCGAAGCGATCAGTTTGCGGGCCTCGGTTATGTTCATTCGTTCGCGATAAGCCCGCTTCGTTATCATTGCCACATAGCGTTCCGCCAGCGCCAGGATTTCCGCCTCACCCCGTATGTCGGTACCACTCAACCCATGGGGATAGCCCGAACCGTCCGCCTGTTCGTGGTGCTGCGCAATGATTTTGAGTAGCAGTGGGCTGGTGATGTCGGCCTCTTTGAGTGCCTGAACGCTGCGTTCGGGGTGTTTGCGTATCACCGCGCGCTGCTCGTCGGTCAATACCCGGTTGGAAGCATTGAGTTTGTCGGCCACCGGCACCAGAGCCAGGTTTGCCATTAGCGCAGCACTGATCAGTACGGCGATCCGCTTGTCATCGAGGCCGAACCGGCGTGCAGTAAACTGACAGAGAACGGCATAGAACAGTATCTGTTCATGGATGGTGGGCTCGATCGAGTACAGGTGCACCAGTGCCAGGCTGGCCTCCGGGGATTCCTGGCACATCTGGTCAATCATTCGTGACAGGCCAAGTACCCGTTGGCGGGCACTGTCATCCTGGTTAGTAATGGCGTTTAGCGAGGATTCCAGGGTTTGCAGTAATACGGGATAATCCGCAAACGGGTTGCGGAGACGGATATCTTCCTGAATATCCTCGTCGGGGCGCTCAATCACCCGGGGCTGGAACAGGCCACGCTCGAACAACTGCTCCAGCTGAATGTCATTCTGTATGACGTAGCCCTGTCTCAGCAGAACATTGCCATCGGCGTCATAGACCGTCCAGGGCAAGGGCTTTCCAATGGTCAATGCGCCGGGTGCGATACGAAGAAGGTTCTGCACTCAATGGCTTCCTGGTGCTTATTATAATAATGCTTAAGTTTACCCCTTAAGCCGATACCAACTCCAGTTGTTGAACGGTCGGGAATGGGACGTTTGCGGTGATATGGGAATCTGCGTCCTTTGATTTAACAAAGTATTTCATTTGTGCGTTTGTTAAATTTCGTTGCGTTCAGCTTCCGTAATCGGATCTTGCGCTATGATAGTTTGCTAATAAGACCTTGGTAGGAATGTACTGTCACTATGCTCTATCGTCTGAAAACAGATTTCAGGCTGTCCATCATCACGTTGTTGGCCATCAGTGCCATTCTGGGGATAACCCCCTTTGCGGTGATGCGGTTTGTCCAGGGCAACGTGCTGGCCGGGGTGGTCGATCTGGGTATTATGCTGGCGATCACCGCCGGAATGATTTACGCCTGGATAACAGGCGATACCGCTCGCAGTGGTTTTGCAATGGCCCTGGTGGCCTGCGGCGGGGCGGTGACAGTCGGAGCGTTGGTCGGAGAGCCTGGGCTGTTCTGGTTATATCCGTGCCTGGTGACAAGCTTCTTCCTGACGGAACCCCGCTACGCAATTTTTATCAATCTGGCCGCCGTTGTTGCCTTGATGGTGCATGGCGTGGCCTTCAGTTCTCTTGTCCAGATGTGGACCTTCGCCGCCACGGCTATGGTCGTCAGCTGCTGCGCCTATGTGTTTGCCCATCGCAACGAGAACCAGCGGGAGCGCTTGGAACACCTGGCCACAATCGACCCCCTGACGGGCGTCAAAAACCGCCGCTCCATGGATCAGGAGCTGGCAATGGCCGTTGCCAGCGCTTCCAGAAACGGCATCTCCTACGCCCTGGTGTTGCTGGATATCGACTACTTCAAGAAGATCAACGACGAGTATGGGCACAACGTAGGGGATGACGTGCTGGTGGAAATGGTGGCGTTGATCGAACAGAACATCCGCAAGTCCGATCAACTGTTCCGCTTTGGCGGTGAAGAGTTTGTATTGCTGATGCCCGGGGTGGATTCAACCGGGTTGAAGGCGGTCATGCACAACCTGCAGCACATCATGCACAAGTTCCTGCGTCACCCCGGGGGGCAGGTTACCGCCTCCTTTGGCGTTGCCCTGCTCCAGGCTGGCGAAAAACCTGATGATTGGCTGGCGCGGGCGGATGAAGCACTTTATGAAGCAAAGGACACCGGGCGCGACCGTATTGTCTACGCGGACGACATGGTCGCCAGCCCTGCGTGATCGCCCCGGCAAGACTACTCTGGTTTTGGCGAGTACAGAAATAATCGCAGCCCCAACAGGATACTGGCGGACGCCAGCCCACAGGTAAGCCCCACCCAAAAACCAGCGGCCCCCATGGCAGGCAGCAACCAGTCGGTAAAGGTCAGCACCCACCCCAGCGGCAATCCAACGCCCCAGAACGAAAACAGCATGATGAGCATGGGAATGCTGGTGTCTTTGTAGCCCCGCAAGGCGCTGATGCAGGTCACCTGAATCACATCGGCAATCTGGAAGAAGGCCGCATACACCAGCAGTGTCACCGTCACGGCCTGAACGTCCTGCTCACCGGTGTAGAGCGCTGCAATTCCTTCTGCGAACACAAACAGCAGCACGGCAAATACCAGCGCCACCGCTGACGCCAGAATCAGCGAACTGCGGGCGATGAGCCGGGCAGTATCCGGCGCCTTGGCACCCACCAGGAAACTCACCCGCAGGGTCAGCGCCATTCCGATACTCAGCGGCAGCATGAACACCAGCGATACCACGTTCAGCGCGATCTGGTGCCCCGCCACAATCACTGGCCCCAGCGGTGCCAGGAACAGGGCTATGACCGAGAACATGCTGGCTTCCACAAAGATGGTAAAACCAATGGGGATGCCCAGGCGCAGGATATAGCGGATGCCCGCTGCGTCCGGTTTGGCCCAGTCTGCCAGCAGGTGAAAACGGCGATACACCGCACTGCGGTTCAGGTAGATCAGCAACGCCAGGGCCGCAACGCCGTTGGAGATGGAGGTGGCCCACCCACAGCCGATGCCGCCCATGGCCGGGAGGCCGAGTTTGCCGTAAATGAAGATGTAGTTCAGGGGCAGGTTGATCAGGGTTCCCAGCACCGAGAAGGCCATAATCACCCGGGTATGGCCCAGCCCGTCCGTCAGCCCTCGCAGTGCCATGATCATCAACATCGCAGGAATGCCCCAGGCGAAGGCGTCCAGGTAGCCCTGGGTGATGCGGGCGGTGTTGGTTTCCAGATTCAGGGCATCCAGCACCGGGTGCACGTTGGTCAGCAGCAGGATCATGATCACCGTGCCGCCGGCTGCGATATAAAGCCCCTGCCAGGTCGCGGGCATGATTTTCTCGGTGGTGCGCGCCCCGTTATAACCGGAAATGATCGGCTGCAGGGCCCCCAGGAGGCCCATGAAAAAGAGGAACACCGGCATCCACAGACTACTGCCAATGCCCACGGCCGCCAGGTCTTCGGCACTGGCGTGGCCTGCCATCACGGTATCAATGACCCCGTTGGCCATCTGCGCCACCTGGGCAATCAGGATCGGTCCGCCCAGGACGGCCAGCGTGCGCCACTCGGTCAGTGTGCGCTGGACCAGAGGCTGGCGGACTTCTGGTAATGGCTGGTGGGTTTCGTCCATGGAATCGTGAGCCCGGGCCGGAGAGATAAATTGGAAACTGTCAGGTGCGCTGGATGGTACCCCATTCTCCACTCCGGATGTCATAGGGTGTTTCCGTGGCACTGTGTACAACCCAGTGCAGTAGCGGGTAAAGTGCCGCCTTCCAATGTTTCAGGTGCGGGTAATATGGGTCTTCTGATTTTCGTAACAGTCCTGTGGGCGTTTTCGTTCAGCCTGATTGGCGAATTTCTGGCCGGGCGTGTGGACAGCGATTTCGCGGTGTTGACCCGTGTGGTGCTTGCCGCCCTGGTGTTTCTGCCGCTGACCCGCTGGCGTGGGGTTCCCGGAGGCTTGAAGCTGGGTGTACTGGTCACCGGTATGCTGCAGTTCGGTGTGACCTATTTGTGCCTGTACCGCTCGTTCAGCTACCTGACCGTGCCGGAAGTTCTGCTGTTTACCATTTTCACGCCACTGTACGTTACCCTGATCGATGACGCCCTGTACCGGCGCTTTTCGCCGATTGCATTGGTTGCCGCAGCCGTGGCAACGCTGGGTGCAGGGATTATCCGTTACGACGGCCTGAGCCAGGGCTTTATCACTGGCTTCCTGCTGTTGCAGGTGGCCAATTTCACCTTTGCGGCGGGCCAGGTCGGCTATAAGCACACCATGATGCGCTTCCCGACGGAACTGCCGGCCTACCGTACGTTTGGTTATTTCTTTTTCGGGGCACTGATCATTGCCCTGCCATCCTTCCTGATCTTTGGCGATGCCAGTCGTCTGCCCACGACCTCGTTGCAGTGGGGCATCCTCGCCTGGTTGGGCCTGGCAGCGTCCGGTATCGGGCTGTTCCTGTGGAACCGGGGGGCATGCCATGTGGATGCCGGCACTCTGGCAATCATGAACAACATGTTGGTGCCCGCCGGGTTGCTGGTCAATCTGGTGATCTGGAACCGGGATGCCGACCTGTTGCGACTGGCCATAGGAGGCGGTGTTATCGCCCTGTCGCTGTGGTTGAATGCGCGCTTTCATCCGCGGGCAAGGCTGGCGGTGTAACGGTACTCCCCGTTGTCTGTAAACGGTCGTCCCGGTTCACTCTGACATCCTCTGGATATCGGATATTTCACAATGTTTGCTGACGGCGTCTACGCTTAGAGTTGCCATAATTGCCAAACCAAATGTGGAATGGCCATGTCAGGGAGACAGCCTGTAATGCGAAAAAACCTTCCGGTTACCCAGCGTGAAGTCCGAATGGCCGAAAGCGGTCGACTGATTACCACCACCGATTCAAGAGGCGTCATTACGTACTGCAATGACGAGTTCGTCGACATTAGCGGTTTCTCTCGAGAGGAGTTGGTCGGCCAGCCCCACAACGTAAT
Source organism: Marinobacter sp. UBA2688 (assembly GCF_002352785.1). NCBI lineage: Bacteria > Pseudomonadati > Pseudomonadota > Gammaproteobacteria > Pseudomonadales > Marinobacteraceae > Marinobacter > Marinobacter sp. UBA2688. The sequence goes on from NZ_DELU01000006.1 coordinate 45,304, forward strand.
CCGTCATCCGGATATGCCGTCGGCTGTATTTCAGGGAATGTGGGAGTACCTCAAGGCCGGAAAACCCTGGATGGGGGTGGTCAAGAACCGCACCAAGAGCGGTGACCACTATTGGGTGAGCGCTTACGTGACCCCGATTCTTGAAAACGGAAAAATGATTGGCTTCGAGTCGGTACGAGTCTCGCCAACCCGTGAGCAAGTGGCGCGGGCTGAAAAACTCTATCCGAAGCTGTCTGCCGGCAAGGCGGTCGTCAGTGTCCAAAGTCGGATTGCATCTGTCTTGCGGTCAGGATGGCCCTTTGCCCTGTCGTTGGTCCTGAGCCTGGTGGCGTTGACCATGCTGGGCAATTCCGGGATGGCCATCGGCGTGATCGTGGTAGCTCATGTGTTGGCAGCGGGGCTGACCCTCAGGTCCATAACCGCCCGCCTGCAGAGCCTGCTTGACCTGCGCCCTGACGCCTTCCGTGATGCCGTTGTGGCACGGACCTACAGTGATGAAAGCGGCCTGTTCTCGCAGATGGCCATGCTGATCATGAGCGAGAAAGCGAGGATTCGTACCGCCCTGGCCCGTATTGATGACCAGGCGGAGCTACTGTATGAGCATGCCAGGGCGAGCCACCGTTACATCAGCGAGGGCGCCGAGTCGATTGCCAAACAGCGGGCCGAGACCGACCAGACCGCATCGGCCGTTAACGAAATGACGGTGTCGATCCAGGAAGTGACTGAAACCGTGAATGGCAACGCCAAAGTGGCGGAAGAAGCCAACCGGATGGCGGCCACCGGCAGCAAGCGCAGCGGTGAGGCCCTGACGGCCATCGAACAGCTGGTCACCCGGGTGAACGGCATTGGCACGGCCATCCAGAAACTGGGTGCCTCAACAGAAAGCATTGGTGAGGCCGCCAGCCTGATCTCAGACATTGCTGAACAAACCAATTTGCTGGCACTGAATGCGGCCATCGAAGCCGCCCGTGCTGGCGAGCAGGGTCGAGGGTTCGCCGTGGTGGCGGACGAGGTCCGGTCGTTGGCCCGCCGCACCCGGGATTCCACAGTACGTATACAGCAGGTCATTGACGACTTCCGTAGCCAGGTGGAACAAGCCGTTCAGGCCACCCGTGAAGGGGAGCAGGATGCAGGCAAGGGCCTGGAGAAGGTGCGGGAGGCAGAAACGTCCTTGCAGGAAATCGTGTCTTCGATCCATGATATTTCCGACAGCTTCATCAGCATGTCGGCGGCCTTTGAGGAGCAGAGCCAGGTATCCGAGGAGATCAACCATCAGGTGGTCAATATTGCCGAACTGGCCGATCACAGTACCCAGCAGGCGGATTCCGCCAAGGACAGCAGTAACAGTCTGAGCCAGATGTCCCGCGGGCTGAAAGATCTGGTCTCCCGGTTCGTGAGTAAAAACGGCTAGTTATCGGCCGGCCCCGGAGATGTTTACGTCCCGGTGCCGGCCCTGGCTGGCATCCTGCGCATACTGCTGGCAAAATCCCGCCCCATCTGCTGAAGCAGGCCTTCGGCATACCTCTTCTAATCGATTCATCAGCCAAAAGCACAGGATGAAACAATGACTGGTTCCAAATCTACCCCGGCCCATCGTGGGCTATGGTCCTCCCGGATGGCCTTTATCCTGGCCGCGACCGGTTCGGCCGTCGGGCTGGGCAATATCTGGAAATTTCCCTATGTCACCGGCGAAAATGGTGGTGGCGCTTTCGTACTGGTATACCTGCTGTGTATCGCCATCGTCGGTATCCCCATCATGATGGCGGAGGTTTATATCGGCCGTAGTGGCCGACATAATCCGATCACCAGTTTCCGCCTGGTGGCCGAGCGCAACCTGGCGTCACCGGTATGGCGGATCTCTGCCATTGTGGGTGTGCTGGCAGCGTTCATTATCCTGTCGTTCTATTCTGTCATCGGGGGCTGGGCGGCGTCCTACGTTGGCCACGCGGCCATGGGCGATTTTACCGGCCAGAGCGCGGACGCCATCGGTGAGCTGTTCGGCGGCCTGCTGGCCAGCCCGGTTACACTGTTGATCTGGCACACCATCTTTATGGCATTGGTGATTTTCGTGGTGGCCCGTGGCCTCAAATCCGGCCTGGAGCGAGCCGTCACCATCCTGATGCCCGCCCTGTTCGTGTTGCTGCTGGTTGCGGTGGGCTATGCCACTACCACCGGCCACTTCGGTGCTGCTGTCGCCTTCCTGTTTACCCCTGATTTTGGCGCCCTGACCATGGATGGCGTACTGGTAGCGTTGGGCCATGCGTTTTTCACCCTGAGCCTGGGTATGGCCATCATGATGGCCTACGGTTCCTATCTGGGAGACGATGTGTCGGTCGGGCGGACTGCAGTGACCGTGTCCATCATGGATACCGTGGTGGCGCTGATGGCCGGCCTGGCGATTTTCCCGGTGGTCTTTGCCAATGGCCTGGAAGCCGGTGCGGGCCCCGGCCTGATTTTCCAGACCCTGCCATTGGCCTTCGGCCAGATGCCGATGGGCAGCATATTTGGTGCCCTGTTCTTTGTGCTGCTGTTGTTCGCGGCCTGGACCTCCGCTATTTCACTGCTGGAGCCAGTGGTTGAATGGCTGGAAGACAAACTGATCGTTGGCCGTGTGGGAAGCACGGTGGTGGTGGGGGTTGCCTGCTGGCTGCTGGGTATTGCGTCCATCCTGTCCCTGAACGAGTGGTCTGGTTTCGCGCCCCTGGGCATGTTCGAGCGTTTCGAGGGCAACACCATCTTCGATCTGCTCGACTTCTTTACCGCCAACGTGATGCTGCCGCTGTCCGGCCTGCTGACGGCCCTGTTTGTCGGCTGGTGCGTGGCGAAAGAGTCGTTGCAGAGCAATTTGGCCCTTTCCGGAGGCAGCTTTGCGCTCTGGTACAACCTGGTTCGCTTCGTAACACCGGTGGCGGTTGCGATCGTGTTTGTCTACAACCTGATGTCGTAAAGGCCGTCAGGGGATTGAAAGAAACCCGGCCCACGCGGCCGGGTTTTTTTGTTGTGCGCCAGGCATG
>NZ_DELU01000005.1:0-35887 GCF_002352785.1 Marinobacter sp. UBA2688
CGGCCATAGTCCACGCCCGTCCGGTTCCAGCTCGCCAGTTGCTCGTGGTCGGTGTCGTCCAGCAGATCATAGTCGCCGACTGACTGCTGGGGGTCTGCCGCGATCTGCCGGAGCAGGCATTCAAATCGACGGTGTATCCGCTCAACCGTTTCCCCATCGAACAGATCCGCCGCGTAATTCCAGTTACCGCCCACGCGACCGTCCGGGAAGGCCCAGGTGTGCAGCGCCAGGTCAAACTGGGCGGCGCCGGCGTCCTGCGCCAGCAATTCAGCAGTCACACCGGGAGTCAGTTCAAAGCGCTCGCCATCGCGCTGCTGATGGTTATAGAGCACCTGGAACAACGGATTTTGGCTCAGGCTGCGTTCCGGCTGCAGCTGGTCGACAAGATGTTCGAATGGCAATGCCTGATGCGTCTGAGCCTGCCGGGCAATCTCATGCTCCCGGGACAGTATGGCTGTGAATCCATCGCCGCCGGCCACATCGCTGCGCAGCACCTGGGTATTCACGAAAAAGCCGATCAGGCCCTCCAGTTCCGCCTGTTCTCGTCCGGCAATGGGAACGCCCACGCTCAGGTCGGTCTGCCCGCTCAGCCGGTACAGCAGCACCTTGTAGGCCGCCAGCATGACCGTGAAGAAGGTTGTTCCCCGGGACCGCGCCAAGGCATTCAGCGCATTGGCCACGGTGTCGTCGAACGTGAAGTGATAACGCCCGCCCCGGAAAGACTGCTGCGCAGGCCTCGGCCGATCGGTCGGCAATTCCAGCACTGGCGGCTCATCGCCCAACTGCCGCGTCCAGTAGTCGAGGCCCACTTCCCCGGCGCCTGCCTCAAGGCCACGGCGTTGCCACAGGGCCACGTCCGCGTATTGCAGGGGCAACGAAGGCAAGTCGGCCACCTCACCGGCCAGAGCGGCGCGATAGCATTGGGCAAATTCGGTCAGCAGCACCTGGATCGACCAGCCATCGGCAATGATGTGATGCAGGCACAGCACCAGGCGATGGTCGTGTTCCGCCATCCGCACCAACGCCACCCGCCAGAGCGGGCCAGCGGCCAGATCGAAGGGTTGCTGCGCGATCTCCCTGGCCCAGGCCTGGAATGCCATTTCGCTGTCTGCACTCAGTTGCGGGATGTTGACCGGCGCCACCGGTCCCACCACCTGCAGCGGCTCCCCATTTTCGTCGGCACGGAAGGTAGTGCGCAGGCTGTGATGGCGAAGTGCCAGGGTGTCGAAAGCCGCCTGCACCGCCCCGACATCCAGCGGGCCGTTGAGACGAATGGCGCCAGGCAGATGATAGGCACTGTTACCCGGCTCCAACTGATCGATAAACCACAACCGCTGCTGGGCGAAAGAGGCAGGGCTGGCATCACCGGCCATACCCGAAGGGATCGGCAGGGACGACAGGTCCAGCCCCTGCTCCTGCAGTCTGCGAAGGAACACCTGGCGCTTGTCGGCGCTCAGCCCCAGGAAGCGGCGTGACAGGGCCATCGCATTGTCCTGCATTATTCAATCTCCTCCAGTTCATTCATCAATGCATCAAGGTTGTCCAGGCGGTCCTGATCCAGGGCCTGTCCCTTCAGGCGTTCAATCACGGCAGCCATGGCCGCCACCGTGGTGGCCTCAAAGGCTTCCGCCAGCGGCACGCTCACGCCCAGGCGCTCGCGAATCCGAGACAGCAGGCGAGTTGCCAGCAGCGAGTGGCCGCCCAGTTCAAAGAAGTGGTCGTGGCGCCCCACCTGCTCGACCTTCAGCAGGTCTCTCCAGAGTTCCACCAGGATTTCTTCCAGTTCGCCTTCCGGGGCGATGTAGCGGCGTACCTCAAGCTCCGGCTGCGGCAGGGACTTGCGGTCCAGCTTGCCGTTGGCGTTCAGCGGCAACCGGTCAAGCACGACCAGATGGGTAGGCACCATCACCGCCGGCAGCTCATGGGACAATCGATCCCGCAGGCTTTCGGTTTCCAGGTGTAGACCGTCGTCGGGCACCAGGTAGGCCACCAGTTGGGCCCCGTGAGGTGTTTGCTGGGCCGCCACCACCGCCTGACGAATGCCGTTGCAGGCCAGCAGGCAGGATTCGATCTCGCCCGGTTCAATGCGCTGGCCACGGATCTTCACCTGAAAGTCCGCGCGGCCGGCGTACTCGAGCAGGCCGTCGTCATTCCAGCGTGCCAGGTCACCGGTGCGGTAAAGGCGGCCACCGGGTTGACCGAAGGGGTCCGGGACGTAGCGCTCCGCGGTCAGCTCCGGACGGCCGGCATAACCACGGCCGACTCCAGTGCCACCGACATAGAGCTCACCAACCACACCGCTCGGTGCCAGCTCCAACTGAGTGTCGAGCACATAAAGCCGGTTGTTGTCGGTGGGTTTGCCGATGGGAATGCCCGCGCGTGTCTCCTCCAGGCCTGTCAGGGTATGAAGCGCCACATCGTCGGCACACTCCGCCGGCCCATAGGCGTTGACCAGTGGAATGCGCGGGTAACGCTCGAACCAGCGCCTGGCCAGCTCCCGGCCCAAGGCTTCGCCCGTGGGCAAAAGCCAGCGCAATCCCAGACGCCGCTCCGGCACCGCGAGAATGCCTTCAATCACCGCCGGCACGCTTTCCAGCACGGTAACGCCGCTGTCGGCCACGGCCTCAAGCAGCCGCTGGGGATCGTGGGTGATCTCATCGGGAATGATGTCCAGGCGGCCGCCAAACAGCGGCGCGGTCAGGAACTGCCACACGGAAATGTCGAAGCCGGTGGCCGCCGTCTGGGCGATCACGTCCCCGTCCCCCAGCTCCAGATAAGGCACCTTGGACAACTGGTTGTTGAGCATGCCCTGCTGGTTGACCATCACGCCCTTGGGCTCACCGGTGGAGCCGGAGGTGTAGATGACGTAGGCCAGTTGATCCATGGCCGGATACCGGCGTGGATTACCATCCCGATCCGTAGCCAACAGGGATTCCAGGGTGACCACCCGTGGACGTGCTTCGGTTTCTGCCAGGATGGCGCCGACCTGCTCCAGGCAGGCTTCCGGCGTGACCAGCACGGGCGCCTGACTGCTATGCAACATGCGGCCACTGCGCGCCGGCGGATGGCGTTCATCCAGTGCCAGGTAGGCGCCACCGGCCTTGAAGGCGCCCACGATCATAGTCATCAGGTCCAGGTTGCGGGGCGAATACAGCGCCACCACTTGATCCGGCTGCGTGCCTGCCTCAATCAGACCGTGACCGATGCGGTTGGCCCGTTGGTTAAGTTCGGCGTAGCTCATGCTGCTGCCCTGGCAGCGGGCGACTTCCCGGCCGGGATCCGCCAGCGCCCAGGCTTCGAACCGTTCGAGCCAGCTCAGACTCATCCAGTCTGGTTCCATCTGGCCCTGGCCAAGTCCGAGCAGCTCGCCCCGTTCCCCGGCGGAAACCAGCTGGATAGCGGCAAGCGGCTGCTCCGGCGCCTGCATCAACTGGCGCAGAACCTGGTGGTACTGGTCCAGCAACGCCTGCATATCCCGATCCCGGAAAACCCGCTGGTCGTAGCTGAACTGAAGTTGGTAGGTCTCGCCCGGCAGAATGACCACGGTCAACGGATAGTTGGTGTGGGTGCGGTTCGCCAGAGGCGTGATGCCGTAAGCTTCGGCGGCCTGCCGCACGTCCGTCCCCATGGGCACGTTCTCGAACACGAACAGGCTGTCGAACAGGGCGTCGCCACGCGGGGTGTCTGCCAGGTTCTGTACCTCTGCCAGGGACAGGTGTTCGTACTGGCGCAGGGCCGCATTGGCAGACTGCAGTGAACACAGGAACTCGAGCCCGGTCTGGGTGGTGCTTTCAGCGCCTATGCGCAGCGGCAGGGTGTTGATGAACAGGCCAAGGGTGTCTTCGATGCCATCCAGCTCTGCCGGGCGACCGGCGACGGTCACCCCGAACAGGGCTTCGTCCAGACCACCGTGGCGCATCAGCACCAGTGCCCAGGCTGCCTGCATGAAGGTGTTCACGGTCAGCTTTTCGTCACGTGCCCGTTCAACCAGTTGAGCCGTTTCCTCGGCTGTGAGCGCATGCGTCACATCCTGAATGGATGGCTCACCATTGGCGGTGCGCCGGTAGGGCAATGGCGTGACCTCGGTGAAACCGACCAGATTATCGCGCCAGAAGCGGTGCGCCTGTGTGGCATCCTGGCGTTGCAGCCAGGCGATGAAGTCGCGATAGGGGCGCGCCGGGGTTACCACCGGCTGCTTGCCATCCACCAAGGTACGGTAATGGTCGAAGAACTCCGCGAGCATCAGGCCACGACACCAGGCGTCAATCAACGCATGATGATGGCTCTGTACAATGCGGCAATCATCCTGACCGAAACGCACCAGGCGCAGACGCAGCAGCGGAGGTTTGGTGAAGTCGAAGCCCTGGCGGCGTTCTGCCGCCAGCAACGCCTCCAGCTCCGCTTCCGCATCGGCACGCTCCAGATGGCTCAGGTCGATCAGCTGCGCCGGCGACGGCACATCGCGATAGACAATCTGGTGTTGGGTGCCACCGTCCAGGCCGTGGAAAGCGGTCCGGAGCATGGGATGGCGCTGGACCACCGCGTGCCAGGCCGCCCTGAAGGCCTCGAAATCCACCTCGCTGCGCACTTCATACTGGTCCTGCATAAGGTAGATGCCGCTGCCCTGTTCCAGCAGACTGTGTAGCAGGATGCCTTCCTGCATCGGCGCCAGGGGCAGGATGTCCTCGATATTCGCGGGGTTTTCCAGAGCATCCAGTTGCGGCTGGTCCAGATCAGCCAGCGGTACATCCGACGGTGTCAGGCCACCGGCCCGGGACGCACAGTCTTCAATCAGCGTCATCAACGCTTCGCGGTACAGGTCGATCAGGCGGGTCACCCGCGACTTCTCGAACCTCGCACGACTGTAGGTCCAGTCCAACTGTAACTGACCATTGCGTACCTGCCCGTCCACCACCAGCGCGTTCGCCAGCAGGCCGGAGCCGTGGCGCGAATCGCCGACGGGCTTGCCCTCGAGGACAAACTGCGAACCTGGCTCTTCGTCGAAACGGCCGAGGTAGTTGAACGTCAGGCCGGCACCGGTCATTTCCGGCAGTTCCGCGCCCTGCAGTTCCTTCAGCACACCATACCCAAGCCCGTCGCCCGGAACCTGACGCAGCATTTCCTTGGTGCGTTTGAGTGTGCCAAGTGCCTCTTCGCCGGCTTCCAGCGCCACCGGATACAGCGTTGTGAACCAGCCCACCGTGCGACTTACGTCCGGCGCCCCATCCGGGGCATTGCGGCCATGACCTTCCAGCGTGATCACATGGCGGCTGCGGCCGGACCACTCTCCCAGTGCCTGGGCCAATGCCGCCAGCAGAAGATCGTTGATCCGGGTGCGGAAGGCCGTCGGCGCGTCGTTGAGCAGTCGCTGGGTCTGCCCTTCATCGAGCGTCATTCGCAAGTGATCGCCGTCGGCAACCCGCGCTGTGCCATCCGGGTTGTCGCAAGGCAGAGCCGCGTCTTCGGCAGAAAATGCCTGCCAATACGCCAGTTCCTCATCGAGGCGACCATGGGCCAGATCCCGGTGCAGGTAATGCACCCAGTCATGCAGGCCGTCAATGTCCCCTTCGAGCTCAATGGCCCTGCCGCCTGCGGCCTGCTCATAGGCAAGCTGCAGATCCTCAAGCAACACCCGCCAGGAAACACCGTCCACCGCCAGGTGATGGGCGGCGATCAGTAATTCCTGACGCTCGCCCGGCTGAGAGACCAATACACAGCGCAGCAGTGGTCCGTTCGACAGGTCGAGACTGCCCTGCGCGTCGTTGAAGGTCGCCAGTAGGGTCTGTTCATCGTCGGTTTCCAGGGTCCAGAGCAAATCAGCCTTTTCCTCGCGGCTGTAGGCCTGCGTGCGCTGGTCTGCGTCAAAACGTAACCGCAAGGCCGGATGGATATTGACCACGGCGGCCAGGGCCTTGCTCAGGGGCTCCGCCTCCAGCGGTGAACGGATACCCAGGCGCAGCGCCTGGTTCCATTGGTTGCGATCATCAACGGGCTGATTGAAAAAACGTTGCTGGATCGGGGTCAGCGGGAAGGCCTGCGGAACCGACTCCCGGGCCGCCGATTTCGGCGCGGCAGCGGCCTCCTGGAATTCGGCCACGTGAGCCAGTTCAGCAATGGTCTGCTTCTCGAACAACTGCTTTGGGGTGAGCTTCACGCCCTGCTTTCGCGCTCGGGCAATCACCTGGAGGCTGATGATGGAATCTCCGCCCAGGCTGAAGAAGTTGTCGTTACGGCCGACTCTCTCGACATGCAACAGCGACTGCCAGAGTTCTGCAAGCATGGTTTCCACACCCGCCAGCGGCGCAGCGAAATCCTCACCCTGACGCTCCGGTTGCGGCAACGCCTTGCGGTCGAGCTTGCCGTTCGGGGTCAGCGGAAATTCAGCCAGCGGCAGGATATGCGCCGGTAACATGTAGTCCGGCATTTGCAACGCCAACGCGGAAAGCATGGCTTCAGTGTCCAGTTCGGCCGCCAACGGATACGCCACGATCAGGCCATTATCGTCGACCTGGACATGGGCATCGCTGACGCCGTCGAACGCGCGGATGCGCTGAGCAATCTCTCCCAGTGAGACCCGGTAGCCGCGAACCTTCACCTGGTCGTCGTTGCGGCCGTGAAAGCTCAGCCGCCCATCTTCCAGCAGCCGTACCCGGTCACCGGTGGCATAAAGCCTTTCCCGCGACGACTGGGGATCATCCACAAATGCGGCGGCCGTCTGTTCCGGCTGACCAAGGTATCCCCGCGCCAGGCCGGCGCCGCTCAGATAGAGCTCGCCGATGGCACCCAGGGGCAAAGGTAAACGCTCTTCGCTCAGCACCTGCGCACGGATGTTCGGCAGTGGCGTGCCCAACGGAACGATTGAATCCTGCTCGTCGCCCGGTTCCGTGGTCAGCACGCCCACGGTGGACTCGGACGGCCCGTAATGGTTAAACACACGGCAGTCTGGGTTCAGTTCCCGAACCTGGCTCAGCAACGCTGATGGCAACGCTTCACCGCCCAGCACCAAAGCCTCACGGGGCAGCACCCGGGCCGGCTCGGCAGCCTGCAGTAATCCGGAAAGGTGGGGGGGCACGATCTTCAGGATGTCGACCTGATGCTCCGCCATGTAGCTGGCAAAGGCGTCCGCGTCCATAACCCGGTCGGCACTCAACAGGTGCAGCGTGCGACCACTGCATAGGGCCCCGAACAGCGTGGTATGGCCCAGGTCCGCCGCGACGGTGGATACCATCGCCATGGTGGCCTTCGGCGAGGGATCGATGACCTCCAGAACACCCTGTACATAGTTCGCAATGGCACCGTGGCTGACCACCACGCCCTTGGGAGTACCACTGGTGCCGGAGGTGTAAATCAAATAGGCTGCCTGGGCCGGCTCAATCAGCGTCCCCAACGGTTCAACGGGTTCGCTCCGCCAATCGGCCGCCGCGTTGAAACCTATCAAGGCGCCTTCGAAGCCGGGCACGGCTTCATGACCCAGCAGCCACCCGGCACCGCAATCCTTCAGTACAAATGCCTGGCGGTCGGAGGGCCATTTCGGGTCCAGGGGAACAAAAGCCCCGCCCGCCTTGAGCACCGCCAGAACGCCAACCACGAATTCCGGTGAACGGTCGAGGCAAAGCCCCACCGACGACTCCGCTGCCACGCCCTGCCTTTGCAGGTGCTGTGCCAGCCGGTTGGATTCCGCCTCCAGCCAGCCGTAGTCGAAAGACTGGTCCTCGTATTGCAGAGCCTGTTGCCCGATGGTGGACTGAATATGTCCATTCCAGAGCGACACCAAGTCCCCTACGGGAAAGTCCGCCTTCGGTCCTTCCAGCGCCGACGGTGTCGCCAGCAACTCCAGCTCGCCCAGCGGCCGCGAGGGATTCGCGGTGACCTGCTCCGCCAGGTTGACCAGTTCCTCGGCAAACTCCCGAATACGCGGCTCGTCGAACAGGTCACACGCGTAGGTGAGCACACCCTTAATACCTTCAATTCCCTCAGTGCCCTCAATACCCCCCGGCTGATCGGTGATATCGAAGCCCAGATCGAAGTGCGCGCTGTCGTCGTCCCGCTGGCGCATGGTGAGTGTCGCCCCGGGTAACCCGACATTCTCGGGCAACGGGAACTGCTGGGTGAACTTCACCTGGCACAGGGGGTTGTGGCGCAGGTTACGCTCCGGCTGCAGCGCGTCCACCAGTTGTTCGAACGGCAGATCCGCATGAGCCTGCGCCCCGAGGGTAGCGTCGCGGACCGAGGCCAGAAAATCAGTGAAGCCCTGCGTCGCGACGGGCTGGCTGCGCAACACCAGGGTGTTGACAAACAGACCGACGAGACCTTCGGTTTCCGGCCGTGACCGACCGGACACAGGCACACCTATCCGCAGGTCCCGCTGGCCGGAATAGCGATACAGCTGGGTTTTATAGAGCGCCAGCATGACCATAAAGAGCGTAACGCCCTGATCCCTGGCCAATTGCCGAAGCTTCTCACTGAGCGGTTCCGGGAAGGCAAAGGCCACCCTGGCGCCACGATGGCTCTGGGACTCGGGGCGCGGCCGGTCAGTTGGAAGTTCAAGCACCGGGTGCTCGTCGCCCAACTGCTGCTTCCACCAGCTCAACTGGCGTTCGGCTTCGCCAGCCTCCATGGTCTCCCGGTGCCAGTGGGCGTAGTCGGCATAACGGATGGGCAGGACCGGCAGATCCGGGTCATGTCCCTGTGCAAAGGCGGTGTAAAGCTGCCCGAACTCCTTCACCAGCACCTGCGCCGACCAGCCGTCGGCGATAATGTGATGAATCACCATCAACAGGCGATGGTCGCTGTCCCCGAGGCGTACCCGGTGCACCTGCCATAACGGACCCTGCTCGAGATCCATGGGCTGGCTGACCAGGGCTCGACTGAGGTTGTCCAGCGCGCTTGCGGGAGAATCCTCGCCGCTGAGGTCATGACTTTGCACAGTTACCGGTGCCGCTGGCTGTATCCGCTGCAGGCCACGGTTTTCATCCGTTTCGGCAAACACCGTGCGCAGGCTTTCATGACGCTCCGCCAGGGCGTCCAAACTGCGCTGGAGCGCGTCTTCATCAAGACTGCCCATGAACTGCCATTCGCCGCACAAGTGATAGGCGCTGGAGCCGCCTTCCAGTTGGCCCAGAAACCAGAGCCGCTGCTGGGCGAAGGATTGCAGGGGCTCCGCGTCGTCCGGAAGAAGTGTGATTGGGTGGACTTCCTGGCCATTGGCACTCTGCTTGGATACCCAGCGGGAGAAGTCACCAAGGCGGGGATGCTCGAACAGGACCGCCGGTTCAATGGTCAACCCCAGGTCACGCTCCACCCGGGACAACATCTGCATGGCGCCGACCGAATCGCCGCCCCAGGTGAAGAAGTGGGCGTTGCTGTCCAGGTCGTCGCGCTCAAGCGCCGCCTGCCAGGCCGCCACAACTTCCGGGAGCAGTGTCGGCCCTACTTGAGCCGATGTTTCAGCCGGGGCCGAGGCGCCCTCTTCCAGCATGCGACCGTCCTGCCAGCCGGCAAACACGGACAGCTCGCCGCGCTCCCATCCCTGGCGACAGGCCGCACGTTGCAGCTTGCCACTGGTAGTGCGCGGCAGGGTTTTGGGCTCCAGCAGCAGGATCACCTGGGGCGCAATGCCGAGGGTGTCGCTCATGGTTTCCGCGATGGTGGCGCAGATCATGGCCGGCTTGATCATTCTGCGGGTGGTCCGGCCCACTTCAAGGGCCAGCCCTATACCTTCCGCCTGCCGGGCTTCCGTGGTGGCAAAGGCGGCCAACCGACCGGGCATCAGGAGTTCTATCTCCCGCTCCAGGGTGCTCTCGATATCCTGGGGATACAGGTTCTGGCCATTTACGATGATGACGTCCTTCTGACGCCCCGCCACGTATAGGTGGCCGTCCTCGACGATGCCGAGGTCGCCGCTGCGCAACCATCGGCTATCCCGCCACTGCACAAAGGTTTCCGCCGTAGCCGTGGGTTTTTCCCAATAGCCCTGAGCAACACTGGGGCCGGATATCCAGATTTCGCCCACTCGACCGTCCTCGACGGGCTCCCTCGTCTGGGAATCAACGATGCAAAACGTGTCTTCCCCATATGCATCCCCACACCCCACCAGCCTGCTGGGCTGATGGGCACTGCTAAGGCCTGCCGTGGAAAGCTGCTCCGGCTCAAAGGTACGGGTCTGGACATCGCCGTTGAACCCATGGGTGGTTACGAACAGGGTGGCTTCTGCAAGACCATAGCTGGGCGCAAAGACATCACTGCGAAAACCATGGGGCGCCATACGATCGGCAAAGCGCTCCAGGGTTTCCGGGCGAATGGGTTCCGACCCGGTGAAGGCCAGGCGCCAACTGGACAGATCCAGGCCTTCCAGTTGTTCATCGGTCACCCGCCAGCCACAGAGCATATAGGCGAAATCCGGGCCGCCGGAGTATGTCACCCGGTACTGGCTGATAGCCTCCAACCAGCGTGCCGGGCGGGCCAGGAAGAACTGCGGTGCCATCATGTTGGCGCAGTGGCCATGCAGGATCGGCAACAGCAAACCCGACATCAGTCCCATGTCGTGAAACAGCGGCAACCAGGTCATCCAGACATCGTCATCAGTGGCCTGGAAGGCTTTGGCCATGGTGTATTCGTTGGCCATCAGGTTGGCGTGGGACACCATGACCCCCTTGGGTGCAGAGGTCGACCCTGAGGTGTACTGCAGGAACGCCAGATCCTGGCTTTGGGGTGGCACCACCTGCAACGCATTCTGCCAGTGCAGCCCGATGCGGTCCGCCGCCACCACTCGCCCACCGTCCGGCAACAGCGGCGCCAATCGAGACTGATAACGCCGGATGTCCTGCTCCAGGGCAAGGACGGCCATCGGTTTCGAGTCCCCGATCATACCGCCGAGGCGATCAATATAGGCCTGACGGTCGTGCTCCGGTGGGTACGCGGGTATGGCGATAATGCCGGCATAGAAACAGCCGAAGAAAGCGGCCGCGAAATCCGCGCCTCCTGGCAGCATCAACAAGCAACGTTCACCCGGTGCTAACGCCAGTTCGTTCTGTAGATATCCCGCTAGCGCCTGTGCCTTCTGGTAAAGCTCACTGTAGCTGGTTACCAGGGGTGGCGCGTCATCCGAGACCAGTTGCCGGATGGCAAGTGATTGGGGTTGCTGCTCTGCGTAAAAACGAAGGACATCGGCGAAATTCGGAAACCGTTCCGCGTGTAGGCTCATCTTGTCACCTGCATGATTTCAGAACACATTACCGCGAGGACTTGCTCCCCGCGGTTTCCCTCAGGCCATCACACCATGGGGGCGGCGTGGGCTTTGCGATCAGCAACGGCGGAGTGCCCGCGGTCCCGACCTTCGAGAATCGACTCGAGCACTTCCCGTGACCGAACAGCGAGCACGGACAACAGCGTGTCGCTCAGGCCGTGCGTGGTCTCGCAGCAGCCCTGGAGATAAATCCGGGCATCGCTGTCCCGCAGGTTGAGACAGTACTGACGGTCAGGCGTGAGGTTTTCCAGGTGGCCACCCAGCCCCGCCAGCAGTTCGTGGTGCTGATTCCGGCGGTAACCGGTGGCCAGGATGACAGCATCAAATCCCAGTTCCTGCTGGCTATCGGTAGCCAGGTCGTGCAGGGTCAGGCGCAGCTCACCGTCACCCACGTCAACCCGGGCAACATCCCGGCGGGTCAACATTTGGTGTCGCTCCTCTCCCCGCAGCTTCTGGAGATAGAACATCTGGAAGATGCGCTCGATCAGCTCAAGGTCGACCACCGCGTAGTTGGTGTTGCGGAACTCTTCAAGCAGTTGCAAGCGTCGCGACTCGGGTTGCTGATAGATCTGGTCGATAAACGACGGGTTAAAGATTTCATTGACGAACGGGCTATCATCCGAGGGCTTCAGAGCGGTTCCACGCAGAATCATGGACGCATCCACCTGGGGGAATCGCTGGGTAAGGTCTTCGAAGATCTCCGCCGCACTCTGGCCGCCCCCGACCACGGCAATCCGCGCCTTGCGACCCTGGTCGGCAAGCAGGGTGTCAATGCGCCCCCGATACTGCGACGAGTGCACGATGCGCGGGTCGGTTATTCCTTCAAACGCAGCAGGAACCTGAGGCGCACCGCCCATACCAAGTACCAGGTTACGGGCCCTGCGGCTTTCAAGCTCGCCCCCTGCGGTTCGGGAGAGCACGTCAAACCCGATCAACCGGCCGTCTTTCAGGAAAGGCTCAACACCCTCTACCTCGCGACCGTAGTGCACCTGATCGTCAAAGTGACTGGCAGCCCACTGCAGGTAATCGTTGTATTCCTCCCGCGCGGGGAAGAACGTCTGAATGTTGATGAAATCTTCGAGCCGCCCCTGCTCCTTCAGGTAGTTGATGAAGGTAAAGCGGCTTTGCGGGTTCCGCAGGGTGGCCAGATCCTTGAGAAACGAAATCTGCATGGTGGAGCCGTCAATCAGCATACCTTCATGCCAGTTGAATTCTGGCTTGCGCTCCAGAAAACAGGCATCGGGCGAAGACCCGCCCTCAGCGTACTCCTGTGTCGCTATTGCCAGCGCCAGATTCGACGGGCCAAAACCGACGCCAAGAAAATCATGCATGTGGCTCATCACCGTTCTCCCGTAATAATGGATTGCGAAAACATTGCCTGAAGGCCTGTCGATACCCGGCCAACAAAGCAAATAATTCTCATTTACATACAGACGAACTGGAACGCCGGATGTTTAGGCCTGGCCGGAAAAAGTCACTCTCCGATCATCTGCAAGGCGTCATGGCGTGACTGCTGGCGATCCTCGGCTGACAACTCGACCAGTCGGCCACTGTCCATCTTCAGCAGCCGGTCCGCGTGGTGGAAATAACGGTCGTCGTGGGTAATGGCGAAAATGGTTTTGCCCTGCGCTTTCATCTCCGGTAGCAGCTCCTGGTAAAACAACCGGCGGAAAACCGGGTCCTGGTCGGCGGCCCATTCATCCAGCAGCAGGATGTCCCGCTTTTCCAGCAAAGCCAGCAACAGCGCCAGCCGCTTTCGCTGCCCCTGTGAAAGCCGGGTATCCTGAAGACGGCTGCCGGCCACCTTCACCTTGTCCTCCATGCGGAGGCGTCCAAGCCAGTAATTCACGTCCGCCGGGTCTGCGTTCTGACCCTGCTGGGCGATGAGCTGGTCAAACAGAAAGAAGTCGGTAAACACGGAACCAAACAGGCGGCGATAGCTGCTCCAATCCTCCGGTCGCAGGGGCTGGCCGTCGATCTGGATCTCGCCCTGGTGCGGCAGATAAAGACCAGACAGCAAACGGGCCAGAGTGGACTTACCGCTGCCATTACCACCGACCAGGAAGAGGGTTTCGCCACGACGGATCGTCAGGGTGACCGGCCCCACGTCGAACCCCTGCTCACCATGCTGGGCCGGATAGCGATACCGCACCGCATGCAACTGCAGTTCCTGCCATTCACCCGTCGGATCACGGCTCATATCCTGGAAGCCGGGCTGATACTCCGCCAGCGCCAGGGTATCGAGCTTGTCGAGCGAGACCCGAGCCGACAGCAACGCGGGCAACGCCGCCACGGCAGAAACCAGAGGGGTACGCATGAAAAGAATGGTCAGGGCATAGGTAGGCGCCACGGAGGCCGCTGCCCACCCCAGGCCATTGACCAGATAGAACACCAGGCCAATGGTGCCGAGCACCATGATGTTGGCCCAGTTGCTGGCGATGCTGTGATAGCGGTCCGCCAGCGTGACATGGCTGCGATAGGTTTCTGCGCTCAGATCAAACTCGTCGTCGTAGTAACGGCGAGCACGGTCACGGTTGAGGCTCAGCTCTTTCCGCCCTTCAATAGCCGCCTCGTAGTCCTGATAAATGCGATCTTCAGATTCGCGAAGCTGCTGGAGATGGTGACTCAGGGCCCTGATCAGCACCCACCCCACACCAATGGTGAACGTCATCCAGAGCAACGTCATGACAAATAGCGGCAGTGACAGGTAGGCCAGGTACGCGAACGCTGCGACACTCAGGCCAAGGCCGTATATCAGCTGAGGCAGATTGACAAATGCCAGGGTGATATTACGGATATCGCTGGACAGACTGGCCAGAATATTCGCCCCGCCAATCTCTTCCAGGCGCTCAATTCCGGTATCAAGAACCCGCTTGACCATCGACCGCCGCAATCCGTAGACAAACCGATGACCAAGCGCCGTCAACAATATCTGGGCGTAGGAGGCGATGATCAGCAGTACCACCAGCAGGCCGGTAAACTGCCAAAGCAGACCTGCCCCGCCTTCTGTCGCAGACACCAGGCGCTCGTTAATAAACGCCACCACCCCGACACTCAAAAGCGCACTCACAACGCTCAGCAAAAGCGCAACGGTCAGCGCCCCCGGGTTGTGACTAAATACCAGACGGATCAGTCTCATGAACAACAGTCCCCAATTCGCGAATGAGAAAGGCTTGGATTAAAACGGATAGGATTGGTCCAGGCTGCCACGGCAATGAGCCAGCGCATCCTTCAGCATGAAGTTGATCAATGTGGGAGAGACCCCAATAGCGAGAGCCACCTCCCTCTGGGTCAGACCTTCAACCCGGGTAAGCATTAACACCTTCTGTACACGAGCAGGCAGCTCTGCGAGAGAAGACAGCGCATGGTGCAGTGCCCGGGTTCCAGCCAACTGCCGTTCTGGTGAAGCCGAAAGCACACCGGCTTCCTCCTCCACATCGACATCGCAGGCTGCGAAGCGGTTTTCCAGGGCCAACCGGCGAAGACGATCGATGGCGAGGTTACGCACCACCCGGTGAAGAAAGCGGCCCTCGTCCCTGACATTGTCGGCGAATCCCTGGTCCCACACTTTCAGGAACGCATCCTGTACCACATCCTCAGCCTTTGCCCTGCACCCAAGGAGATATTGAGCGGTGTCCACCAGGGGTTTTCGATGCTGCTGGTAGGCCGCTACAAGGCGCCTCTCCCAATTCGGCGCTCCGGTAACGTCAACGGATCTTAGGTCGGACAGGTTGCGAGCCTGTTGATCCAATTCGTGCCTGAAAGAACTCATAGCAAGCCGTCCCTGGGTAGTTTATAAATGACAATCATTTGCATTTAACCATCATTAACATTTGGGATTCAAGGCCTGAAAATGAACAACCGGCAACAATCACGGAATGAGTCGAAAACCCATGCTTTACAGCCGGCTCGTTTAGATCATTGTTTATATGGGTGTTTTCAGGCGAGAAATGCCAAAGACAGATAAAAAAAGAGTCGCGGCGCAGGCTAGGCTCTTGACAGCCCACACCCCCAACCATAAGATACGCGCCGCTTCCATTGGTGAAGTGACGGCAAGGTAGCTCAGTTGGTTAGAGCACGGCACTCATAATGCCGGGGTCGGCGGTTCGACTCCGCCCCTTGCTACCAGAATTTAAAAGGTCGCGACTCACGTCGTGACCTTTTTTCGTTTCGGGGACGCCCCCGCCCTTCCCGGGAATTGAACGCGGGACGACCCGCCTCCATTGTTCCTGAATTTCCATGAGAACCACTAAAGACAGAATCCGTCAGGCCGTCTCGTTCGAGATCATCGGCCTGCTTATCGCCATCCCATTAGCCGCACTTGTGTTTGGCTTCGAGCTCGACAAAACCAGCGTCCTGGCTGCCATAGGTGCAACCATGGCAACCGGCTGGAACTACCTCTTCAATCTCATGTTCGATCACGGCCTGAAACGGCTTACCGGCTCTACTCGTAAGTCACTGAAGATGCGGTTATTTCATGCGCTCAGCTTTGAACTTGGCCTGATGATAACCTTCCTTCCGGTCATCGCCTGGTGGATGGGCATTGGGCTGGTTGAGGCACTGATCGTCGACATCGCCTTCGTGGTCTTTTATCTGGTGTATGCGTTCGTTTTCACCTGGTGTTACGACACGGTGTTTCCTGATGACGACGCCAGCCTCAGTTGAGATCGTTTCGATACCGGCACCATCGAATGGCATTGCGCAGCTCTTCCGTCAACTGGCCATTCCCATGCTCATGGGAAACGTATAGGGAAAGGTCTACCCAGGCCGCCCTACGCACAAAATAATCGCCCTCATAATTGTCCATAAACTTGTCCACGAGCACCCAGGGAATGACCACAACATCTGCCCGGCCCAACTTGAGCAGGTAGACTGCCTGGCGCCATTCGGAGACGTGTAGAATCTTTGCGTTTTCGCCTTGAACCAGTTGATCCCCGACGAACTTCCTGACGAACGCGTAGGTGAGGCCAGCCGTCTGGTTGAGGGGAGGCATCTCTTCCAGAAACAGGTAAACGTACTCTGTCTGGAAGAGTCGCCCACCGAAATCAGCGTAGCGGTCCCGTTCAGAGGTCTGGACCAGGGGAAGGCCTACCGCAACACCGCCCTTTCGCAGTTGGTAAAGCAGCTGGGCCAAAGGCATTTCAACGAACTGAAAATCCCCGGGAACCCGTTCGAACACGCACCGATAGAAACCGGAAAAGCGCCCCTCCAACGCTCCCTCCGAAACCGTTATTTCCCGCTCTATCCCAGCAGCAATTCCGACGCGCACTGGTTCCTGCGCGTGCGAAAGATTCAAGGGCATAGCGATCGCGAGGAGGGCGATTAGTAGAGGCTGATAGCGCGCAGACTTCCTGTCCATAAGAGTGACTCGTCAACGGAGATCCATTCACACCGCAAGCTTAGTTCAATTTTTCATCGCGCTCCACGTAATGACAGGCCACCCAGTGCCCGGCCTGGTCTTGCCGTCAAGCACCGGCACTTCCCTGGCCTTCGTCATTGGCTCCGGGAATCGCTGTCGGGTCCATCCACATGGCTTCCCATACGTGCCCGTCCGGGTCGGCGAGATTTCTGTTATACATGAACCCCAGGTCCTGTAACGGGTTGATGTCTGCAACGCCGCCGTTGTCAGCGGCAGCGTTATTCATCGCGTCGACGGCTTCGCGGTTGCTGCAGGAGATGGCCAGCATCACCTCGCTGGAGGTGGTCGGCGGAATTGGGCGGTCAGTAAACGTGCGCCATTTGTCGTGGGTGAGCAACATGACGTGAATGGCCTCGCTCCAGACCATGCATGCGGCAGTATCGTCGGTGAACTGGGGGTTGTTCCTGAAACCAAGCGCCTCGTAGAAGGCCATGGAAGCATTGAGGTCTTTTACCGGCAGGTTTACAAAAATCATTGATGTCATGGTTCACGCTCTCCAGATTGTAGGTGGTAGAAACAGGTTGTTAGTGCCCTGTTACCTTCTTGTCGGTTCACCATTGCGAATTTCGACATCGTTTCCACACTTTATTACGACTCCTGTCGTTCTACGTAGTGACAGGCCACCCAATGCCCTGCCCCGGTTTTGTCTTCCAGTGCCGGCACTTCCCTACTGCAATAGTCCGTCGCCAGCGGGCATCGTGTACGAAACACGCAGCCGCTGGGGGGATTCATCGGCGACGGCAGGTCGCCTTCCAGTTCCGCCGGGGGCTTGGCCCGTTCCCTCTCCGGGTCAGGGATCGGCACCGCGGCCATCAGAGCCTGAGTGTAAGGGTGCCGGGGGTTGGCAAACAGTTCAGCACGGGGGGCGTTTTCGGCCACATTGCCCAGGTACAGCACCATCACCCGGTCACTGATGTGTTTGACCACGCTCAGGTCGTGAGCAATGAAGATCAATGACAGGCCCATGTCCCGCTGCAGGTTTTTGAGCAGATTAATCACCTGAGCCTGTACCGACACATCGAGGGCGGAGACGGGCTCGTCGCAGATGATCAGTTTCGGCTCCAGTATCAACGCCCGGGCAATGCCCACCCGCTGGCACTGGCCACCGGAGAATTCGTGGGGGTAACGGTTTTTCTGGTGAGGGTGCAGGCCAACGCGATCCATGATGGCATCCACTTTCTCCCTCAGCTCGGCGCCCTTGATATCCGGGTAGTGGGTACGCAGGGGCTCAGCAATGATGTCGCCGACGGTCATTCGTGGCGACAGAGAGGCAAGCGGATCCTGGAACACCATCTGCAGGCGTTGGCGACGCTTGCGCAGTTGTTTCAGGTTGAGCCCCCGCAGGTCCTCGCCCAACCACACCACCTTTCCCGCCTGGCTGGGCACCATGCCCATGATGGCCCTTGCCAGGGTGGACTTGCCGCAGCCGGACTCTCCCACGATGCCGAGGGTTTCGCCCTCGTTGAGGGTGAAGCTGACGTTGTTCACCGCTTTTAGTGGCTGCGGCCGGGTCCAGGGCCAGGCGTTGCGAGGCATGATGTCGAAGGTAACCCGCAGGTTTTCCACCGTCAGCAGGCGCTGTTGTTCGCTCATCGAATCGCCTCCCTTGGCAGATTGCATACACGAATCCGCTCTGCCCCGAATCGCTCCGGTGGGTCGAGTTCGTGATAGCAGCGCGGCTCCGCCACGGGGCAACGGTCGCAGAATGGACAGCCCGGCGGCAGGTTCATCAGGTTGGGCGGGTTGCCGGGGATGGTGACCAGTTCATCCATCTGCTCATCAATACGCGGAATGGCGCCCATCAGGCCTTTGGTATAGGGATGGGAGGGATCCCGGAACAGGTCCCGGGTGGCAGCGAATTCCATCATCTGGCCACCGTACATCACCAATGTCTGGTCGCAGCTTCCGGCCACTACGCCCAGGTCGTGGGTGATCAGGATAATCGCGGTATTGAATTCCTGTTGCAGCTCCTGCAACAAGTCCATCACCTGAGCCTGTACCGTAACATCCAGGGCGGTGGTGGGTTCGTCCGCAATCAGCAGGCGCGGCCGGCACAACAGGGACATGGCGATCATGACCCGTTGACGCATACCCCCGGAGAATTCATGGGGGTAACAATGAATTCGGTTGCGGGCCTCGGGGATACGAACCGCTTCCAGCATCTGCAGGGATTCCTGAAGAGCCTGTTTGCGGCTGATGCCTTTGTGTTGCACCAGCACTTCGATGAGCTGGTCGCTGACTTTCATGAACGGGTTCAGGGACGTCATCGGGTCCTGGAAAATCATACCGATGCGGGCCGCACGGATCTGATTCATCCGCTTTTCCGGCAAGTTAAGCAGTGGCTCGCCTTCAAAGATCACCTCGCCATTGACCCGGGCGTTGTCCGGGAGCAGGCCCATCAGCGCAAATACCCCCTGGCTTTTACCCGCGCCGGACTCACCCACGATGCCCAGAGTCTGCCCAGCCTCCAACTGGTAGCTGAGCCCCCTCACTGCCTGCAAGGTGCCATCCGGTGTATCGAAGGCCACTTCGAGATTATTGACTTCCAGCATTGCCATAGATCGAGTTCCTGCCGGCTCAGCGGTCTTTAGGGTCAAGGGCATCCCGCAGCCCGTCGCCGAGAAAATTGAAACAGAACAGGGTGAGCACCAGCATCAGCATCGGGAAAATCAGGGTCCATGGCGCGGTCCACATGGCATCCGCGCCTTCGGAAATCAGCGCACCCCATGACGTGTAGGGTTCCGACACCCCAAGCCCCAGGAACGAGATAAAGGATTCGAACAGGATCATCTCCGGCACCAGCAGGGTTGCATAAACAATCACCACGCCCAGCACATTGGGCACGATGTGGCGGAGCACGATCAGGAAGGGATGCACACCGACGGACATGGCGGCCTCAATGTACTCCTTGCGCTTCAGGCTCAGGGTCTGGCCCCGCACAATCCGGGCCATATTCAGCCAGCTCACCGCGCCGATGGCTACGAAAATGAGCAGTACATTGCGCCCGAACACCGCCATCAGAACGATCACCAGGAACATGAAGGGAAAGGCGCTGAGCACTTCGAGCGTCCGCATCATGATGGCGTCGGTACGGCCACCCACGTAACCGGAAATGGCCCCATAAAGCGTGCCGATGACCACCGCCGTCAGCGCTCCGAGAACGCCGACCATGAGGGAAATACGGCTGCCCTGCACAGTGCGTTGGTAGAGGTCCCGGCCGATGGGATCAAGACCGAAATAGTGCTGGCTCGCCAGGCTGGGCAAGCCATCTTCATCCAGGTTTGGCAAACTGGCCCAGTCGATGGACTCGTTATCCCAGGGTGACAGGTACTGGCCGAAGGCCGCGAACAACAGCAACAGTGCCAGCACGACCAGGCTAGCCACCGCCGCACGGTGGTTCATAAAACGCCGTCGCGCGTCACGCCACAGGCTGCGGCCTTCGGTGTAGGCGTCTTCCGCAAGGGTGTCCGCCAGTTCGCCCATGCCCGCATGTTTGTCGGAGAAAAACATCAGTAACGCACCCTCGGGTCCAGCCAGGTATAGAGAATATCCACCGCCGCGTTAAAGACGATGGTCAGTACGCCCACCAGAATGGTGACCCCGAGAATCAGTGAGTAGTCCCGGTTGATGGCACCGTTGACGAAGTGCTGGCCAATACCGCCCGTGGAAAATACCTGATCAATGATCACCGAACCGGTGATGATGCCCACGAAAGCCGGCCCAAGGTACGACACCACCGGAATCAACGCGGGCTTGAGGGCATGGCGCAATACGATCTTGTGGCGGGGAATGCCCTTGGCCCGGGCGGTGCGGATGAACGGACTGCGCAGGGTCTCTATCATGCTGCTGCGGGTAATCCGCGCCACCTGCGCAATGTAGGACGTCGCCATGGCGATGATGGGCAGCACGATGTATTCCACCTGACCGCCTTCCCAGCCGCCGGCAGGCAACCAGCGCAACGTGACGGCAAACAGCAGCACCAGCAACGGCGCCATCACGAAATTGGGGAACACCACCCCGGTCATGGCGGCGGTCATCACCGTATAGTCCGGCCAACGGTTCTGTTTCAGGGCCGCAACCACCCCCAACCCCACCCCGAACACAACCACGAACAGGAAGGACCAGGCACCGATGTAGGCGGACCGGGGAAAGCTGGATTCGATCAGCTCATTGACCGTGAAATCCTTATAACGGAACGAGGGCCCCAGGTCGCCCTGGGCGACGTTGCCCACGTAGATGAGGTACTGCTGCCACAGGGGCTTATCCAGGTTGTATTTGGCCTCGATGTTTTCCATCACCGCTTCCGGCACATTACGCTCGTTGGTAAACGGGCCGCCAGGTGCCGCGTGCATCAGCACGAACGAGACAGTGATCAACGCCAGAATGGTTGGTACCGCTACCGCCAGACGCCTGATGATAAAACTGAACATGGCTTCCCTCAGTCCGCAGTGATGTACATATCCTTGCTGTAAACAATGTTACGGGGATTCTTCTCCGGATAGCCCTTCAGGGACGGGCTCACCAGCGCCACCGTGGTGTTGAAGTACACCGGCACCACCGGAAACGCCTGCCACAGGATCTCCTCGGCCCTGACATAGTAGGGATTAGGGTCGTCGCTGGAACGGGCATCCAGCAGCAACTGGTCGTATGTTTCATTGCTCCAGCCGCCGTCGTTATTACCGCTGTCGCTGGTTAGCAGGGTCAGGAAGGTGGAGGCTTCGTTGTAATCCCCTTTCCAGCCAAACCGGGCGATACCATAGTTGCCAGCCTGCTTCTCGGAGAGGAAGGTTTTCCACTCCAGATTGCTGATGGTGACCTTTGCCCCCAGCTTCTCTTTCCACATCTGGCTGACCACGATGGCCAGCGCCTTGTGGCTCTCGTCGGTGTTGTAGAGCAGTTCGAATTCCAGTGGGTTGTCTTCATTGTAGCCGGCTTCCTCAAGGGCTTCGCGCGCCTCTTCGTCGCGGCGGGTCTGGGACCAGGTAGCGTACTCCGGCTGCCGGAAGTCGAAACCGCTGACGTAGGGCGGTGTCAGTGTGAATGCCGGCATCTGGTTGCCCCGGGTGATGTAGCTGACGATGATATTGCGGTCAATGGCGTAGGTCAGCGCCCGACGCACTCTCACGTCGTCAAAGGGCGGCCTGTTGACGTTGAACGCATACATGTACGTGGCCATGCTGGGTACCATCACCAACTCTTTGGGCCGCTCTTTTTTCAACCGGGCCATCTGGGACACCGGCACCGTGGAGGTCATGTGCAGCTCGCCACTGGCGTAGCGCTGAAGCTCGGCGGACGAAGATTCGATCGGCAGGTAAACCACCCGGTCGATGATGGTGCTGTCATCCCCCCAGTAGCGGGGATTGCGAGCCGCCACCAGCTTCTCGCCAATATGCCAGGCGTTCAACGTATAGGCTCCGTTGGAAACCATCTTGCCAGGCCTGGTCCAGTCCTCGCCGTGGGCCTCGATGGCCTGGCGGGGGGCAGGAAACATCGTGTAGTGGACGGTCATATCCGGCAGGTAGGTGATCGGCTCGTCCAGGGTCACCTCGAAGGTGAAGTCGTCGACAGCGCGCACACCCAGCGTATCCGGTGTCTTTTCCCCTGCGATGATCTCGCCGGCATTGGCCACCCCGGCAGACTCGATGTAATACGCATAGTTTGAGCCTACCTCCGGGTCGACCGCCCGGCGCCACCCATACACGAAATCCTGGGCGGTAACGCGACTGCCATCGCTCCAGCGGCCGTCTTCACGGAGCTGGAATGTCCAGGTCAGGTTATTGTTCGATGAGGCCCAGGACGTCGCCATCGCCGGTTCGGTATCCCCTCTAGGGCCGCTGCGGGTCAACCCTTCGAACAGGTCAACCACGATGGCGCCACCCACGCTGTCCTGGACCAGCTGGGGGTCCAGGGAAGCAGGTTCACTGGCATTGCCACGAACAAGCACCTGCCTTTCGGCCAGTCTCTCACCGGTTTCCGGATGTTCCAGCAGACGGCTTTTCGGAGCGTTTACATCAGCGCCGGCTGGGGCCCGCCCACCATCATCTTCCGGATAATCATCACTGCAAGCGATCAGAAACAGGGAAAGCAGGACGGCCCAAGCGGCCCTCGTCTTGGAGCCAAGGGGGGGCGTTGTTGTCTGGCGGATGATGCCTGTTGTTATTTGCAGGTTTGTGGCTGTCATATCTGTTCGAACCTAGCGCGGAAACACGGAAGTCACAAGCCGATGAGGGTCAACATGAAACAATGCTCACGTTCCTGTGCCTGTGGCATACTCAATCGGGATGTTCGACCTCAACAACAACGCTTGATAAAAGGGATGCTCAACCATGAAACCGGAAACTCTCGCCCTTCACGCTGGCTTCAACGGCGATCCGACAACCAACGCCGCGACCACGCCCATCTACCAGACCACCTCCTACACGTTCGACGACACCCAACACGGTGCGGACCTGTTTGACCTGAAGGTACAGGGCAACATCTACACGCGCATCATGAACCCCACCAACGCCGTACTGGAGGAACGTATGGCGCAGCTTGAAGGTGGTGTGGGTGCGCTCGCAGTAGCCTCGGGCATGGCGGCCATCCTTTACTCGCTCCAGACCATCTGCAAAGTGGGGAATAACATTGTCAGCACCGGCCAGCTCTATGGCGGCACCTACAATCTGTTCGCCCACTCGCTGCCGAACCAGGGCATCAACTGCCGCATGGTACGACACGATGATTTTGACGCGGTGGAGAAAGCCATTGATGACAATACCCGCGCCCTGTTCTGCGAATCCATTGGCAACCCGGCCGGTAATGTGGTTGATATCCAGCGCTGGGCGGACATTGCCCACAAACACGGCATTCCGCTGATCGTCGACAACACCGTGGCAACGCCTTTCCTGTGCCGGCCCTTCGAACACGGTGCAGACATCGTGGTGCACTCGCTGACCAAATACATCGGCGGCCACGGCACCACCGTAGCGGGTGTGGTGGTCGACTCCGGGAAGTTCGACTGGGCCGCCAACAAGGCGAAGTTCCCCATGCTCAACGAGCCGGACCCGTCCTACCACGGCGTGGTCTATACCGAAGCCCTTGGCGCAGCGGCTTTCATCGGGCGCTGCCGCGTGGTTCCCCTGCGCAATACCGGCGCCGCTCTGGCTCCGTTCAATGCCTTTTTGATCATGCAGGGCCTTGAAACACTCGGCCTGCGCATGGAAAGACACTGTGAAAACGCCGAAAAAGTGGCCAATTTCCTGCAAAACCATCCGTCGGTGGAATGGGTAAACTATGCCACCCTGGACGACAGCCCCTACAAAGCCACCTGCGACAAAATCTGCGGCGGCCGTGCGTCAGGCATTCTCAGTTTCGGCATCACCGGCGGGCTTGAGAATGGCGCGAAATTCATCGATGCCCTGCAACTGATCTACCGCCTGGTCAACATTGGTGATGCCAAATCCCTGGCCTGTCACCCCGCCACAACGACACACCGGCAGCTCAATCCGGAGGAACTGGCAAGTGCGGGTGTCAGTGAGGATCTGGTGCGCCTGTCCATTGGCATCGAACACGTGGATGACATCATTGCCGATATCAGCCAGGCGCTGGACAAAGCAACCGCCTGATGTGATTGCCGGGTACGACGAAAGTCGTGCCCGGAACCCCCGTGATTGTCCGTACCTGCCTTGTATCCTCCGCCGGCGCAGATTACCCTTTAGGGTCAGCCAAGCCCTTTATCCGCCGCCGAGAAGAGAGTCCCCCAGTAATGAGCGACAGTGCCAAATCACGCGTCACCAGTGGTTCAAAGTTCCGCAACGAACATGGATTCTCAGCGATCAAGGATGGCATCAAGCGCTCGGGCTCGGGCATCATCGACACCAAAACCCAGCGTAAACCGTCCTGGCTGCGTGCACGCATGCCCGGCGGCGAGCGCTATGAAGCGGTGCGCAAGAACGTCAGCGAACACCGGCTGAGCACGGTCTGCCAGGAATCCCATTGCCCGAACATCGGCGAATGCTGGGCCAACGGTACCGCCACCATTATGGTGATGGGCTCCGTGTGCACCCGCGCCTGCCGCTTCTGCGCCGTTGATACCGGCAACCCCAAAGGCTGGCTGGACCATGAGGAACCGGAAAATACCGCGAAATCCGTTGAACTCATGGGCCTGCGCTATATCGTACTAACCTCCGTAGACCGGGACGATCTGGACGACGGCGGCGCCGCTCACTACGCAGCCTGCGTGTCCGCCATCAAGCAGCGCACTCCCCATGTCGCAGTGGAAGCCCTGACACCTGACTTTGACGCCGTCATGGCGCACGTTGAGAAGGTCGTGGACTCGGGCCTGGACGTTTTCGCACAGAACGTGGAAACCGTGAAGCGCCTGACCACTCGCGTGCGGGACCCCCGCGCCGGCTACGAGAAAACCCTCAGCGTACTGGCGCACGCCAAGCAATACCGTCCGGACGTGCTCACCAAGACCAGCCTGATGCTGGGCCTCGGTGAAACCGAAGAGGAAATCCTCGAAACCATGGACGACCTGCGGGCTATCGGCGTCGACATACTGACCCTGGGCCAGTATCTGCGCCCCACTCAGAACCACTTGCCGGTGGAAAAGTACGTAACCCCGGACGACTTCAATCGCTACCGCGAGATTGGCCTGGAAAAAGGTTTCATGGAAGTGCCGTCGGGCCCCATGGTGCGCTCCAGCTACCGTGCCGATCGCGTGTTCGAAAAGAACAACCTGGGCCTTGCGGTGCCAGACGTACCTGCTTCCTCCAACGCCCAGCAGATTCCGGTCAAAGCGGTAGACTGAACCACTGATCAATTCCCTGGAATAGACCTCAAACAGGGGCACCGTCGACGGACAGTTTGTGGCACACTCTGCACTCGCTTTCACTGTGTAGGGTAATTCTTACGATGTCCTGGCTTCGATCTTTCTATGACCGGCTGATTTTCCCCCGTCCTGTTCTGGTACTTCTGCTGTTTGGCGCCCTGCTGTTGATCGCCAGCCTGCGGCTGGACCAGTTCCGCCTGGATGCCTCGGCCGAGTCGCTGGTTCTTGAGGATGATCGCTCCCTGGAGCAGTACCGGGAAGTGAATCGCCGCTTCACCACCTCTGACGATTTTCTCGTTGTCACCTACACGCCGGACCAGGAATTGTTCAGCAACGAGGGCCTGGCGTTGCTGGCGTCGTTGCGAGATGAGCTCGCAGCCCTGGAGAATGTCAGCTCCACCAACAGCATCCTCAACGTCCCCCTGCTCCACAGCCCGGACCTGACCCTGGACACCGTCGACTCAGAAATCCAGACCATTGACGAGGATGACGTTGCGCCGGACACCGCCAAAAAAGCGCTACTCAACAATCCGCTCTACCCGAACCTGCTGATCAGCGAAGACGCGCGCACCACTGCGATACAGGTGAACCTGCCCACTCCCGAGCGCTATTTTGAACTGCTCCGGGAGCGCAACGAGCTGCGGGATAAAGTGCAGAGCGGCCAAGCCTCGGCAGAAGAACAGCAAAGACTGGAAACCGTCAGCCAGGCATTCATCGAGTTCACCGAGGCCCAGGGCGAGGAAAGGGACCGCACCATCAAACGGGTCAGGGACATCCTCGACAGCTACCGTGACCGCGCCGAGATCTACCTGGGCGGCGTACCCATGATCGTTGCCGACATGATCCGTTTCATCCAGAACGACCTGTCCACCTTCGGTGTTGGTGTGCTGATCTTCCTGCTGTTGACCCTGGCAATCATTTTCCGCCAGTGGCGCTGGGTGCTGGTACCACTGTTGTGCTGCAGCTTTACGGTGTGGCTGGTGATCGGCTATCTGAGCTGGGCGCAATGGCCAGTCACGGTGATCTCATCCAATTTCGTGTCGTTGCTGCTGATCATGACCCTCTCGCTGACCATCCACCTGATCGTTCGCTATCGGGAGTTCCAGCACGACGACCCTGAAGCCGAATCACGGGATACGCTGCGGCACACCTTGCTGGCGATGATCAAACCCTGCTTCTACATGGCCATCACCACCATTGTTGCTTTCGGCTCGCTTACGTTCAGCGGTATCCGCCCGGTGATCGATTTTGGCTGGATGATGACCATCGGCCTGACCGTGGCCTTCCTCATCACATTTATCATCTTCCCGGCCCTGCTGGCACTGCTGCCACCGCCGGTGGACGACCGGGTTCGCTCCAACCGAATTCCCTTTACCGATTGGTTTGCGCGGTTTACCGAGCACTACGGCAAAACCGTACTAGTCGGCTCCGCCATCCTCGCGGTGCTCTGCGTCATCGGCCTAAACCGCCTGACGGTGGAAAACAGCTTCATCGACTACTTCAAGTCCAGCACCGAAATCCACCAGGGCATGATCACCATTGATGACCGTCTGGGAGGCACGACCCCACTGGATGTGGTAATCACAGACGAGAAACCACCCGAAAGCGAAGCCGGCGGCGACCCCTTTGCCAGTGATTGCGATCCGTTTGTGGAGGACTGCGAGGGTGCCGAGGAATACCGGGACACCTGGTTCACCTATCAGAAGATGGACCGCCTGGGTAAGGTTCACGACTACCTGGACAGCCTGCCAGAGACCGGCAAGGTCATGTCCATCGACACCACCCTGGACATCCTTGCCCAGGTTAACGGTGGCGAGGCCCTGAATGCCCTGGAACTGGCGTTCGTCCCCTCGGCGGTGCCGGACGGTCTGAAGGACATTCTTCTGACCCCCTACATCAGCGAAGAGCATGACCAGGCCCGCTTCAGTATCCGCATTCTGGAGACTTCCCCTGACCTGCGCCGGCAGGCATTGCTGGACCGCATACGCACTCACCTCACCGAAGAAATGGGCTTTGAGGACGATCAGGTGAAGCTTACGGGCATGACGGTGATGTACAACAACATGCTGCAAAGCCTGTTCGATTCGCAGATCAAGACCATCGGCATTGTCTTCCTGGCCATCATGGTGATGTTCCTGATCCTGTTCCGGTCGATAAAGCTGGCGCTGATCGGCATGGCCCCGAACCTGATCGCGGCGGGTTCGGTGCTGGGCCTGATGGGCTGGCTGGGGATTCCGCTGGATATGATGACGATCACGGTGGCGGCCATCACGGTGGGGATCGCAGTGGACGATACCATTCACTACATCCACCGTTTCAAGACGGAATTCGAGAAAGACGGCGACTACCTCGCCACCATGCACCGCTGCCACCGCAGTATCGGACAGGCGATGTTCTTTACCTCGCTGACGATTATTACCGGCTTTTCGATCCTGGTGCTGTCGAACTTTATTCCGACCATCTACTTCGGGTTGTTTACCGGCTTTGCCATGTTCATGGCACTGGTGGGGGCGCTTACGTTGTTGCCTCGGCTTATTGTGCTGGTTAAGCCGTTCGGGGCTGAATTGTGAGTAACACTCTCCTAGCCTTCACAATTTGGTGATTGTCGCACCGATGTAGGCCCTTCCCGCCGCGACCTGACTCCCAACCAGCAGGCTACAGTCACAAAAAAACCGCCCAAGCCAGAGGCAAAGGCGGTTCTTTCAGGCCCCGGGCGTTAACCCGGAAGGCAGCAGTACGAGCTATTGGTGCTTACTGCATGCCCTGCTGCATCTGACGCTGCTGTTGCATCTGCTGCTGCATTTGCTGCATACGCTTGTTCAGTTCATCACGCTGCTCCTGGGTGAACACCGCATCAACCTTCGCCTGCATCAGGGTAGACATGGCCGTCATCTCGCCAGTTACATCACCCAGCTTCTCGGCGTTGTCACGAATCGCGTCTTCGTCGTAATCCGGCTTGATCTGAGCCTGGATCTGCTGCTGCAGTTGCTGGGCTTCGCCCTGAAGCTCCTGAATCTCAGCCTGCATCTCTTCAATGATGCCGCGAATTTCTTTCTGCTGGTCTTCACTCAAGCCAACCATCTGAGCCAGCTGATCAACCTGGTCCGGCTGCCCGCCAGATTGCTGCGCCATCGCCGGAGAAGACAGCCCGATAGCAATCAGGGCAATTCCGAACAGTTTCACGAGCTTCATAGAAATCTCCACTAATCGATTATTTAAGTCGCTTTGGGTTTTCGAGCCCTACACCCTAAATCAAAACAACCGGGTATTTCACCCCGAACCCCCTTCTTTTTGTACATACTTCACACCCTCACATGCCTCAGCTCCCACCATGGGCGGGTTGAGAGAAATGTGAAAATTTAGTCATTCCCGTCCATAATGGCGCCGTTCAGCCACTTCAGGAGTATCAACCATGGCCATTAACTGGTTTCCAGGGCACATGCACAAGGCCCGCAAGGAAATCAAAAAGGTAATGCCCCAGATGGATCTCATTATCGAGGTCGTGGACGCGCGCCTGCCGTTCAGCAGCGAAAATCCGCTGGTCCCTGCCCTGCGCGGCGATACGCCCGTCATCAAGGTGCTTAACAAGCGAGACCTGGCTGACCCGGCCATTACCGAACAATGGCTCGGCTGGCTGGAAAAGGAACGTGGCGTTCGGGCCATCACCATGACCCACAACCAGCGCGCGGAAGCCCTCGACATCCTGCGACTGGCCGGTGAAATGACGCCGGATCATGATCGCCAGAAACGGGCGCTGCGGGTGATGATCCTGGGCATCCCCAATGTCGGGAAGTCCACGCTGATCAATACCATGGCGGGCCGGCCGGCGGCCAAGACTGGAAATGAGCCCGCAGTGACCCGGGCGCAGCAGGCCATCAAACTGCCAGACAACGTTCTGCTCTATGACACACCGGGGTTTCTCTGGCCCAAGCTGTCTCCGGAAGCCTGCGGATACCGCCTGGCTATTAGTGGCGCCATTCGCAGTGCGGTGATTGAGTTTGAGGACGTGGCGTTATTCGAGGCGGATTACCTGCTGGACGCGTATCCCGAACTGGCAATGGCGCGCTACGGGTTTGAAGAAAGGCCCCGGGACGGCCTGGCACTGATGGACGGCATCGCGGAAAAACGACGGTTCCTGGGGAGAGGTGGGGTTCCGGACCTGCACAAGGTGTCGGAAATACTGCTTAACGAATTCCGCTCCGGGAAGCTCGGGCGAATTTCGCTGGAGACGCCCGCCATGGTCGAGCAGGAAGCCCGGGAAGAGGCTGAACGTCAACGCGAGAAATCCGACAAAGCCTGATCATCGAGACCACAACGGCATACGTTGAACCATCCCGCCGCCACATAGGCGGACGGCAGTGCGTCGAACATATCACGTGCCGTGCGAACCAGATGGGGCTGGTCGTAGAACCCGGCCTCTGTCGCCAACCGGGAGACGGATATACCCGGTTTCCAGAACGCCAATGCCCGGTTGATCTTCAGGTGCAGGAGAAAGCGGCGCAGCGGCACGCCCGTTTCCTGGCGAAACAGATGCGTCAGCCGTGACGAGGACAGCCCGACACTTTGAGCCAGAGAGTTCAGTTCCAGGCGTTCCGGCAGTTCTGCCCTCAGCTTCCCGCAAATGGCCGCTATACGGTCGTCCAGCGCAACGGGCGCGTGCCCGCTCCGGGAGATTACTTTTGCCAGCGCGCCGGCCATGGCCTCGCAGCCTGTCTCCCCGGGGTCAGGCAGATCCACACCGGTCAACGAAAGATCCGTGGAGGCCATGCCTGCCGTAACAGATTTCAGGGACCGCCAGTAAACGCTGTCGGGGTCGAGCTGGACGCTCCAGATTCTGGCCTCCCCAGGCTCCAGTGCCTGGGGAACGTCAGGGGCGACGATGGCGGCGCGGGTTTCCCGCCATTCACCGTCCACAGCCAGCCGAAAGGGACGGTCGAGCCCCACCAGCAAAGAAGCGCTTATGTGGCGGTGGGAGCGGTTGGGCATCAATTGCCCGAGTACCTGCCAGTGATCCTGCCACAAAAACACGGTGCCCTTGTGGCTCTGATCGCTGGTTGGTGTTTTGAAGGGCGGTGCCTGCATGGTGTCACTCAACTCTGCATTTCCCTGCAAGCATACCTCAAGCAGCCTTGTTTCAGTGACTCTGAGGCTGGCGCCCACCGTTATGGCCACCTTGGGCATGAGGCACCGGTATTCCCAGCTTCGCCGCAAGCTCGATGCTAACGAAGATCGGCCCGATCAGCAGGAACACAAGGTCTTCCACGAACGACGGCTTCTTGCCTTCAATTTTATGGCCGACCACCTGGACCGCCCAGGCAACGATCCAGACCACAAGACTGGTCCAGAACAGGGACAGACCACTGGCCAGCACACTCTGTATGGCCCACAAAGACAGTACAAACCAGCCCGCCATCAATACGAACACCCAAAGCGACAAGCGCAGATAAACGATACCCGACAAGCCCGCGAGAATCGTGGCGCCGTTGACCCAATAGGCCCCAGAGCCAGAAAGGCCAAGCCAACTGCCTACCGGTATCAGCCAGAACAATCCCAGTGTTGATATCAGGATTGCCGGAACGCAGGCAATATGGACCCACTGGTTGACGGTGTTCTGATGGCTATCGCCGTAGTCATGCAGAAATTGAGACAGTGAACGCACGGTGAATCTCCCTCGGGTTATTGTTGATAAACGCCATCTTACCAACGTCCATGATCGCCGCCTTGTACGTAACGGCTATGCCGGCTCGCCTGGCCTCTTCTTGCACCTTACCAAGGTCAAATATCGCCGCAGCGCCAAAGCGCCTAGACTGATGGTTATAGTCAGAGACAGAGGGGACCGGCCCGGTTCGCGGTGCAGGCCCTGCTAAGGAGGAAAGTATGAGACGGGTTGTAGTTACCGGAATGGGCATTGTTTCCTGCCTCGGCAACTCCACGGATGCGGTGCTGGAAAGCCTCAAGGCCGGCAAATCGGGCATCCGGTTCAATGAAACCTATCGTGACATGGGCTTCCGCAGCCAGGTGGCAGGTTCTGTTGATGTGGATACGTCGGTCATCGACCGTAAAACCCGACGCTTCATGGGCCAGTCGGCGATGTACAGCTACCTTGCCATGGAGCAGGCCATTGCGTCCTCACGATTGACAGACGATCTGGTCTCCAATGACCGTACCGGCCTGATTGCCGGCTCCGGCGGCGCGTCCAGTGCCAGCCAAGTGGAGGCCGTCGACATCATGCGTGAAAAAGGTGTCAAACGCATCGGGCCCTACATGGTGCCACGGATCATGACCAGTACCGTGTCGGCCTGCCTGGCCACCGCGTTCAAAATTCGCGGTGTGAACTACTCCATGTCGTCTGCCTGCGCCACCAGCGCCCACTGTATTGGCCACGCCGCGGAGCAGATCCAGTCCGGCAAGCAGGACATCGTATTCGCCGGCGGTGGTGAGGAAGAAGACTGGAGCCTGACCATGTTGTTCGACGCCATGGGCGCCTTGTCCACCAAGTATAACGATGCCCCGGAAACCGCATCCAGGCCCTTCGACGCCGGTCGTGACGGATTCGTTATCGCAGGCGGTGGCGGCATGGTGGTAATGGAAGAGCTTGAGCATGCCCTCAAGCGCGGTGCCCCCATTATTGCCGAGCTGACCGGTTATGGCGCCACGTCCGACGGACACGACATGGTCGCCCCCTCTGGCGAGGGCGCCATGCGTTGCATGCAACAGGCGCTGTCCACGGTTGAAACACCGGTGGACTACATCAATGCGCATGGCACCAGCACGCCGGTAGGCGATGTGGCGGAGATGAAGGCGGTACGGAACGTCTTCGGTGATAAAGTGCCGCAGATTTCGTCCACAAAGTCGCTATCCGGCCACTCTTTAGGCGCATCGGGTGTTCATGAAGCGATCTATTCCCTGATCATGCTGCAGAACGGATTTATTGCGGGCACTAAAAACCTGACAAACCTGGATGACACCATTGCCGGAATGCCGGTTGTGGGGCCTGATTCCAAAGCGGCGCCACTGAATACAGTGATG
Source organism: Marinobacter sp. UBA2688 (assembly GCF_002352785.1). NCBI lineage: Bacteria > Pseudomonadati > Pseudomonadota > Gammaproteobacteria > Pseudomonadales > Marinobacteraceae > Marinobacter > Marinobacter sp. UBA2688. Next base: position 32,506 of record NZ_DELU01000005.1, read on the forward strand.
TCCAACAGCTTCGGGTTCGGCGGCACCAATGCCTCGCTGGTATTCGGAAAAGCCTGACTTCCTGACGAGCCTAGCTTGTGGGCTCGTCCGTGAGTTCCTTGCCGCCGTTCAGGGACAGTAGCTCCAGCTCCTCGGCCAACCCCGAACGCCACGGGAGCTGCTTGACGCCAAAGGTGTTGCGGATCTTGGTGCAGATCATGGTGGCGTTCGCGGGCTCCAGGGTTGCCCATGCGGGCGTTTCATCCACCACCCGGATACCATCGGGAATACCCCTCAAACCGGTGATTGCAAGCCCCAGCTCATAGAGAGAGATATCTTCCGCACCGGCATACTGATAGGTGCCCCACACCTCCGCACCACAGTCTATCTGCTGCACAATCGCGGTAATCACCCGGGCAAGATCACTGACAGTCACAGGTTGGCCACGGCATTTACCGGGTAACTTGATGGTGTCGGACCCTGCGGCAACGGACTGCACCTTGCGGACAAAGCGCCCCAGGCTCCAGCCCGTCCTCAGAATGATATGCCGCGGCAACAACGTTCTCAGCGCCTGTTCGCATTCCCACTGCCAGTTACCCAGCTCGTTACAGGGCTGACCGGGATTGGAGGCAATATAGGCACTCTGCTTTCGGCCGTCGAACACGTAGGAAGACGACAACTGCAACAACGCGATATTGTGCTCACAGGCGTGCTCAGCCAGTGCCACAGGCAACGAAAACGACGCCTTGTGGGCCAACTCGGGGTTCTTTTCCGCACTTTCAGGGTCCGCAAGCCAAAGCGCGTTCACGATCAGATCAGTGTCGTCGGGAACCCAGCCTTCCAGCGCCGAAAGATCCGCGGTTTCAAGCTCGCTGATCAGCAACGGGCTGACATGGAGCGAGGTATTCCTTAAACGCTCCAGCAATACCCGCCCCAATGGGCCATAATCATGAACAACAAGAACGTGCACGAGCGCTCATCGCCTCCGGTTTCTATCTTCGCAACGGGTAACAATACCGTTGCCACTTTATCGGTATGCTGCTGTAAGTCTTTACCACACTGTAATCGTTCCCACAGCTTGTTGGAACGCGTGCACGGGATATCACTGATATGACGGGCACCCGATACCGTTCGAGCCAATGGCACGCGGTGTACACCCCATAGAATACGTGTCGGAGTACTGAGCAGACCTGACGAGCATACAACAACAGGATCCTACATGCTGAAACAACAAAGCCATATCGTTGCCCCCATTCCGGATGAGCTCCGCACCCGCGCACTTTATACCGTCAATGAGCTCCGGGAGCGGGGAAAGGCGGACAAGATAGCCATCGACAAACTGTTCGAACTGATTGTCGAGATGACCGACAACGGTCTGGATTTCTTTTTCCTGGAACCCCTGCGCCGGCTGAATGCCAGCAGCATGCTGATGGGTATGGCCAGAATGGGCATCGGCAGCATGCTCAAAGGCAGCAAGATGGTCGTCCACAAAGTCCTGAAGAAACTGGACGACCGCAGCCTGGCCGCGATTCTCGACTTCATCGAGGAAATCATCCACGAGCCGGAACCCGCTTCCTGATCACCTACCCTGCTGCGGTGTTGCCCGAATCCTCGTACAGCCTGGGCACCCGGGCTGTAATACCCGTTAGCAGTTCGTAGCCAATGGTACCGGCGTGTTGCGCCACTTCATCCACACTGACATGCCGCCCCCAGAGCTCCACAGAGTCGCCAGGACAGGCGTCAGGGGCGCCCTTCAGGTCCACGGCCAGCATGTCCATGGACACCCTGCCAATCAGGCGTATGCGGTTACCGCCGACCCACGCCGGAGTGCCCGTGCCGGCATGGCGAGGATAGCCATCACCATAGCCAATGGCCACAATCCCCATTCGTGTTTCCTGAGTCGCGGTCCAGCTGTAGCCATAGCCCACGGACTCTCCCGGTTGTAGCGTTCGCACGGCGGTTAAAGGGGCTTCCAGTGTCATTACCGCTTCCAGTCCCAGCTCCGGGCCAGTCTTGCCCAAGGTCGGGGAGGCGCCGTAAAGCATGATGCCGGGACGGGTCCAGTCGAACGACGGCTGGGCAGGAAGAAAATGGGCGGCGGAATTGGACGCGCTTTTCTCAAGTTTTGGCCAGTCCACCACGGCTTCACTGAATATTCGCGTCTGCTGGTCCGTGTCATCGCTGGAGATATCGTCCGCACAGGCAAAGTGCGTTACGAAACCCGCCACCTTCTCCGCCGCGGCAATGGTACCCAGTCGTGCCATAACATCGGCCAGTGCGCTCGGCGCGAAACCAAGCCGATTCATGCCGGTATTCACTTTTACCCAGACCGTCGGCGTCCCACCAGCCTGCTCCAGCCAGTCCAACTGATAATGACTGTGGACCACCACTTCAAAACCTTCGCGAACACACATCGCGACGTCCTCGGCACTGTGCATGCCCTGCAACAACACCACAGGATGGTCAACACCGGCCTCACGGATCGCCAGGGCTTCTTCCAGACAGGCAACGGCAAATTTGGGTGCATCGCTCGCCAGGGCCCGTGCGACTTCACGGATGCCATGGCCATAGCCATCGGCCTTGATAACGGCCATCGCCCGGGCCGGGCTGGCCAGCCGACAGGCGAGGCGATAGTTGTGGCGGAGTGCACGGGTATCAATACGGGCAAGGGTCTTCCGTGGCATTAATAATCCCCGCCGTAATCGCCGTGGGCCAGATCCTCGAACTTGGTGTACTTGCCGATGAAGGCCAGTCGCACAGTGCCAATGGGGCCGTTACGTTGCTTACCGATGATGATTTCGGCAATGCCCTTGTCGGAGGTGTCTTCGTTGTAGACCTCATCCCGATAGACAAACATGATGACGTCCGCGTCTTGCTCGATCGCACCGGATTCCCGCAGGTCCGAGTTGACCGGGCGCTTGTTCGGCCGCTGCTCCAGGCTCCGGTTCAGCTGCGAAAGCGCCACGACCGGGCAGCTGAGCTCCTTGGCGATCCCTTTCAGGGACCGGGAGATCTCGGAAATCTCGGCGGTCCGGCCCTCGGTGTTGCCGGGCACCCGCATCAACTGGAGGTAATCGACCATGATCAGGCCAAGCTTGCCTTCGTTCTCCCGGGCAATACGACGAGCCCGGGAACGCATTTCGGTTGGGCTCAGACCAGGCGTGTCGTCGATATAAAGCGGCTTGTCTTTCAGCAGACTCACCGCGGATGTCAGCCTGGGCCAGTCGTCCTCTTCAAGCTTACCGCTACGAATCCGGCTCTGATCAATACGCCCTAGTGACGACAACATACGCATGACCAGCGCATCCGCCGGCATTTCCATACTGAACACCAGAATCGGCGCGCCGGTGCTTATCAAGGCGTTCTCGACGATATTCATGGCAAAGGTGGTTTTACCCATGGA
>NZ_DELU01000005.1:35964-36784 GCF_002352785.1 Marinobacter sp. UBA2688
GCAAAGGTGGTTTTACCCATGGACGGTCGCCCCGCCACGATCAACAGATCCGAGGGCTGCATCCCCGACGTCCACTCGTCCAGGTCCTTGAAGCCCGTGGTCAGACCCGTTGTAGTCTCGCCGGACTCGAACAGCTCCTCAATGCGACTGAGGGCCTTGGTGAGAATCGGGTTGATGGCCTGGGGGCCAGAGCCTTCCTTGACCCGCGATTCGGCGATCTGGAAGACGTTACGCTCGGCTTCATCCAGGATCTCGTTGCTGTTCCGGCCCTGGGGGTTAAACGCCGAATCGGATATCTCGCCGGACACCTGCACCAGTTGTCGCAGAATAGAGCGCTCCCGCACAATCTCGGCATAGGCGCGGATATTGGCGGCACCGGGTGTCTTCTCGGCCAGCTCTGCCAGGTAGGAAAGCCCACCCGCGTCTTCGATATCACCGGCACGCTCCAGGAATTCGGTCAGCGTGACAACATCAAGCGGTTCGCTTTCGCCCGCCAGTCGCTCGGCAGCACCAAAAATGAGGCGGTGATCCTGGCGATAAAAGTCGCCAGCGGAAATGATCTCCGAGATTTCATCAAATCGGCGGTTGTCCAGCATCAGGCCACCAAGCACCGCCTGTTCGGCCTCCACGGAATGAGGTGGAACCTTGATTCGGCTGGTCTCAGGGTCGCTGTTTACCGGTTTGAAATTCGGGTTGGCCATGGAAACGTCTTCGTCTGGGCATCACATCCGTGACAGTTTACGGGGATTGTCGATGCGATGGGAGAGCTACGGAAAACACAAATCATACACCAGAAAGCAACAGGCCCGGAATCCACCTG
>NZ_DELU01000005.1:36872-162129 GCF_002352785.1 Marinobacter sp. UBA2688
CAGGCCCGGAATCCACCTGAGTGGATTCCGGGCCTGTATGGCTGCACCGGGTAGTAACCCGATGTTCAGACTAAACCGTCAATTTACTCGGCCACAACAGCCAGGTTAATGTGAACGGTTACGTCAGAGTGCAGCTGAAGCTCGATTTCGTACTCGCCAACCACGCGGAGCGGGCCTTCGGGCAGACGAACTTCACTTTTCTCAACGTCGGTACCGGTGGCGGTAATCGCATCTGCGATGTCACGCACACCGATGGAGCCGAACAGCTTGCCTTCTTCACCAGCCTTGGAGGTAATGGTGACTGAGGCGCCTTCCAGAGCTTCGCCACGAGCCTGGGCCGCAGCCAGCTTCTCAGCTGCCGCTTTCTCCAGCTCTGCACGGCGCTCTTCGAACGCTTTCAGGTTGTCAGCGGTTGCCGCAACAGCTTTGCCATAAGGCAGAAGAAAATTACGACCGTAACCGGCCTTTACCTTGACCTTGTCACCCAGTGAACCAAGGTTTGCTACTTTTTCGAGCAGAATAACATCCATCTCGTTAACCTCTTCGTGCTTTATTCAGCCGGGCCGGAGGGCTTCATTCGCCTCCGGATGTCCAGCCAGCTATCCACAAAAGCCAGAACTACCAACAGAATCATCAGGCTTGGACCAAGCAGTACCAGTGCCAGGTAGAACAGCACCAACCACTGACCACTCAGGTTTTTACGACCGACAACACCATGAACCAGGGCCAGGCCCGCAACAAACAGCGGCAAACCTCCAACCCAGCCCAGCAGCATGGAATTCAACCCGAGAACGGGCCCTGCCACCATGGTAATCACACAGATAACCGCGATTGCCGGTGACAGCCGGAGCGAGTGAAACTCGGTCCGGAATCCGCCGGGGTTGTACAACCCGGCCTGCCAGGATCTTGCCAGCATGGTCATGCACACCCCGATTACCAGGTAGGTGCCCGCCATGCTCGCATTCATGGTTTGCCGAATGACTGTTTCCAGCTCACTGCCAAGACTACTGGCAATTTCGGCGTTGTACTCTTCGTAAAATCTCACCCCGGCCTGCACCAGATCGTTCAACAGATCCGGGTACACCAAGGGCAACATCAAGCCTGTCACAATCCCCAGGAAACTGCCTGCGAGCAGCGCTTTCTCCCACGACAGGGTTATTCTCAGGATGGACGCCATCAACATTGCCTGAAGCAACACCACCAGGGCCGTCGGGTCCTGCCCGAACCAGCTCCAGCCGAGTGCCGGAAGCAATGCCCAGAGGCCGATACTAAGCCCCTGGCTGATACCCAGTCTGAGAATGACCAGGCCAATAACCGCCGCACCTATCCAGAACAACAAGGGTATTGCAGTGGTAACTGCTGCCACCCCGCCTGCCTGCAGAGGACCGCGCATTACAAACTGTGCCAGTGCACGCATGGTCCCGGGTCCTGTTTATTCTGTTACTTAGTTGTCGTGGCTGTCCGAATACGGCAGCAGTGCCAGGTAGCGGGCACGCTTGATAGCGGTAGCCAGCTGACGCTGATAGCGTGCCTTGGTGCCGGTAATACGGCTGGGCACGATCTTGCCGGTTTCAGTGATGTAACCTTTCAGGGTGTCCAGATCCTTGTAATCGATCTCTTTAACACCTTCTGCCGTGAAGCGGCAGAATTTACGACGTCTGAAAAAACGAGCCATAACTTAACTCCTCAACTCCGGTGATGGTTTTACTCTTCTTCGTCCTGGGTTTCAGCCTGCTGACGTGGCTCGTCAGATTCAGCTGAACGACGCGGACGATCATCGCCGCCACGACGGTCTTCACGGGACTCGGAAGCTTTCATCGGGGACAGTTCGATGTCGGCACCATCGCGGCGCAGGATCATGTCGCGGATGATGGCATCGTTGAAACGGAAGTTGTGAGTCAGCTCGTCCATCGCTGCCTGTGAACATTCAATGTTCATCAGAACGTAGTGAGCCTTGTGAATCTTGTTGATCGGGTAAGCCAGGTGACGACGGCCCCAATCTTCCAGGCGATGTACCTTGCCGCCATCTTCATTGATGACGCCGGTATAGCGCTCGATCATCGCGGGCACCTGCTCGCTCTGATCCGGGTGTACCATAAATACGATTTCGTAGTGACGCATGAGTTCTCCCTACGGTTTAAACAGCCTCCAGCACAGGCACCGGTTTCAACAAACAGGGCAAATGCAGAAAGCAAGGAGGTGGCAGGCAAAGCTGCCGGCTTCTTTTTGCTTTTATCAACAAGACATTACGTATAAAGCCTGCTCAAAAAGCCGATATTGATCACCAGGATTTCAGGCAATACAACATCGCCCCCTGAAAAGGGGGTCACGTATTCTAGGCGTGTGGCTGATACTATGCAAGCCGTTGACGCAAGGCTTCGTAAAGGCAGACACCGGTAGCCACCGACACATTGAGACTGTCCACGTGGCCAAGCATGGGGATATTGATCAACAGATCACAGTGTTCCCGGGTCAGGCGCCGCATACCTTTGCCCTCGGCACCCATTACCAGAGCGACCGGGCCGGTAAAATCCGCTTGATACAGGGTATTGTCCGCCTCGCCGGCGGTGCCAATGAGCCAGACGCCATCATCCCTGATCGTACGCATAAACCGCGCAAGATTGGTGACACGTACCAGAGGTACGGTTTCAGCCGCGCCACAGGCCACTTTCCTGACGGTCGGCGACAACGACGCAGACTTATCCTTGGGCACGACCACAGCCTGGACACCCACGGCATCAGCGGTTCGCAGGCAGGCGCCCAGGTTATGGGGATCGGTAACCCCATCCAGGATCAACAGAAACGGCGGCTTGTCAGACCCTGACAGCATGGCCAGGAGATCGTCCTCACTCCATTCACGGCTTTCGGAAACCGCGGCCACAACACCCTGATGCACGCCGGCTACGCGCTGATCCAGTTCCTTGCGATGAACCACCTGCCAACGGACTCCAAGCTCATTCAGAGTTTCCGTTACCGTTTTGACACGGCGATCTTCGCGGCCAGTCTGGATCCACACCTGCTGCAAACGCTCCGGCTCACGTTTGAGGACGGCCTCAACCGCATGCCAGCCAAAAATGTACTCTTCAGACACGGCCTATTTTCCTGACTTGCGGGGCTTTCGTTTCTTGTCAGCGCCGGCGGTTTTAGCCGGCGACTTCTTGCTCTTGCCCTTACCCAGTGCAAGCTTGGCCGCTTCCGCCACCAGCTTGTCACGGGCCGACATTTCGCCATCATCATCGAACGTTGGCGTGACCGCGTCGGACGCCCCCGATTTGCCAGAGGGCTTTGAACCAGTCGCTTTCCTGCGGCGAGGTTTAGCGGCCGCATCACCAGCCGTGTCCCGGTCAGCCCTTGGAGCACGGCCAGCGGTGGATTTGCCACCCTTACCTCGTCCCTTACCTTTGCCCTTGCCCTTATCCCGCGGCTCTCGCTTGGTGACCTCCAGTGCATCCCGGTCGGCTTGGCGATGCTGTGGCTCGCTTACCAGCTCCAGGTCCACCTTGCGGTCTTCCATGCCTACACGCATCACCTTCACGCGGACCTCATCGCCCAACCGGAAGCTCATAGCGGTACGCTCGCCGATCAGGCGATGTTTGGCAGCGTCGTGATGGAAGTAGTCACCACTGAGGGTAGACACATGCACCAGGCCCTCAATGTAAACTCCGGAAAGCTCCACAAAGAACCCGAAAGGCACAACGGCTGCAATCACGCCGTCGTACTCCTCGCCTACGTGATCCTTGAGGTATTCGCATTTGAGCCAGGCCATGACGTCCCGCGTTGCGTCGTCGGCGCGGCGCTCCGTCATCGAGCAGTGCTCACCCAGTTGATGCATTCTGGGAAGATCATAAGGGTAATCCGCCAGTTCCGGGTCACGCTTGGGCGGCACCGATACGTCTTTGCTACCGTCCTCGCCGTGAATCACGGACTTGATACCGCGATGCACGATCAGGTCCGGATAACGGCGAATCGGCGAGGTGAAGTGGGCATAACTGGCAAACCCCAGGCCGAAATGGCCACCCTCATCCGGGCTGTAGACGGCCTGACTGAGAGAGCGCAGCATCACCGTCTGAATGACATTCGCGTCGGAACGGTCTGCAATACTGGACAACAGCGCCTGATAATCAGCGGAGGTTGGCTTGTCTCCACCCCCCAGCTGCAGCCCCAGCTCACCCAGGAAAAGCCGCACCGCATTGAGACGCTCCTCGGATGGGCCATCGTGCACCCGGTACAGTGATGGCACCTTGTGCTTCTTGAGGAATCGCGCCGTCGCCACGTTGGCGGCGAGCATACACTCCTCAACGATCTTGTGGGCGTCGTTGCGCTTGACCGGAACGATTTCCTCGATTTTGCGACTGGCGTCGAATATGACCCGGGTTTCCGTGGTTTCAAAATCGATGGCACCACGCTCAGTCCGGGCTTTGCGCAGCAATTTGTAGAGGTTGTAGAGGTTATGCAGGTGCGGCAGCACATGCGCGTACTGCTCCGACAGCCTGTAACCCGGCTCGGAATCCGGCCGCTCAAGCATGTCACTGACCTTGTTGTAGGTCAGTCGCGCGTGGCTGTGCATCACCGCCTGATAGAAGGTATAGCCACTGACGCTACCGTTGGCACTGATGGTCATGTCCGCCACCATGCACAGCCGATCCACACCCGGGTTCAGTGAACACAACCCGTTGGACAGCTTTTCCGGCAGCATCGGCACCACGTGATCCGGAAAGTAGACGGAGTTGCCACGGTTAATCGCTTCTTCATCCAGCGGTGAGCCGGGACGCACGTAATGGGACACATCTGCGATCGCTACCAGCAGACGGTAGCCACCACGCTGGCGCGGCTCACAATAGATCGCGTCGTCAAAGTCCCGGGCGGTTTCGTCGTCGATGGTCACCAGGCGCAGGTTGCGGATATCCACCCGATTCTGCTTGTCCTTTTCGGTCACCTCATCGGCAATGCCGGCAATCTGCTCACCGACGGCCGGCGGCCAACTGTGAGGGATATCGTAGGAACGGATGGCCACGTCGATTTCCATACCCGGTGCCATGTGCTCACCAAGTACTTCTACCACCTTGCCCGTTGGCTGGGTACGCACCGTAGGCTGGCGCAGGATGTCGACCACGACGTATTGGCCGTGCCGTGCATCATTAATGTGCTCTGCCGGAATCAATACTTCGTGGTTGATGCGAGCGTTCTCCGGAACCACAAAGGAGATGCCGCTTTCCTGAAACAGACGACCAACGGTTTGATGGGTACGATACTCCAGCACCTCTACAATCACCCCTTCGCGACGACCACGATCGTCCACCCGGTCCACCCGGGCGGCAACGCGGTCACCGTGGAAAACCTGGCGCATCTGGCGGGCTGTAAGGAACAGATCCGACCCTCCATCATCCGGGATCAGAAAACCGAACCCGTCTTTGTGCCCCGTGACACGGCCTGTAACAAGATCCGCTTCTTCAATGGGCAGGTAGGCTCCCCGGCGATTACAGATCAGTTGTCCGTCCCGGCACATGGCAATCAGCCGGCGCCGAAGGGCTTCGATGCCCTCCTCGGACTGCTGCCCCAACTCGCCACACAGAGTCTCGTGAGTGGCCGGCGCGCCCCGTTCCTTCAGATGGTCGAGTATGAACTCCCGGCTCTGAATCGGGTTGTCGTATTTGCTGGCCTCACGCTGCGCATGTGGGTCTTTGTCCGTCTTTTTTCTGGAAACCATTCGTATCCTTAGTCTGACTTCCCTGTTGGAAATCATTCGTTATATTGCGTTTGCCAAGGAGTATAACGCCGCCAGCACCCGCCTGCCTAACCGACCACCTAAAATAGACGTAAAAACCGGCCCCGGCGGGACAAAAAATATTTGACAGGCTTTTTCCGAATGATTAAAGTACGCGCCATCGGTTGACGGCAATGCCCGTAGCTGCGGCAGAAAGCCCGGAAATTCAACGAAGTAAAACGTTTGGATGCCCACCGGAGAGACTGCAAATCACCTGCCGAGGTGGTGAAATTGGTAGACACGCTAGCTTCAGGTGCTAGTGGGGGCAACCCCGTGGAGGTTCAAGTCCTCTCCTCGGCACCACTTCCTCCCTCAGGAAGTGTTACGAATCCGACACCTTTATAAGCATATGTCGCAACAAATCTGCGTTCGCAAACGCATGAGTTCGCGAAGAGCCACCTCGCGCGCAGCAGGCCCTACTCCACCAATCCCGACAAGTATTCCGAAAGCCGTTGATAGGTATAGTTCACCCGGGCATAGGCCGCAGAGGGCGCTCTTTCAAATTCCCGTCCACAGGCCCGGCTGCCGCCATGGCGATTCAGGTAGGCGATGCTGATCAGATTGGGCTGCTCTGCCACGAACTCGCTGGAATTATCGAAGGGGTAGTAGAACGCCCAGTCAAACCCTTCTGTATTGCTGACCCCTGGCGTGGAACTCATTTCTTCATCCAGGAAGCCAAACCGTAGCGGCCGGAAACGGTCATTGCGAGCATCGAACTCCAGCGCTGGCGAGGTGAACTCGTCCGGCAGTGTGATACTGCCGGTGACCGTGAAAGGCTGCTGAGCAGACACTACCTGGGCCGCATCGACATCCTCCGGATCAATATCCCCCTCGCAGGATTGGACGCTACTCGTGAGCGCCACAATCTCCTCGTTCGCGCCATCGACGGAACGAGTGAAACCGAAAAAGGCATCGTTGGCGAACTGATAGTCGGGGCGCAGAACTTCCGTCTTGCTATCGAAAGTTGCCGTCAGGGACTCGACCCGGGCATCCGCCATGGTCCACTCGTAACGGATCGCCGGCGGGCCACCCAATCCCGAGGACGACGCCAGTCCAGGATGGCAGGTGGTGGTGGTTTCGAACGTCGCGGTACGGTCCTGCCAGTTGAATATCAGCCGCTCATCGGCCCCTCCAGCCTCATGGTAGCTGGCACTCTCCTGGGACAGTGATATCGAAGGCATCCACTGCACATCGGTATCGGTGATTTTGCCTCGGGCATTGATCAAGCGGGCCATTTCCCGCATTGACGGCATCATGCACCCGTTCGCCGTCACGGCCGTTAACCGGCCATCTTCCGAGTAGTCGAACTCCAGCTCAGCGGACACGCTGAGGTTGGACATTGTGGCCGGCAACTCGCTCCCCTCCCCCCTGGCGAGAACTGTCTGGCGCTCAAGGATCACCGGATCCTCCAGCTCAACCGGCACTTCCGGCAATACCAGTTCATCAATGTTGATGTTCTCGTAATTGCCTTGGGAGGCAGCGGCATCAACCACCTGAACCACCTCCAGAGCATTGCGGGCAAAGGATATGCCCAGAAGATAAACCGCCTCTTCGCTCAGATAGCGTTCGCGTCCGTCACCATTACGCAGGAGATTGGCATACTCCGGTGGGAACTGACTGGCCATGAAGCGGGCGAAGGCGCGGGCGTATGCGTGGGCACGGTGATCACCGGACCGGATATAGTTACTGACCAGGTTCACGTTGCCGAGAGCATCAGACAGATCGGTACTGATGACCGAAAGATCCTGCAACCCAATCAGGCGGCGTTGCCGCACCAGGTGACTCAATGGCGTGACATTGCGCACCCCAGGCGGCGCGCTAAGCAGGTAGGCGTCTTCCAGCACCACTTCCCCGATGCGGGTCTGCTCCATGGTCTGGCCAGGCAATACCACGGCAAACAGCGGAAAGTCCCTGGGATCGATATCCGGGGATATGGACGGGTCCTGCACCAGTTCCGCAGTATCCAGCGAGAACACGCCACCTTCTCCCGTCAACGCGGTGGGCTCTCCGTCCCGCAGGGTTATTTCCGTGCCGGCGCTGTTTTCAAAGGTCATCGGGCCCGGCGTGTATTGGCTGTCACCGTCCATGTCCAGCCACACCCTGGCATTGCGCAGGTAGCCGTCAATCACCCGGCCTGTATAGGGCTCAGGCTCGCTGTAATCCTCGGCGTCGAAGTCACGGCCATCGACCGGTGACTTGTCGGATTCCTCGCCGCAACCGGCAAGGGCCAGCGTGAACAGGGCAACTGAAAGGGAGAGCAGACGTTTCATCGCGGCAACCATTGTCCTTGTTAGAGGTTGTGCCGCTACTGTAGGGGATGTTGCCGGGGGGAACCTTGATAGGTTTGGCAATTTGTAAACTTAGGTAACAAAAACGCGCCGCGGGAGCTGTCCCGGCGGCGCGCTGACGCGCACAAGCGCCTACTAGAACGAGCGCGCAACGATCTCTTTCATGATCTCATTGGTGCCGGCGTAGATGCGCTGTACCCGCGAGTCCGCCCAGGCGCGGGCGATGGGATACTCCCACATGTAGCCATAGCCACCATGAAGCTGAACGCACTCATCCATGACTTTGCACTGCAGGTCGGTGGTGTGCTGTTTCAGCATGGCTGCCGTTGGAATATCCAGCTTCTTTTCCAGATGCAGTTCCAGACAACGGTCACAGAAGACCCGGGCAGCGGTGATTTCCGCCTTCATCTCCGCCATTTTGAATCGGGTGTTCTGGAACGCTATCACCGGTTTGCCGAACGCCCTGCGCTCCTTAACGTAGTCCAGGGTCCACTCCCAGGCGGCTTCCGCCGCAGCGACGGCGGTCAGCCCCACCTGCAGGCGCTCCGCCGGCAATTCCGCCATTAACTGAAAAAAGCCCTGGCCTTCCATCGAGCCCAAAAGCTTGTCCGCCGGCACCTTTACGTCCTGGAAGAACAGCTCGGACGTGTCCTGGGCCTTCATGCCCACCTTGTTCAGGTTCTGCCCCTTCTCGAACCCTTCCCAGGCGGCTTCAACCAACAACAGGCTGGTGCCCTTGGCGCCTTCTTTCGGATCGGTTTTGGCCACCACGATCACCAGGTCCGCCAGCTGGCCGTTGGTGATAAAGGTCTTGGAGCCATTGAGTACGAAATGGTCGCCAGAGGCGTTTTTCACCGCCGTGGTTTTCACCCCCTGCAAGTCGGAACCTGCGCCCGGCTCGGTCATGGCGATGGCACCGATCATTTCGCCGGTTGCCAGTTTCGGCAGGTAATACTGTTTCTGTTCTTCGGAGCCGTAATTGAGGATATAGGGGGCAACGATGTCGGAATGCAGGGTCCAGCCGATGCCGGACAGGCCCGCCCTGGACACCTCCTCCATGATGACAGCGCTGTAGCGGAAGTCCGCGCCTACGCCGCCGTATTCCTCCGGCATGGTCGGGCAGAGGAAACCAAGTTCGCCGGCCTTCTTCCAGAGCTCGCGGCTGACCTGGCCATCTTTCTCCCACTGTTCATGGTAGGGCGCCGCCTCCTGCTGCAGGAACTTGCGGACGGAATCCCGGAAGCCGTCAAGGTCGGCGTCAAAGACTGTGCGTGGAATCATGGTGTACCTCGGTGAATGACTGTGTTGTGGTTGTCGTTCACCAAGTCTCGGGGGCGCGGCGTTTTCGCTCAATGATGAAAAGCATCAATCGGGCTGACCAAAACCATCGCCCATTGGTTCAGTCGGGCTGTTTCGCCTTCGCCCTCTCCTCACCCCAGCGCGGCATCAGATCCTGGGGCAGGCCCAGGTGATCCAGAAGTCGGGCAACGATGAAATCCACCAGGTCACTCACGGAATTCGGCCTATGATAGAACCCCGGACTGGCCGGCATGATGACCGCCCCCATGCGAGTCAGGCGCAGCATGTTTTCCAGGTGCACTTCCGAAAAGGGCGCTTCCCGGGGCACCAGGATCAATTGCCGCCGCTCCTTAAGGGCCACGTCTCCGGCGCGCTCGATCAGATTGTTACTAGCGCCGGTGGCCAGGGCCGACAGAGTGCCGGTACTGCAGGGACAGATCACCAACGGAGCTTTTTCACCCGAACCGGAAGCCGGCGGGGCGAACCAGTCTTCCCGGCCGAACACCAGCACTTGCCCCGGACGGGCGCCAGCATAGCTGGCAAGCGCTTCCTGCATGGCGGTGGTGTTGCCCGGCAATTTGAGATCGGTTTCCGTGGCAATCACTACCTGTGCTGCCTTGCTGATCATCACATGCACCCGGCAGTTCGCCGCCACCAGGCACTGCAACAGGCGCAGACCGTACTGGGCGCCGGAGGCACCGGTAAAGGCCAGATTGATCACCCGCTGTTTTTCGGACGCTGCCGTCGTCATACTGAAGTTTCCTGATTGGATAGCGGAGGCAGGATGCCCCGTCAGCCGGATTTACGTTCCAGTTCGGCAATCAGCTTCTGGTGAATACCGCCAAAACCGCCGTTACTCATGATGACAATATGGCAGGGACCGGATACCTGATCCAGAACCTGGCCGATCAGTTCCTCAACGCTGGCCCCGACACGATGGCGATCCGGTGCATCCACTGCCGCGCCACTGCCCTCGACCAGTGCTGGCAACCAGTCCATGCCATTGAGATTGGCCCAGAATACCTGGTTCGCCGCTGCAGCACTGGGCAGCAGGCTCTGCTGGTGAAAACCTTGTTGCATGGTGTTGGAACGTGGCTCGATCAGTGCAAGGATAGGCTCATCGCCCACCTTGTGGCGCAGACCTTCCAACGTGGTAGCGATGGCCGTCGGATGATGGGCAAAATCATCGTAGACACAAACCCCGCCGACATCCGCCAGCAACTCCATCCTGCGTTTAACGCCCGAAAAGCGGCACAGCGCCGCCACGGCATGGTCCGGGGTAACACCCACATGGCGGGCTGCTGCGATGGCCGCGAGGGCGTTGCGCACGTTGTGCAGGCCGGTTTGAGACCAACTGACTGAAGCCACCGGCTGTTCGCGGTGCAACACCATGAATCGACTGCCGTCCTCAGCCAAGAGCTCCGCCCGCCAGTCGGCCATATAGGGCACTTCGCTGCCCACCGAGGTAGCCTGCACGCTGCTCCAGCAGCCAAGCTCCAACGCCCGGTCAAGATGGGCATCCAGGGCCGGGCGCACAATCAACCCACGGGAAGGCACCGTTCTGACCAGGTGATGGAACTGACGCTCGATGGCTTCAACGTTGTCAAAAATATCCGCGTGATCAAACTCAAGATTGTTGAGGATCAGGGTATGGGGGCGATAGTGGACAAACTTGGAGCGCTTATCAAAGAAGGCACTGTCGTATTCATCGGCCTCAATAACGAAAAAGTCGCTGCTACCCAACCGCGC
This sequence comes from Marinobacter sp. UBA2688, assembly GCF_002352785.1. Classification (NCBI taxonomy): domain Bacteria; kingdom Pseudomonadati; phylum Pseudomonadota; class Gammaproteobacteria; order Pseudomonadales; family Marinobacteraceae; genus Marinobacter; species Marinobacter sp. UBA2688. The sequence continues at coordinate 47,973 of NZ_DELU01000005.1, forward strand.
CGAAACCGGGAAATCATTGGGAACCCCGCCTATCAGATAACCCGGCTCCAACCCGGCCTGCTCCAGAATCCACAACAACATGGCGGTTGTGGTGGTTTTGCCATGGGTTCCGGCGACCGCCAGCACCCAGCGATGACGCAGAACCTCCCGCGCGAGCCATTCCGGGCCGGACATGTAATCAATATTCTGATTAAGAACCGCTTCCACCTCCGGGTTGCCCCGGGACATGGCGTTGCCCACCAGAACCAGGTCCGGCTGAGGCTTGAGGTTGTCAGAATCGTAACCTTCCATTAACCCGATTCCCTGGGCCTCCAACTGGGTACTCATGGGCGGGTAAACCCCCTGATCGGAGCCCGTCACGGTGTGCCCGAGCTCCCTCGCCAGTACCGCCAGACTGCCCATAAAGGTGCCACAGATTCCCAGGATATGGATGTGCATTCGGTTATCGACCTCTTAAATGAAACCTGCAAAGCGTCCCGTATAGAATGCGGGTCGTCAAGCGTTCCTTACGACGTTTGATGTCATGAAAAAAAAAAGCGATTGGCGTATCATCTGCCGCACTCGATGAAACTGCAGGAGGCACCAGCCGGAAATGGCCACCAGAAACGCATTCTATGCCCAATCAGGCGGTGTGACCGCCGTCATTAACGCCAGTGCCTGCGGGGTTATCCAGACCGCCCGCAAGCACCCCGATCAGATCGGTAAGTTGTACGCCGGGCGTAACGGGATCATCGGCGCGCTCAAAGAGGAACTGATTGATACCAGCCTCGAAAGCGATGAGGATATCCAGGCGCTGATCCACACTCCGGGCGGTGCGTTCGGGTCATGCCGACATAAACTGAAGAACTTTTCCGAGAATAAACGCGAGTACGAACGCCTGATTGAGGTGTTCCGCGCTCACGACATCGGCTATTTCTTCTACAACGGCGGCGGCGATTCCCAGGATACCGCGTACAAGGTGTCCCAACTTGCTGAGAAAATGGGCTATCCGATTACCTGCATCGGCGTACCCAAAACGGTGGATAACGACCTGCCCTTCACCGACTGCTGCCCCGGTTTCGGCTCGGTGGCCAAGTACATCGCCACCTCTACCCTGGAAGCCAGCCTGGACATTCGCTCCATGTGCGACACCTCCACCAAGGTGTTCATCCTGGAAGTGATGGGGCGCCACGCTGGCTGGATCGCGGCGTCTGGTGGCCTTGCCGGGAAAGGTGAAGGCGAACCGCCTCACGTTATCCTGTTCCCAGAAGTGCCCTTCGAGCGTGAGCGCTTCCTTGAACGTGTGGATTTCTGCGTCAAGGAGTACGGCTACTGCGTGGTCGTCGCCTCGGAAGGCGCCCAGTATGAAGACGGCCGCTTCCTGGCCGATGCCGGCGCCAAGGATGCCTTCGGTCATACCCAGCTCGGCGGTGTCGCGCCAGCGCTGGCTAACATGGTACGCCAGGCCCTTGGGCACAAATATCATTGGGCTGTAGCCGATTACCTGCAGCGCAGTGCCCGTCACATTGCGTCCGCCACGGACGTAGAGCAGGCCTACTCCGTAGGCAAGGTGGCCGTGGAAATGGCGTTGGCAGGTAAACAGGCGCTGATGCCAACGATTGTGCGCGAACAGTCACGCCCTTATCGCTGGCACATTGGTGAGGCACCGTTGAGCGAGGTCGCCAACCAGGAGAAGAAAATGCCGATCCATTACATCACGGATGACGGCTACGGCATCACGCAAGATTGCCGCGACTACCTGGAGCCACTGATTCACGGCGAGAGCTTCCCGCCGTTCGATGATGGTCTTCCGAGGGTCGCGAAGCTTAAAAATCAGCTGGTCGAGAAAAAACTGAAGGCCGACTTCCAGTTCTAAGCCGCTGACCTACAAAAAAGGCGCCACCGAATCATCGGCTGGCGCCTTTTTGTTGCAGAATCGTTTATCCACCAGCAGCTTCAAACCGCTGCACGTAGTGCGAGAAATGGTCGAACCCGCCAACATGCTCTTCGCCCACAAAAATCTGGGGCACCGTGTGCACGGGCTTACCAATGGTTTTCTCCAGATCCGCCTTGCTGATGCCTTCCTCGATCATGTCCACGTAGCGGTAGGGAATGTCCCTGATCTCGCACAATTGCCGGGCGCGCACGCAAAAACCGCAGGACGCACGACCGTAGATGGTGACATGATCCATAAACTGACTCCTGTTCAAAACAATGGGCGACCCTGCGCTTCGCAGTTGTCGACAAGCTGTACCGTATGGTGGCACGCCCAATGAAAAAATAAAATTAATGAACTGAATGGTACCGATAGCCTGGACTGATACGTCCAGCGCTATCGGGCTTCACCGTGCTGCCTTACCCAGTCAGGTACTCAGGTTTTCAGACGGCTCAGTTCCGTCTCCAGCACTTTTACCTGTTCGTCCAATGTCTGGCCGCTGCCACTGACCCGTTGCGCCAATGCCCGGAGATCGTTGGCAGCGTCTCCAATACGGGTGAGGTTGCGATTGATCTCTTCACTGACGGAACTTTGCTCTTCGGCCGCCGTGGCCACATGGGTGACATGCTCCACAATGGTCGCTATGCGCTCAACCACTGAGGCCAGAGAATGGTCCGCTTCACGTGTTCCCTCCACCGCTCGGGTGGCGCGATCAACACCACCCTTGATCACAGTGACGGCTCCGCCCACGTCGCTTTGAAGGCCATCAATCATCTGGCTGATCTCATCGGTGGACTCACGGGTACGGGACGCCAGTGTTCTGACCTCGTCGGCCACGACGGCAAAACCTCGACCCTGCTCCCCCGCTCGCGCCGCTTCAATGGCGGCGTTCAGCGCCAGCAGGTTGGTCTGTTCCGCGATTCCCCGGATCACTTCAATAATACGGTTAATGTCTTCACTGCGAGTGGCAACCTGGCCTATCGCGGTGCTGGCCTCATCCATATCGCCCGCCAATGCACCCACGCCGTCCAGGGCAGACGTCAGCGTATCCTGGGTAAAACGGATGCCATCCTGGGCCATCTGCGCGTTTTCAGCTGCCTCACCCGCGAAGCCTGCCACTTCACTGGCGGCGGCGGACATTTCGTTCATGGCGGTAACCACGCTTTCGATGTCCTGATGCTGGCTCTCGGTCTGCTCGTCGGTTTCCTTGGCGATCCCATCCACATCTGCCGCCTGTTGGCTGACCTTGGCGTTGACGTCTTTCAGGTCGTTGATCATTTCCCGTAACCGGCCCAGGAACTGGTTGAACCCGCCGGCCAGCTCAATCAGCTCCGAGTGGGTATCGATGTTCAACTCACTGGTCAGATCCCCTTCGGCACTGGCCAGGTTCTTCATCCGGTCACGGATTTCGTTCAAGGGTTTGGTCACCGAACGAACCAGCACCACCAGGATCAGGATCGCCACTACCGATACCAACACACCCACCATGGTCTGGCGCCCTGCGGTGGTGTTCACCTCGCTGGACAACAGGCCGGTGATTTCGGCCACGTCAGCCAGTGCGGTCTGCCGGGGTAATTCGATCAACAGTGACCACTGGGCGTCGGGCAGGTCAATCTCGATGGGGTAAGACACGGCCAGTGTGTCGCCATCGTCGTAGGTACCGCCGTCATTGTGCAGGGAAGCGTATGTTTCGGCCTGCCCGGGCAGTGCTTCCGATAACGGCCTTCCAAGATACTCGCCGTAGTGGCTGGACGCGGCAATCAGCCCCTTACTGCTCAGCAGGGTCACCCTTGATGCGCCGTCGTAGAGGTTGTCGCTGACATTCTGGATCGCTTTCTGGAGCGTAGACAGGTTGAGGTCAACGCCAGCCACGCCCGCAAATTCGTTCCCGTTCATAATGGGCACGACCAGGCTGGTCATCAGTTCGGTATAACCCTCTTCAATTTCGTATTCGTAAGGCTCCATGATGCAGGGCTCCCGGCTATCCCTGGAACACAGGTACCATTCCGCCTCGCGAATACCGAACTCATTCCGGTTGTCCAGGTACTTGGTCGAAGGATCCTCGGTGCGACTGAACACCACATCGCCCTCCAGAGAGCGGTAGTAATAGATTTCCAGGGTACCGTCATCGCTGCTGTGTTCTTCGACGCCACCGGTGAAGTAGCGGTCCTGGCCGTCGTAGGCGTCCGGTTCAAATTGGGCATAGATGGAACTCAGTCCCTCCTGCTCCTCCAGCACCGCACCCACCGTTTCCTGAAGGGCAACGCGGCTGATGCGGCCGGAACTATCGGCCTGTATATTCCGGCTGATGACGTTGCGGACGACTTCCGGTGTCCGATACGCTGTGGCAAACATGCCGCTGACAACCTCACCGTATTTCCCGGCGGTTGCACTCAACCGGTCGATGGCAAGGCTGCGCACCGTGTCACGGGTTTCGGAGGTAATTCGCTGCTCCATCTGCCCCAGGGAAAGTTGGGCGGTCAACACAATACTGATTCCCATTACCAGTAGCAGCGTAATAACCAGGGCATAGAGTTTGAAGCGCAGTGACAGTTTTTTCATTGATACAGCAACTTGTCTCGATTGGAGTTCATTATCAGCTTGATGCCCTAAAAGGCATAGCTGCCATTAGAGCCTGATCGGCATTCACCTCAACAGGAGCGTCCATTGGCCTATCTCACCTTGTTCATGACCGCACTGGCCGCAGCAACGATACTCCCGGCCTATTCGGAGATTCTCCTTGGCGGCATGGTGACTCAAGGCTATTCGCTCTGGTGGATATGGTTCTGGGCGACAGCAGGCAACACCGCAGGCTCGGTTATTAATGGGGTTATCGGCCGGCAGGTGGATCGCTTTAAGCACAAACGCTGGTTTCCGATTTCCGAATCCCAGCTCGATAAAGCCCGCACCCGCTTCAACCGTTACGGGCAATGGTCGCTGCTTCTGGGGTGGCTGCCACTGGGCGGCGACGCACTGACCCTGGTTGGCGGGATCATGCGCGTGCCCTGGCTCAACTTCGTGATCCTGGTGGCCATTGGCAAGGGATTGCGCTACGGCTTGGTCATCTGGTTGGTGCTGGAAGCATCGGGGGTGCCGGGATCACCATAGAGGTATTCCCGGAGCAGATCCTCACCGTTGAATTCCGCATTCAGCACCGCGATGAACGTATAGACACCAATCAGCTTCCGGTTCAGGAATACGAATTCCTTCGGCGGCACCTTGAAATAGCGGCTGATGGCTGAGCGCGCTGCCTGGCGCGCCACCCGCGACGGCAGGTCACTTTGTTTCCAACGGTACTGGCCGCGGTCGTTCACTGCTTCACCGGGCCAGTTGCTACGGTCCCTGGAAAGGGGCTCCAATACCGACATGCAAACCTTGCCGAACGTGTCCAGAACATCATCGGGCCAATCCTCGCTCATGAAACGCAACCGGATACCGCCGTCAATCACCTCTGTCAGGTCGCCCTCGTAGGAAGCCCGGATCATCTGAACGACCGGGTCCAGGAAGGTCGCTGAGTAAGCCTGTACCGCTCCAAAATCCAGCAGCACAATCTGGTCGGTTTCGCTGTTCGCGCCTTCCTCACCGGCGATGCGGATCCGGTAGTTGCCGAAATTGGGATCCGTCTGGATCTCACCCCAGATAAACAACTCACGGAAGAACAATTCCAGCGCGGCACGGCCCAACTCGCTACGACGATCCAGGGCCAGGTCTCGTACCGCCACTGAACTCACTGAGTGGCCTGGCTCGTAGGTGGAGGCGATGACATGGGCCGTGCAGTACTCGTCGAGAACACGGGGCACCACAAAACGGGGATCGTCCAGCAGCATCTGCCGGAATTTTTCAGTGGTACGGGCTTCGAGGCGGTAATCCACCTCTCGGTGCATCATGTCCCGCACCTCTTCCAGCCAGTCGTTGAACTCGGGACCGAAGGAGACCAGGCGGGCAATCTTGAGCAGATGTGCCACTGCGTTAAGGTCACTGTCGACTGCTTCGTCAACGCCGGGGTACTGGACCTTGAGCACCAGTTCCAACCCGTCGCTACGCCGGCGCGCTCGATGAACCTGCCCCAGAGAAGCCGCGCCAATCGGGTCGGGATCCACGTCCAGTTCCGCCAAACGGTCAGCACCCAGTTCAGCCTTAAGCACCCGCTCGATCGACGGCCATTCCAGCCAGGTGGTCTGATCTTCTAGGGTATGCAGTGCTTCGGTTACTTCCTCAGGCAGGAAGTGCTCGCCATAGAGAGCCATCACCTGCCCGATCTTGACGACACTGCCCTTGAGCTTGCCCAACTCGTCCACCAGGAATTCCGCCTGGCTGGATAGCATGGCCCGGTGCCGGGCCTCCCGCTTGTCCTTGCTGCTGAACCAGTTGGTGGCCATATGGGAGGCCATCCGGGTGCCTGCGAAAAGCCCCGCCCTGGTGAGGGTAAGCCGGCGCTCAAAGCTGCCGGTCTTGATACGTGCAACAGATGTGCTTTTGGGTCTGGATGCCATCAAAAACCTGCTCGGTTCTGTAAGTGTTGGCGCTATCAGCCTGCATGACCATTATACGGATACCCGGGCCATCAAACCTAACCGGCGTGCCGTCAATTCATTGCCCTTGGGGCCAATGCAAACCGCCCCTTCTGTGTTTACTTCTGTCCCTGGTGAAAGGTTTTACGTTTTTACACAGACCCCACACCCAAAGCCGTTTAGTATAAAAATGTGGTCGATTACCGCGCCACTGATGCCCAAAAACAACAAGACAGCAACAATGACACAAACCACCAGCAAACCCTCCGACACCAAACTGTCACAGTTCCGGGTGAAGGGTGAAATTCCGGTTCCGATGCTGATCGGCTGGCTTACTCTGGCAGCGATCCCCATCCTGCTATTTTTCGCATGGCGGTCCCTGGACCGCGGAATGCCTGGCTCCGCCACAACTCTGATCGTCTTTGCCGCGCTGCTCAGTGTCAATGGTATTGTTTATCTCATCAGTCACAACAGTACCGTGCAACGCCGTGGTTTTATTACCGCGATTACGATCCTGTTCACCTATCTGGCAATCAATGCGGTGGAGGACGGCTCTGCCATTATCTGGCTATTTGCCTACCCACCCATCATTTTTTACATCAGCGAAGCAAAAGTAGGCGTGCTTGCCTGCTCCGGAGGCCTGGCGGGGGTTGCGCTGCTGTTCAGCCCACTCGGGGACCTGGCGTTCGATTCGCCCTACAGCACCAGTTTCAGACTCACCATGCTTGCCGTACTGGGGTTTGAGATGTCCACCTGCTACGTCCTGGACCAGAGCCGGCGGCGCAGTAAACTGGGGCTGCTGAAACTGGCTGCCGAGTTCGAATATGCGGCGAAACACGATGCGTTGACGGGGCTTGCCAATCGACGTGAAGCTCACGAGCAACTGGAAGCCGAATATCAGCGATACCTGCGCAATTCGCGCGGCTTTTCGGTGTTATTGATGGACATTGATCTGTTCAAATCTGTCAACGACAACCATGGTCACCAGGTGGGTGATGAAACCATTGTGATGGTAGCCAGGACGTTGCAGGAACACAGCCGGAAAGTCGATACGCTAGCGCGCTGGGGCGGAGAGGAATACCTGGTATTGCTGCCCGAGACTGACACTGTCGAGGCCGTCCAGACGGCTAACCGCATACGCCAGACCATTGCATCAACGCCTATAGAGACCCAGGGCGGGAGCATCAACACCACCATCAGTGTCGGAGTAGCCACTATCCACGGCGCAGAGTCTGTGGACCGACTGCTACAGCGCGCCGACGAAGCGCTTTATCGGGCCAAGACCCTGGGGCGTAACAAGGTGTGTGATTTCGAAGCTACCCACGGCTAGCTAGCAAGGCAACCGCCTCAATCGGCACTTGGGCTGCGTATTACCAGCCCGCTACCCGTCGAACAGCGCCACCCGCCAGGCCATTAACCAGTTCATCCGAGAGAGTAGGAGCAAGCCCGGCAACGGTTACCCCGGGGACGAAGTCGCTGACCTGGCACATGGCCATGCCAGCATAGCCGCAGGGGTTGATCCGACGAAACGGTTCCATGTCCATGGACACGTTCAGGGCCAGGCCATGGAACGAACACCCTCGCCTTACACGCAGCCCCAGCGACGCAATCTTCGCTTGGTCTACGTAGACACCGGGCGCATCCGGTCGTGGCGCTGCCGTCACCCCCATCCCCGCAAGGGTCCGGACAATGGCTTGCTCAATGACATCAACCAGAGAGCGAACTCCCAGGCGGTGGCGAGTCAGGTCAATCATCAGGTAGACCACAAGCTGGCCAGGGCCGTGATACGTCACCTGGCCACCGCGATCCACCAGTATCACCGGGATATCACCGGGCGCCAGTATGTGCTCGGCTTTGCCGGCCTGCCCCTGGGTGTAGACCCTTGGGTGTTCCAGCAGCCAGAGTTCATCGGGCGTGGAGGCGTCTCGCGAGGCCGTGAACGATTTCATCGCCTCCCAGGTTTCCAGGTAGGGCTGCTCGCCCAAGGTGCGGACTATAAGCTCGTCCATCAGTTTACAGCACCATATGAACCCGGCCGCTGGCCTTGAGCTCCTCGAACAGGGCTTTCAGCTGTGGCTCGCCCGTGGCAACGATCTTCAGGTTAACCGATGCAAACCGACCGCCGCGACTGTCTTTCACCGTCACGTCGTCGCTCGAAATCCCCGGCGCATGTTGTTCCACCACGCCCACCACGAACTCCACAAAGTCTGGCGCAGCGTCTCCGATCACCTTGATCACGTAGTCGCAGGGAAACTCGATCTTGGGTGCCTTTGGTTCGCTCATCCCGGTTTATCTCCTACAGACAACTCTCAGCCTTACTCGAAAAGCTGAACAAAGAATAGTTTGATGGCGTCCCAGATCCGCTTGAAGAAACCGCCTTCCGGGATATCGCTGAGCGCCAGCACTGGCTGATCCACGACCACGTCATCACCGAGCTTCACCGTTACCTGCCCCAGTTCGTCGCCCATTGAAATTGGCGCCTTAATCACAGAGTCGAGCTCAACGGTGGATTCCAGTGAGTCTCTTGAGCCTCTGGGGATAGTCACGTAGACGTCTTTCGTCATCCCTACTGACAGACCGTCGTTTTCGCCACCCCAAACGCGCGCTTCCAGCAGTTCCTGTCCGGCACGGAACAGGCGCTCAGTCTGGTAGTAACGGAAGCCATAGTTCAGCATTTTCTGGACTTCCTGAGCGCGGGACGAGGTGCTGTCAGTGCCCATAACCACTGCAATCAGCCGCGTGTCATTACGTTTGGCTGACGCCACCAGGCAGTACCCGGCTTCCTCGGTATGGCCTGTCTTCAGCCCATCGACACTGTCGTCACGCCACAAAAGACTGTTGCGGTTAGGCTGACGAATGTTGTTGTAAGTGAAATGCTTCTGCGCATACAGCGGGTAGTTTTCCGGGTAGTCATTGATGATCGCCTTCGCCAGGAGGGCCAGATCGTAGGCAGTGGAGAAATGATCCGGTGCAGGCAACCCAGTGGCATTGGCAAAACTGGACTCGTTCATACCCAGAATCTGTGCCTGCTGGTTCATGATATCGACGAACGCCCCTTCACTGCCGGCAATGTATTCGGCCAGTGCCACCGAGGCATCGTTCCCGGACTGAATGATGACGCCCTTTAGCAGGTTCTCGACCGACACCTCTGTGCCTTCCTGAACAAAGGTCCTGGAGCCTTCGGTTCGCCAGGCGTTGACGCTGACCGGCACCATGTCGGACAGGGAAATCCGCCCCTCATCCAGTTCCCGTTCCACAATATACGCCGTCATCATTTTGGTCAGACTGGCCGGCGGCAGACGCTCATGGCTGTTCTCTTCCATGATAATCCGTCCGGAAAGCGGATCCATCAGGATATAGGAACTCGCCGCAATCTGCGGTGATGATGGAATCAGAACAGCCTGCGCCGCTACCGGCATTGCCGGAAGCAGGATCAGGAGCAGAACAGCAGAGAAGGCTCGGAACGCTTTATTTAGTGCCATGGGTCCATTCAGTTTCAAGTAAGTGACTGGTTCAATGAGTGTCGGTCAGAAGTATTGATTGACCAAATCCGTGAGTTTCAAGCAGGCTCTGGGCTCTCAGGGCTTCATCCTCATCCCTGAACGGCCCGACCTGAACGCGGTGAAAGCGGCCAGAGGCCGTCTCCACTTCCCTTACCCGCATTGGGTTTGCGACTGCACGCCGCGCCCGATCCAGAAGGGCTTCGGCCGGGTTGCGCTGGCTGAACGAACCCAGTTGCACGAACAGGGCCTCGCTAGCCGCGCCGGGATCCGTCAGGCGCTTCGCATCCACAGGTGCTCCCGACTCCGGGAACGGCTTGCCGGCAAGCGTCATCGAGCCGTCAGGACTCACCGTGATGGCGGCTACCTCTACCCTGGCCGTACCCCTGCCCTGATAACCCAGCTTTTTGGCCGCAGCGTAGGAAAGGTCAATCAGGCGATCCCCATGGAAGGGACCACGGTCGTTGACCCTAACCACCACCGAGCGACCGTTATCGAGGTTGGTCACCCGGGCGTACCCTGGAATTCTCAGGCTCTTGTGCGCCGCTGACATCTCGTACATGTCAAAAACCTCTCCATTCGAGGTTTTGTGACCATGGAACTTCTCACCATACCAGCTCGCGGTGCCGCGCTGAACATAACCATCGTTACTGCCCACGACATGATATTCCTTGCCCCAAACCTGATAGGGTGACTTGTTTCCAGCGCGGCGCGGCTCCTCAAATCGAGGCGTGGCATCGGCAAGTCCCGATGCATCGAAGTTGCCTGAGGGCGCACGGTCCTGGCTCAGGGTGTAGCGGGAGGAATGGTCAGGTTCGGGCGATGATGCACACCCTGCCAGCACCAGTACCCCGAAAACCAGTAGTAAAACATGGCGTTTCATCACGAGCTGTTACTTTCCCCATTGTTTTCATTTGCCAGCGGCCGCATCCGCTCTTGGAGCGCATCTGCCAACTGGTACACCGCCATGGCGTATAGATGACTGTGATTGTAGCGGGTTATCACGTAAAAGTTATGGTAGGTCAGCCATAGTTCAGTGCCCTCGTCACCGACGAGACGGATCGCCCTGGCTTTAGCGTCGCCGGGCACATCCATTTTCGGGACGATACTCGCCTGCCGATAGTCGTTGACCGTCAACGTCGGCTTCAGTTCCCTGGTCAGTAATGGTGAACTCTTTGGCAGACTGTCACCTACCTGCTCCGCTACAGGCTCACCGGTTTGCCAACGATGGGCGTGAAAATAATGGGCGACACTGCCGATGGCATCCACGGGATTGGCCAGGATGTCGGTAACGCCATCGCCGTCAAAATCAAGCGCGTAATGCCGGTAGCTGCTGGAGATGAACTGGCCATACCCCATCGCCCCCGCGTAGGACCCCGTCACTTCCAGGGGGTCAAAACCCTGTTCGCGGGTCATCAGCAAATACTGGACAAGCTCGCTGCGAAAAAAGCGACTCCGGGGCGGATAGTCGAATGCCAGAGTGGCAAGGGCATCAAGCACCCGATACTTCCCTTTGTAGGTGCCATACCAGGTTTCGACACCGATAATTGCTGCAACGATTGCTGCAGGTACACCGTACTCACGTTCGGCGCGCTCAAAGGCTCCCTGATGCTGCTTGAGAAAGTTGACGCCTTGCTCTATGCGCTCCTCACGCATAAAGATCCGACGGTATTCGTACCACTCAAGGGTTTTCTCAGCCGGTCGGCTGATAGCTTCCAATATCGAGTCACGGCGCTGCGCATTAGCCAGTATTGCCGACACACGCTCGGCTTCAAACCCGTAGCGTTCCGACATTTCACGAACAAAGTCACGGCTCTCAGGTGTCTCATTGTAAGGCCCGGCCTGAGACGGAGAGGCAAAGAATGCCATCATCATCACTCCAACACCTGACCAATACCTGACCGCTTTCATGAATCCCCTTGGCTGGCTTCGACTCGAGAACTTTTTCAGTACAACGTCACCACGGCTGCGGCCCGTCATCGCGGCCAAGATTACCATGGCCGCGGGACCCGCAACCATTACTCCCCGTCCATGGTCGGTGCCGAGTCATCACGCACTGATCATCCGCCTATGGGTATGGACCGACATCAACACCCCAAACGCCGCCATCAGCGTTACCCCTGACGTTCCGCCATAGCTGACCAGCGGCAGCGGCACACCCACTACCGGCAAAAGACCACTGACCATACCCACATTGACGAAGACGTAGATAAAAAACGTCATCGTCAGCGCGCCCGCCAGCAGCCGGCTGAACGAATCCTGTGCCGTCGATGCAATGTACAGGCACCGTAGAACAATCAGGAGGTAGAGCACCAGAAGAATAAGCATGCCCACAAAGCCAAATTCCTCCGCCAGCACGGCAACGATGAAATCGGTATGGCTCTCAGGAAGAAATTCAAGATGGGACTGTGTGCCCTGGAGCCACCCCTTGCCATCCATGCCCCCCGAACCGATAGCGGTCTTGGACTGGATAATATTCCAGCCGGCGCCAAGCGGATCGCTCTGCGGATCCAGCAAGGTCAGTACGCGCTGCTTCTGATAATCACGCATAACGAAGAACCACATCAGTGGCGCCGCCACTGATGCCATGGCCAGAAATGCGCCGATCAGGCGCCACCCCATGCCGGCAAAAAACACGACGAAAATCCCGGCAGCTCCTACCAGCAACGAGGTCCCGAGGTCCGGCTGCAGTATGATCATCGCCATGGGCGCCAACACAATGAGCAACGCCACCGCCACATGGCGAACCCTGGGGGGCAGGTAGTGGCGCGAAAGGTACCAGGCGGCCATCATCGGCACTACCAGCTTCATCAGCTCCGAAGGCTGGAAGCGGGGCAGCCCTGGAATGGCCAGCCAACGCTGTGCGCCCTTGGCACCAACGCCAACCAGCAAGACCGCCGCCAATCCCACAATCCCGGCCAAGAACAGCCAGGGCGACCAACGCCGGAACACAGCCGGGTCAAGCTGGGCGAACACGAACATCACCACCAGGGCCACCCCCATCCGGATACCCTGCGCTTTGACGACTTCCAGGTTGCGGTCGGCCCCGCTGTACAAAACAAACAGCCCACCCGCAATTAGGGTCAGCAACAAGACCAACAATATCGGGTCGATATGCAACACCGACCAGATCCCCCTAGGGCCAGATAGGGGGTGACGAGCTGACTGATTAAACAGGCTACTGGCTGGCATCAGTGGCTCCCCTCCCCGGATGAACCAACCACGAGTTCACTGCCTGTCCTGGAGAAATCCAGCAACCAGGCATCAAACATGGCCCGGGCAACAGGCGCAGCCGTTCCACTACCGCTACCACCGTTTTCAACGATAACGGCAACGGCGATCTGTGGGTCTTCTACCGGCGCAAAGCCGACGAACAGAGCGTGATCGCGCAAACGCTCACGGATTTCCTCTTCGTCGTACTCTTCATCCTCGGCCAGACTGAACACCTGCGCTGTACCGGTTTTGCCAGCCATTCGATAAGGTGCCCCCTTTGCTGCTCTGCGGGCCGTGCCTTTGTTGCCGTGCATCACTTCGGCCATGGACTCCACAACAAACTCCCAGTCATCCGGATTTTCAAGCTCAATGGACTGGTGCGTACCCGTCGGCAGCGCCTCATCAATCGATTGATCACCCTTGATGTCTTTCAGCAGCCTCGGCTCGGCCCAATGACCACGGTTCGCGATCACGGAGGTAGCGGTCGCCAGTTGTAGCGGCGTCGCCAACATGAATCCCTGCCCAATACCAAGGTTGACCGAATCCCCGGGATACCAGGGCTCGCTATGGATAGCGCGTTTCCAGTCACTGGAGGGCAACAAACCGCTGAGAGCTCCGGCAACGTCCAGGGTGGCGTCTTCTCCGAACCCGAAGTCGGAAAGGTACTTGTGCATAGTATCAACACCCATGGTCACAGCAGCCTCGTAAAAATAGATGTCACAGGATTCTGCCACCGCTGACTTCAGATCTACCCATCCGTGACCGCCCCGCTTCCAGTCACGCCAGCGTCGACCGCCAGAATTCAGCTGGTAGTAGCCGGGATCCCAGATGGTCTTGTCCCGGGTGACGGCATTGCTGTCGAGCGCGGCAATGGCCAGCATGGGCTTGAGGGTGGAGCCAGGCGGGTATTGGCCCCGCAGGGCACGATTGAAGAGGGGCTTATCCACGCTTTTGCTGAGTGATCGATAGGCTTCAACACCTATGCCGGTCACGAACAGATTGGCATCAAACCCTGGCACACTGGCAAGGGCAAGGATCCCTCCGCTGGAGGGTTCAATTGCAATAATGGCGCCACGCCGGCCATCCAGTAGGTCGTGGGCGAGCCTCTGCAACCGCAAATCCATATGCAACTGAATATCTTCCCCGGGCACCGGGTTTTCGCGCTCAAGCACACGCAGAGTTCGGCCCCGCGCATTGGTTTCTACATGCTGATAGCCGACTTGCCCGTGCAGGAGCTTCTCGTAGAAACGCTCCACCCCGGATTTGCCAATATAGTTGGTGCCCGCGTAGTTCACCGGATCAATTCGCTGCAGTTCCTGTCGGTTGATACGCCCCACGTAACCAAGGGCGTGGGCCGTCAGCGTACTGTGTGGGTAGTACCGAACCAGTTCCGCGGACACCTCGACGCCGGGCAACTCATGGCGATGAACCGCAAGGCGCGCGATCTCCTGCTCGTTCAGGTCGTAGCGAAGGGGCAACTCCTGGAACGGACGACGAGGCTCAAGCAGCCGACGCTGGAACCGTTCCATGTCTTCCTCGGAAATGCTCAGCATGCCCTGGAGTTTTGCCAGGGTCTGATCCATGTCATCAACACGCTCGGGCACCAGCGTCACGCTAAAGACCGGGCGGTTCTCAGCAAGCAGGACATCGTTGCGGTCATAGACCAGCCCCCGGGGAGGCGCCACGGACTGAACCTGAACACGGTTTTTGTCGGAAAGCGTGGTGTAGATGTCGTGTTCCACGACCTGCAGTTGGTACATCCGGGCGATCAACACGCCCAGCAATACAAAGACCAGCAACAGCATGACAAAGGCACGACGCTGAAACAGACGCCGTTCGGCAGCGATGTCTTTGAACTCTCCCCAGGGCATATTGGCTTGGCTTCCTAGGCCCGGTGATAAGGATGGTTGCGAGTGACGGACCAGGCGCGGTAGAGCTGCTCGGCTAGAAGGATCCGCACCAATGGATGCGGCAGGGTCAAGGCAGACAGCGACCACAGCTGATCAGCCCTGTCCCGGCAGATGTCGGCGAGACCATCCGGCCCGCCGACAAGAAAGCTGACGTCGCGACCGTCCAACTGCCAGTTCTCAAGCTGGCCGGCCAGTTTTTCAGTGGACCAGTTGCGGCCGCCAACTTCCAGGGCAATCACCCGGTCACGAGGGCCCAGCGCCGAGAGGATTGCGTCCCCCTCTCGCTGCATCAGCCTGGGGATATCCGGGTTCTTGCCACGATGGGCCAGGGGGATTTCCACCAGATCAAGAGACAACTCCGGCGGCATCCGGCGGGCATACTCATTATACCCCTGGCTGACCCACTCGGGCATTTTCTGCCCTACACAGACCAGGCGTAACCGCATGATTATTCGCTACCCGCAACACCCAGATCGGGAGCATCACGCCAGAGGCGTTCGAGGTCATAGAACTCTCGGGTTGCCGGCATCATGACGTGAACCACCACGTCGCCGAGATCAACCAGAATCCAGTCACTCGCATTGGCGCCTTCCACATTGCTGGCACGAACCCCCTGCTCCTTCGCTTCGGACAACACCGAATCCGCCAGGGATTTCACATGCCGATTGGAGGTACCACACGCAAGGACCATGTAGTCCGTTACGCTGGTTCTCCCCCTGACATCAATGATGCTTACGTCCTGCGCTTTGACGTCCTCAAGCGCACCCACGACCAGTTCTTTCAGTTGCTCTGCCTGCATAATCACCCTGTTGGACGGGCAGCGGCGAAGGCAGCCACCCGAAAAGTCATATTCAGACGGGATTGTAGCACTAAAAGTTCCCGTCCGGTCATGCGCCGTATAGTCTCTGGCTTTGAATTTCCCGCCACACTCGGTCGGGCAGCAGGTAACGGGGGGAATGGCCGGAAAGAATCCGATCGCGAATACCGGTCGCAGAGATATCAAGCAACGGTGGGTCGAGTTGCAAAATATGGCCACAAGGCGCGCGAAACAAGGCCTCTACCCGCTCGACTGACCGCTGGCTCAATAATTGCGCCGGCACACCGTCCGGTGCCAGACCTGGTCCCGGCCGTTGCACGACGACAATGTGTGCCAGTTCGGGAATCCGCTCCCACTCCTGCCAACGGTCGAAACCGGCGAAGGAATCCGTACCCAGGACCATGGCGAGCGGCTCGTCGGGGCCGATCTCCGCCCTCAGTTGCGTCAACGTCTCCGCGGTGTAGGACGCGCCTTCCCGCCCCAACTCGCGGTCATCCAGAGTCAGCCCGGGCTCGCCAGCAATGGCCAGTTCCAGCAAGGCCAGACGCTGTGCGCTCGTAGCACCCGGCACATCACGGTGAGGAGGCACGTGACAGGGCATCAAAGCCACTTTCGCCACCCCCAACCGCTCCCTTAGCTCGACTGCAAGCCGCAGGTGGCCGTGATGTATCGGGTCGAAGGTGCCACCATAGATCACATGCATGCGCAATCAGGTCCGGATGTGGCCGTCGCCAAACACCACGTATTTCTGTGATGTCAGACCTTCAAGGCCAACCGGCCCACGGGCGTGAATCTTGTCTGTGGAGATGCCAATTTCCGCACCGAGGCCATACTCGAAACCGTCCGCAAAACGGGTCGACGCATTGACCATGACGGAGCTGGAATCCACTTCCGTCAGGAATCGGCGGGCCCGGGTATAGTTTTCCGTGACAATGCTGTCTGTATGCTGAGAACTATAACGATTGATGTGTTCAATCGCGCCATCAAGCCCATCGATCACCTTTACTGCAAGCACCGGGGCCAGGTATTCCGTGCCCCAGTCGTCCTCGGTGGCACGAACAACATCAGGGAGAATGTCCATTGTCTGCGGGCAGCCTCTGAGCTCCACACCTTTTTCCCGGAAGGCGTCCGCCAGCAACGGCAGAATATCAGCCGCGATTTCCTGGTCCACCAGCAGTGTCTCCATGGTATTGCAGGTGCCGTACCGCTGGGTCTTGGAGTTCACCGCTATGCTTAGGGCTTTTTCGGGATCAGCATGGCTGTCGATATACACGTGACAGATACCATCGAGGTGCTTGATCACAGGTACGCGCGCATCACGGCTGATGCGCTCGATCAGACCTTTACCACCCCTTGGGACAATCACATCCACAAACCGGGGCATGGTGATCAGTTCGCCGACAGCGGCCCTGTCGGTGGTTTTCACAACCTGTACGGCACTTTCTGGCAGACCTGATTCCTTTAACCCCTTTGCCAGGCAGGCTGCGATGGCCTGATTGGAATGAATGGCCTCGGACCCCCCGCGCAATATGGTGGCGTTTCCGGACTTCAGGCACAGACTGGCAGCCTCTACGGTTACGTTGGGCCGGGATTCGTAGATAATACCGATAACACCCAACGGCACACGCATGCGACCAACCTGTATTCCGGAGGGTCGATACGTCATATCGGTAATTTCGCCAATCGGATCCGGCAACGAGGCCACCTGGCGCAGCCCTTCAATCATTGCATCGATGCGCGCCGGGGTCAGCTCCAGCCGGTCCAGCATCGCTGCTTCCAGACCGTTGGCACGGCCACCCTCCAGGTCCCTGGTATTGGCTGCGGCAAGCTCATCGCGCGCAGCATCCAGAGCCTCAGCTGTTGCCAGCAACGCCTGGTTGCGAACAGCCGTTGTGGAACGGGCCACCGCCCTTGCGGCCTGCCGTGCCTGCTGCCCAACCTCCGCCATATAAGCTGCAATATCCATCCAAATACCTTTCACGTTTAAAATCGATAGTACGAATCAGGGCCTAACTTTACCTTTCCCGTTTCAAGTACGCATCCCAAGCGATTATTATACCGGCCTGACACACTTTATTCCGCGGGTCATTGAACAGAACCTGCTGTATGCTTTAAAACACGGACGCCCGGGAGAGGACGGATACCATGGCTCAGATGGCCGAAAAATTCCTGTTAAGCCGCCTGTCGAGAACTGGATTCCTGATCCTGATCGCCATTGCCGCGTTTGCAGTAATTCAACGAGAAACGCTGACAGTCATCACCGCCATTGTCGCTGCGGCGCTGGTCTTCAGCGGCAATACCTTTCACCCCGGACGCTCTCGGCAACCGTGGCCGGCGATCCACCGCCTATTGTTTGTTGCACTGCTGTCGCTCCTGGCCACCAGTCTCTGGACAGGGCCCTGGAGCCTGACCCATTGGCTTTACGTGGCACCACTGGTCGGCTTTGCTCTGCTACCCGTCACCTGGGCAGCGGCCGTTACCGCTCTCTGCGCCGTTCTTGCGATGTCTGCCACCCATTGGTCCGCCGGCTTGCCAGAACGCCACCAGATGCTTAGCGCACTGCTGCTGACCGTTATGCTTTCCGGCCTGCTGGTTTTCCTGCGGGAGTACAAATCGCGACAACTTGCGCCCCTGCGTCGGACCGACGAGCTTACCCAGGCTGCCAGCCGCGAATACCTGACGGCTGATCTACACAAGGAAATCCAGCGCAGTGAGCGGGAAGGCACTGATATGTCGGTGATCATGATCGGCCTGGATACACACCTGAGCGACAGCGACCCGGATGCGGATATACGTTCCATACTGCCACGAATCGGCCGCTACCTGCACTCCCAACTGCGGGATTTCGACACCTACTACCGGGTCGCAGACCTTCAGTTCCTGATCATACTGCCAGGCATCCCCACAGCAGAGGCAGCATCACTGGGGGAAACGATCCGCAAGGGACTACGCACCCTGCTTGCCTCCCACCAATTACATCTGACGGTCAGTGCGGGAATCGCCGGCCTGAATATCGGCGATGACGCGGACAGCTTGCAGCAATCTGCTGCCAATGCCTTGCGGCGCGCCCAGCAACAAGGGGGCGACCGTGCCCAGTCCTACAGTACCTGGACACACACATCGCCTCCACCCAGAACAGAAGGGCCGGTACTATGACCGAAACCCGCCTGAGAAGTTTTACGCATCTAGCCGGCTATGCGTTCGCCAGTCTTTTTATTGCAAGCCTGGCGTTCCAGAACCTTCGTTACGGATTTTATGATTTGTTCTTCCTGGCTGCCGGAATGGCTTTGCTGACGGTCGCGGGCGCTGGCTATACTTTCCTATGCCGCCGCCGCCAGTTATCGGCACCTGGACATCTCATCATCCTGGTAGCTCTGAACTGTGGGTTAGTGGCGGCCATGTTTGCCCTTGACCCGCCCGGAATCAGTCATTGGGTCATGCCCCTGGTTGTGCTGAATCTACTGATCCTTCCGCTGCGGCAGGGGCTGATCCTTTCCCTGTTGTTGCTGGTCGCCCTGGCACTCTTTCTACTCCTGTCATCGCCCCCGATGTATGCCATAACCATCAGTTCGGGGGTATTTGCGTTGGTCGCGGTGGCCGCACTTTATATCTGGCACTACGACCACATGGCGCAATCGGCGGAAGATCTGGCCATAACCGACCCGGTGACCGGCGCCCACAATGCGCGTTTCCTGGACGAAACCCTGCAAAAGGAAATCTCTCGGGCCATTGCCATGTCGCATTCCCTGTCGGTGATTTCCCTGGCCATTGATTACGCCGAAGAAGCCGAAGACCTGCATGGCCACGCCGGCATGCAACGGCTGCTCCGGGATCTCACCCAGCACCTGTTTGATGTTATCCGCGCAGGCGATACCCTTTACACGCTTGAAGACGGAGAGTTTTTCCTGATCCTGCCCTTCACCCCGGAGGAAGGCGTACGCGTCATAGCCGAACGGATTCGACGGACCATCGCGGAACAAAATTGGCCTCCGGCCGGAAAAGTGACTGTCAGCCTTGGCTGCACCACCCGCGCCAGCACTGACATCCGCACGGCGGACCTGCGAAAGCGGGTAAGGCAAGCATTGGAGGAAGCCCGTAAACGCGGTGCCGATTCGGTCTGGTACAGCCTGGGAGACGTTCGGCCATCATGATGCCGGAGTGGCTGCAGTCACTGACCGACTGGCTGGCAACCAACCCTGGCTGGCTGTCAGCGGCGTTATTTCTCACCGCATTCGTTGAGTCCCTTGCCCTGGCAGGCATCCTGATTCCCGGCGTCGCTATTCTGTTCGCCGTGGCGGTGCTGGCGGGCCAGGTTGCCGTACCGGTTGCCGAGGTCCTGCTTTGGGCGGGGGCCGGAGCCGTTGCCGGCGACGGCATCAGCTTCGCCCTCGGCAGACTGTTCCAGGGGCGCCTGGACGCACTTTGGCCACTGAATCGTTTCCCGGGCTTTATCGGCAAAGGCGAGGCTTTTTTCCATCGCCACGGCGGCAAGAGCGTCGTTGTCGGACGTTTTGTGGGCCCGATACGACCAATCATTCCGCTAATCGCCGGCGCGTTCCTGATGCCCTGGCGACGGTTCCTGGCCTTCAACCTGTCATCGGCTGTGGCCTGGGCGCCAGTCTATGTATTGCCGGGGTACCTGGTTGGTAGCGCACTGGCCAGCGAATTCGAACCACCCGCTCACTTTTACCCCGTGATCGCAGTCAGTGCCGGAATACTGCTGGTGATTTACCTCTTGCTTTTCCGCTTCCAATTAGGCCTGGGACACGGCAGCCAGCTCTACCTGTGGCTGGCGCGCCTCACGGCTCGCTACGATTCGACCCACCGCTTTTGGCGCCTGTATACCAGCCAGCGACCCGCGCAGGCTGGCGAGTTTCCACTACCGTCCTTGTCGCTGGCACTGGGAGCTGGCGCCCTGTTTATGATATGGGGCCAATTGGCCACCGCCACCCAACTGCTGGCGCCGTTTGATGACCTGACCCTACGGTGGTTTTCTCAGTTGCGGACCCCTTTGCTGGATCCGGTAATGATCCTGCTGACACTTCTGGGGGACCCACCGGTCCTTCTGGCAGCCGCTACGTTGAGCGCACTGGCCCTTTTCTTTCGCGGTTACTATGCCGCCGCGATCCATGTAGCAGGGGCAGCACTGCTAACGACTGTGCTGGTCTGGGGCTTCAAATCCCTGACCGCCATACCAAGGCCAGATGTTGTCCTCGGGCCTCCAGATTCGGGTGCTTTCCCCAGTGGCCACGCAACCGGCGTCACCGTTCTCTCTACCCTGGCGGCAAGCTTTATAGCCAGGGAAATCCGGCACATCAGGCGCTGGCGCTACTATCTGCTTTTCAGCATCCCCATTGTCCTTGGTGCGCTAAGCCGGCTTTACCTGGGCGTTCACTGGTTTACCGATGTGGTGGCGGGGGTATTTCTAGGACTCTCCATCTGCGGGTTCGTAAGGGCCAGCTATAGCCGCTACGACAACGTCCCACTGGCAAGGGATGGAACGCTATTGATTGCGGGGTGGGGATGGCTCGCCTTCGTGGCCTGGTATGTAACGACACAATGGTCAAACGCGGTTCTGCTCTACAGTGTCACCGCTCCGTAGCAATCGTTTTTCAGCTTTCTTCCAATGCTTCCAGCAACCCCAGCAGACGCTCCAGGCGCTCCAAAGGCGCCTGGAGTTCCACCAGCCGCTGCTTTTCCTGCTTATCCAGCGGCAGTAGCTCGGTCAACCGCCAGCCCACGTCCCTGGCGTCGTCGTAATCTACGTCCATGTCCAGTTCGCGGACGACCGGATGGCGGAACAGCGCCTTCAACACAGAGGGGAGCTCCGCGAAACGTTCAGGAATCAGCTGCTCCTCCTCCGCCAGCAAGCACTCCACGTCCCCGACATTCAATCCATCTGGCTGTTGCCAGGATCGCACCACCGTTACTTTGTCCTTACCTTCAACCGTAATACCCAGCAAACCATTATCCATCTGCTGGAAATCAATGATGCGGACATAGGTACCAATATCGTAAAAGGCCGCTGATCTACCGGTTTCCAGACCGTCCCGGAGCAGGACGACCACAAATCCCCGATCTTCCTTGAGGCAACGGGTGAGCATATCGATGTATCTGGGTTCGAATAGCTGCAGGGGAATCCGCCCCCCGGGCAGCACAACAGAGTTCAGCGGGAAAAGTGGTACATTCATTGTTAGTACTGTCACCAGCAAACACGCTCTGGAGGAATGACCACCGTGTCATATCCTCAATGAATTGAAAGCAGGCGATGGACTTCGTCCACCCTTGCACGGGCTTCCGTCAGCAATTGCAGGCTTCGGGACGCATTCAGCTCAAGCTCACCAAGACGGCGATAGGAAGGCACCTCGTCAAACGGTGGCAGGGTACTGTTCTGACTGGATCCAATCATCGCATGCAACTGGGCAACTATCACAATATCCACCAACTGGGGCGAGGCTTCCCGGCACTCATACCCCCAGTCTTCCGCATGCCTTGTCGCCTCCAGAAAGCCCGTAGGGAACGACCAGCTTTCCAGGATAGCGGTTCCCACATCGGCCCTGAGCTCACCGATGGCATGCTCAAGGTTGGCCTGATCGGCAAACAGATTTACGTGATGCTCCGCCTGCACCAGCACCGGCACCACTCCGATATCGTGCAACAGCCCTGCGAGCAACGCCTCCTCCGGATTAATGGAGGTAGCGCTATCCGCGAGCACCCAGCACAGCGCCGCCATCTCACGGGAATGGCGCCAGAGTTTGTCCATTTCCTTTTGCAGCGAAGCCTGCCTGGTTTTGAACACCTCACGCATCGAAAATACCGTAACCAACTGGCGCGTGGTGCGCATACCCAACCGGATAACGGCCTCGCGGACATTGCGAACATCGCTGAATCCACGGTACAGGGGACTATTGCAGGCCCGAACCAGTTTGGCGGCCATCGACGGGTCCGCCGAGATGGCACTGGCAACCTGATCCGCCGTGGAGTCTTCTCGGTCCACGGTTCTGCGCACTTTCCAGGCCACATCCGGCACGCTTGGCAGGGTCACTTGATTGGAGCGTAGCTCGGCATAAAATTCCATCAGCAGATGGTGTTCTTCGCTGCTTTCGTCGCCAACCCCGTCACCGGAATCCATTTCCACCTGTGGCACCGGTGCGGCCCGCAATAGCTGGTTGAGGATGTCCTGCTGAATAACCAGAAATTCGCTCGCCTTGATGGCGGTCACGTTGTACATCCGGGGCTGCAGCCGGGCAATGGGGTTAATCGCCTTTTCGGTATCGGCCTCGATGGTGGACTTGCGGCCGTCAATGGACTCCAGTTCTACGCTGCCGTGGATCAGGAATATGT
Source organism: Marinobacter sp. UBA2688 (assembly GCF_002352785.1). NCBI lineage: Bacteria > Pseudomonadati > Pseudomonadota > Gammaproteobacteria > Pseudomonadales > Marinobacteraceae > Marinobacter > Marinobacter sp. UBA2688. The sequence continues at coordinate 71,183 of NZ_DELU01000005.1, forward strand.
CCAGACCATCCCGCACGCCACGCTCCACCACTCGCTGGCCCGGACCATGGGTTCTTCTTTCAGCCCGACTTGCGAGCAAAACCAGCTGGTCATCAGTTAGCCGATTCAGCGGCTGAAACTGCTTGAGACGACGCAGAGGCAGGCTTTCCTGGCCAGCCATAGGGCTACTCCTTGATAAATCATTCATCGACTTTGTTACACATTGTAAGCGCGTCTCGTCAAAACAACCATCCGATCAAGGGGTAATCTGGTATCCTCTTGCGCTCCCCCTATTGACCAAGCTACAGAAAGAGAGACCAGACAACCATGCCCCAGTATCGTTCGCGGACATCCACCGCAGGTCGTAATATGGCTGGCGCACGTGCTCTTTGGCGCGCCACCGGCATGAAGACCGAAGATTTCGGCAAACCCATCATCGCCGTCGCCAACTCTTTTACACAGTTCGTGCCCGGCCATGTACATCTCAAGGACCTGGGGCAACTGGTATGCCGGGAAATCGAAGATGCTGGAGGTGTCGCCAAGGAATTCAACACCATTGCCGTGGACGACGGCATTGCCATGGGACACGATGGGATGCTGTATTCCCTTCCCTCCAGAGAAATCATAGCTGATTCCGTGGAATACATGGTCAACGCCCACTGCGCAGATGCCCTGGTCTGCATCTCCAATTGCGACAAGATCACCCCGGGCATGTTGATGGCCGCCATGCGCCTGAACATCCCCACGATTTTCGTGTCCGGTGGCCCCATGGAAGCCGGCAAGACCAAACTCTCGGAGCACAAGCTCGACCTGGTGGATGCCATGGTCATCGCCGCCGACCCGAACGCTGATGACGAAACGGTCGCAGAGTACGAACGCAGTGCCTGCCCCACCTGCGGCTCCTGTTCCGGCATGTTCACAGCCAATTCCATGAATTGCCTCACCGAAGCCATTGGCCTGGCTTTGCCCGGGAACGGCTCAATGCTCGCTACCCACTCGGACCGCGAAGCCCTGTTCCTGAAAGCAGGACGACAGATTGTGGAGAATGCCCGCCGCTATTACGAAAATGACGACGCCAGTGTGCTGCCTCTGAGCATTGCCTCGATGGAAGCGTTCGAGAACGCCATGGTGATGGACATCGCCATGGGCGGCTCCACCAACACCATCCTGCATTTGCTGGCAGCGGCCCAGGAAGGCGGCGTGCCGTTTACTCTCAATGAGATTGACCAGTTGTCCCGCCGGGTACCCCAGCTTTGCAAGGTAGCACCGAACTCCCCCAAGTATCATATGGAGGACGTTCACCGCGCAGGCGGCATCATGGGCATCCTCGGCGAGCTGGAACGGGGCGGATTGATCAACACCGACCTGCCCACCGTGCACAGCAAAACCATGCGTGAGGCCCTGAAAACCTGGGACATCATGCAGGAGCCCACGCCCGAAGTGGTCGAATTCTACAGGGCTGGCCCTGCCGGCATTCCTACCCAGACGGCCTTTAGCCAGAGCACACGCTGGCCCTCCCTTGATGGCGACCGTGAGACAGGCTGTATTCGTTCCGTTGAAAACGCTTACTCCTCTGAAGGCGGCCTGGCCGTTCTCTTCGGCAATATTGCTCTGGACGGCTGCGTGGTCAAGACGGCCGGCGTAGACGAAAGCATCTACGTATTTGAAGGCAATGCACGAGTATTCGAAAGCCAGGACACCGCGGTCGAAGGTATCCTCAATGATGAGGTCCAGCCTGGCGAGGTGGTCATTATCCGCTACGAAGGCCCCCAGGGCGGCCCCGGCATGCAGGAAATGCTGTATCCCACCAGTTACCTGAAATCGAAGGGGCTGGGTAAAGAGTGTGCCCTACTGACTGACGGCCGCTTCTCCGGCGGCACCTCGGGTCTTTCCATTGGCCATGCCTCACCCGAGGCGGCGGCGGGTGGCGCCATTGGGTTAATTGAGAACGGTGACCTGATCCGTATCGACATTCCCAACCGGTCCATCAATATGGAGATAGACCAGAACGAACTCGATCGGCGACGTGAGGAGCGGGATAAGAAAGGCTGGAAGCCCGAGTTGTCGCGACCGCGTAAAGTCTCGGCCGCGCTGAAGGCTTATGCGTTGCTGGCAACCAGCGCCGACAAAGGCGCGGTCAGAAATCTGGAAAAATTAGGTTGAAAGCACGCGGGCCCGGCGGAGAGACTACGCCGGGCCCGACTTCAGAATGGGAAAAACGAGGTTGTTAAATCTAGAAGAAGGACCACCCACCGTCATCGTCTTCCTCGATATCACCTTCTTCCGCCTGCTCTGCCGGCTGTTCTCTTTCCGTCTCTGCGGCTGCACTGGAAGTACCTGCATTCTGTGACGCCCCGGTGTTGGACGAACTCGCCGCCGCAACCTGAACGTGAACCACACCCAGCGCTTTCTTTGTGGCGTCATCCAGTACACCAGAGGCGTTCAAATCCTGATCCTTTTGAAATGCGGTCAACGCCGAGCGCGTGGTGTCATCCATTTGCGGACTGACATTGTTAATGTCATAACCCGCCGCATAAAGGGCATTTTTAAGCGCCACGGTATCGTTTGCTGACGCAGCGGGCGCCGCTGCCAGGGCCACTGCCCCCGCAAGGATAGCAGCCAACATACGAACGTGAGTGAATATCTGCCTAGCCATGATCTACTCCAGTTACCTGTCGTTTTTTTATTGTGTCGCCAGTCCCTACAGGATGGACATTACGGCCAAAGGCTACCATATTTTAAGCACTGCCGGACCGATCCGATTGTTGTGATTCTGTAGCGGAGACAGGCACACTCCCTGACAGGGCCTCGGCCGACTCCCCGAACTCACGTATGAAAATACCCCAGAACGCCATAAACAGCGCCGCGACCAATGGGCCCATCACAAATCCATTAATACCGAACATCACTATCCCACCCAAGGTAGAGAGCAAAACAATGTAGTCCGGCAGTTTGGTATCCCGGCCAACGAAAACTGGCCGGAGCAGATTGTCCGCAAGCCCAATCACGATCACTCCGAAAGCCGTCAGCACAATCGCGGAGACCATTTCTCCTGTCGCGGCAAGATAAAGAGCCGCAGGCACCCAGACCAGAGCCGCACCAACGGCGGGAAGCAGGGACACAATCGCCATCACCACACCCCAGAGAAGCGCACCCTGAATCCCCAGAAGCCAGAAAATACCACCCCCGAGCGCGCCCTGGATAACGGCGATCAACAAGTTACCTTTGACCGTGGCCCGCGTCACCTCTGCAAACTTGGCAAACAACAGACGCTCGCGCTCATCTCCAAGGGGCAACGCCCGAATCAGCAGGTCAACCAGTTTGCTGCCATCACGGAGTAGGAAAAACGCCAGGTAGATCATCAGCGCCAGTCCCAGAAAGAACTGGAAGGTGTTCTGGCCAAAACCGAGCGCCTGTTTCGCCAGGAACTGACTGCCCCCCACGAAAACACTGACCACGCGGTCTCTCACCTCGGCAAAGTCCATACCGAACTGGGCGAAAAACGACTCAATAGCTGGAAACGACTGGATAACCCGGTCAATGTAGTCGCCGGGGCGTAGTTGCCCCTCCTGGATTCGCTGATACAGGGACAATCCCTCTGCCACCAGCGACGTCACCAGCGCCAACACAGGTATAACCACGATCACCATGCAGATCAGTAGCGTTAGCAGGGCAATGGTATTGGGACGGTCACCTAACCGCCGCGCCAGGTACTCACGAACCGGATGAAAAATCAGCGCGATGGCCACAGCCCAGAAAATAGGGCCAAAAAAAGGCTTCATCAGAAGAATGAACGCCAGGGAAACCCCAACCAGCATGGCCAGAAAGGTCCGTGTCTCTAGTTTTCCGTACATAGTGCAATTCCCTGAACCTGTGTGCAGTCGTCTCACGGTGGATGGGCTGCGGATCTGAATGGGCCTAGACTACCACGCCATCGTGGCCAGTCTAGCGGCTTTCAGGTTATAGTGGACGGTTATTGGTCATTCGTTAAACAGGTCGCGACGTTGGATAACGAAGAGTTTGATATTGAAACGGCGCTGGATGCGGTCGCTGCTCTCAATCGTGTGCTGGCAGCCAGAACGCACCGCCGCAAAGTGATGGGCCAGGAAGTGCTGATACCGGGCCAGCTAGGCGAAGCCCTGCAGTTGCCGCAGATCCTACGGCGCCTGCAGAGCAAACAGGCACGCCAACGGGAGCAGGGCCTGGAAGACTTTCAGGAACTGTGGCCAACGCTATCGCCTGCCACACGGGAAAAGGTCCTCGACAGAATCGGATGGTACGACCCGAAATCCCTGGACTGGGAAGACAAACGCTCGAATCGTCGCCCGATTGCCGACCCGGATCATTGAAGCCGTCCTGATAATGAAGTCGTCCTGACAAATGAGCCCTTTCGGGCACTCTTTCGTAGTTCTTGCCCTATTTCTCGCGGAACTGACTTTGAATTGTCACAGTTCGCCCTTACGTTGGGAATATTGGAGGTTCCTTTATGCAACAATCAGAACATTACAACGCCATCGCTTCGGAAAGCAGTGCTGTCCCCACCTTGCTGTGCGGGCATTGCCGCTCGACTCTGTCCCGTAGCCGTATTTTCCGCAACGAAGAACGGCGGTCCAACAGTGGGCACTGCCAGACACTTGCCCTGTGCTCAGCAGACGACTGCGGCGCCCTGAACTGCTGTGACGCAGCGCTGGCGCGGCTTGACGATCCGGACGAGCTCTTCAGCAAGGCATCCTGATTCAAACAGTCAACGCACTGTTACGTAAACCAAACACACAAATTTTCCATCTGATTTATCCTGATTTCTGAAGGCTGCGATAACACCAGCCACGCAACCACTCAGTCAGGACAGTCGATGGCATGCGTATTCTGAGAACCGATGAAGCCCGCTTCACAGGTCTTCCGGATTACCCTTTTCCCCCTCATTATCTGGACGTAGAGCCAGGCCTGAGAATGCACTATGTGGACGAGGGCCCGAAGGACGCCTCGCCCGTGCTCATGCTGCATGGTGAACCTTCCTGGTCGTACCTGTATCGGCACATGATCCCACTGGTTGCAGAAGCGGGGCATCGGGTGCTGGCACCGGATCTGGTAGGATTCGGAAAATCCGACAAACCGGCCGATGTGGACGACTACAGTTACGAACGCCACATGGCTTGGCTCTCGGAATGGCTCAAGGCACTGGACCTCAGAAACATCACACTGGTTTGTCAGAACTGGGGCTCGCTGCTGGGACTGCGATTGGCGGCTGAGCACCCACAACTGTTTCGCCGGATCATTGTCGGCAACGGTATGCTACCAACCGGGGACACGCCGGTTCCCGCCGTGTTTACGCTGTGGAAAACCTTTGCCACCCACAGCCCCTGGTTTCCGGTAGGCAGAATCGTCCAACTGGGAACAGAAAGAGCCCTGAGCAAGTCCGAAATCGCCGCCTATGAGGCGCCGTTCCCCTCGGCTGAATTCAAGGCCGGAGCCCGCGCTTTTCCAAAGCTGGTGCCGGTGTCCTCTGATGATCCTGCGAGCGGCGCCAACAAGGCTGCCTGGCAGGTGCTGGAGAGATGGCACAAGCCATTCATCACCTGCTTCAGCAGTGGTGACCCCATTACGCGGGGCGGGGACCGCTACATGCAGCGTCGTATTCCCGGCGCCCACGGCCAGCCCCACATTACCCTGCGAGGCGGCCATTTCCTGCAGGAAGACTCTCCGGACGACTTCGCCCGCATCATTATCGACGCCTGTAAATCTGAAATGGCGGCCTGAGGCCGCCATCGACAATAGACAATGCGCAGCTAGCCTCAATCAAGCTTGATGCTTGGGTTGGTAGCTCCCAGCATCAACTCTTGGGCGGTCACTGTCCGCCTCAGCAAGTGGCCGACACTCTTCCAGGCTTGCATGGCAGCGCAGAGTCAGCCTCTTGTACTCTTCAGTCCCCTTTGCTTTCCAAGCTACCTCACTATCACTTAACGTCCGCACTACTCTCGCCGGTGCACCCACGATCAAAGACGCAGGCTCACATTGAAAGCCAGCCTTAACCAAAGCACAGGCACCAACGATAGATCGGGGAGCGATTACCGCTTCATCCATTACCACGGCATTCATACCGACCATCGCGTCCTGCCCAACAACGCAACCGTGGAGAATTGCGCCATGCCCCACATGGCCATCTTTCTCAATCACCGTATCCGTGCCAGGAAACGCGTGCATCACGCAATTATCCTGAATATTCGAACCTTCTTTGAGTACAACTCGGCCAAAATCACCACGCAGAGAGGCGGCCGGCCCCACGTAGCAGCCGGGACCAATCCACACGTCCCCAATCAGAATCGCCGTTGGGTGAACGTATGCGGACGGATGAACAACAGGCTGAACGCCTTCGATACTGTAGGTTGGCATGCCTCGCTCCTCCATTGAAGCCCGAAATTTGAAGTAAATTCCTGATTCACTTTACGAACCATGTTATCGATTTTTGGATATTATTTCTCAAAAATACAGGAAAATTCTCGACAAATCACTCATAGAAATTCACCAAACACTGCCTTTAAAAAGTAAATTTTGTTAATTTTTATTGGCTTATGGAAACAACGCCAAAAATTTCAAACGTGATACAAAATCTTGGAACACCAAACCTTGACCAGTATCAATTAATAGATATACTGATTCGGAAATCGGGCTGAGCGCAACCGGAGCGTGACTTTCAATAGCTATTCGGATGCTGGCCAGCAGATCTCGTTTTGACAAGAACAAAGCCATATCGGATTGCTTATGCCAAACTACCTGCTCGTTGAAGGGCCTGAACAAGGCGTTCAACTCCTTACCCTGAACCGCCCCGAATCGCTGAATGCCCTGAATACCGAGGTACTGAGGAACCTGTCCGAAGCTTTGGATGATGCGGAAGCCGACCCCGAGGTCCACGCCGTAGTAATCACCGGAAGCAGAAAGGCATTTGCGGCAGGAGCTGATATCAGCGAGATGGCCGCCCGCGATCTCGTCGGTATTCTTGAGGATCCACGTGTCGTTCACTGGGAGCGGATTGCCCGCTTCACCAAACCCATCATTGCAGCGGTAAACGGCTTTGCCCTTGGCGGTGGCTGTGAGCTGGCGATGCATGCGGACATTCTGATTGCCGGGGAAAACGCTCGCTTTGGTCAGCCAGAGATCAATCTCGGCATCATGCCCGGTGCCGGCGGTACCCAACGGCTGGCGCGGAAGGTCGGCGAATCCCTGGCCATGCACATGGCGCTTACAGGCGAGCCAATTGATGCCAGGCGCGCCCTTCAGGCAGGTCTCGTCAGCGAGATCTGCCAGCCCGAGTTGACGATTGAAAAGGCCATCCAGATTGGGCGCACCATTGCCCGGAAAGCACCCATTGCCGTCCGCCTCACCAAGGAATCAGTGCGCAAAGCCAACGATATGAATCTTGCTGAGGGCCTGCGCTTTGAGCGACATGCTTTCACGGTGCTTGCTGGGACGGCCGACCGACAGGAAGGCCTTGATGCGTTTCGAGAGAAGCGCAGACCTCATTTCAAGGGCCAATAATCCCCGCCTGAAGTCACCCATCACTATATAGGATAACGCCATGACTCAGCCCAGCATTCTTCTCAACATCGATCAGGGTGTGGCACTGCTTACACTGAACCGTCCTGACAGCCTGAACAGCTTCAATGTCGAAATGCACGAACGCATGCGCGACGCCATCAGCATCGTTCGCAAGGATGAATCGGTCCGCGTACTGGTCATTACCGGCTCTGGTCGGGGCTTTTGTGCGGGACAGGATCTCTCTGACCGCAGCGTATCCCCGGACCAGGAAGTGCCTGACCTGGGCGCTTCCCTTGAGAACTACTACAACCCAATGTTGCGAAGCCTGCGTGATTTACCAATGCCGGTTCTGTGCGCAGTTAACGGCGTTGCTGCCGGAGCCGGTGCCAATATTGCTCTTGCCTGTGATATTACTCTAGTGGCCCGTTCTGCCAACTTTGTCCAGGCATTCTGCAAGCTGGGACTGATCCCTGACTCCGGCGGCACCTGGACCTTGCCACGGGTAGCAGGCATGGCACGCGCCAAAGGTTTGGCCTTGCTGGGTGACAAAATCAGCGCCGAGCAGGCCGAAAACTGGGGCATGATCTGGCGCTGTGTTGATAACGAGCAGCTCATGGAAGAAACCATGAAACTTGCCCGTCATTTCGCGACCCAACCCACCAAGGGCCTTGCACTGATCAAGCGGGCACTACACGCCAGCGCCAGCAACACCTTTGAAGAGCAGATCAATCTGGAGCGCGATCTTCAGCGCATGGCCGGGCAGACCGAGGACTATCGTGAAGGCGTTGGCGCCTTCATGGAAAAACGTACGCCAAACTTCAAGGGGAAATAAGCCATGCCGGCACTGGACACCCAAACCAAAGTTGCCGTCGTCGGCGCCGGAGCCATGGGCTCTGGCATTGCCCAGGTGGCCGCACAGGCTGGCCACCAGGTTTACCTGCACGACCAGAGAGAGGGCGCGGCGGAAGCCGGCCGTGACGGTATTGCCAAACAGCTTCAGCGCCGTGTCGACAAGGGCAAGATGCAGCAGCAAGAGCTGGACGCGGTTATTGGCCGAATTCACCCGGTCGCGAACCTGGATGATGTCGCCGATGCCGGGCTGGTGATCGAGGCCATCATCGAGGATCTACAGATCAAACGTCAGCTGCTGGCGAACCTCGAGAACCTGTGTGCCGGGGATGCGATCCTCGCCACCAATACCTCCTCCATCTCTGTGACTGCCCTCGGCGCTGAAATGAACAAGCCCGAGCGCCTGGTAGGCATGCACTTCTTCAACCCGGCGCCCCTCATGGCCCTGGTAGAAGTTGTCATGGGGCTGGCGACCAGCCAGGCCGTCGCCGATACCGTTCATGCCACGGCAACCGCCTGGGGCAAGAAACCGGTCTACGCGACATCGACTCCCGGCTTTATCGTCAACCGGGTGGCCCGTCCGTTTTACGCGGAGAGCCTGCGCCTGCTGCAGGAACAGGCCACCGACGCAGCCACGCTGGATGCCATTATCCGCGAAGCCGGCCAGTTCCGGATGGGTGCCTTCGAGCTGACCGACCTGATCGGCCACGACGTCAACTACGCCGTGACCAACTCGGTCTTCAATTCCTATTACCAGGACCCGCGCTTTCTGCCGTCGCTGATCCAGAAAGAGCTCGTGGAAGCCGGCCGTCTGGGTCGCAAGAGCGGCCAGGGTTTTTACCCCTATAGCGAGAACGCTGAAAAGCCCCAGCCTCAGACACAGCCGGCTCAGCAATCGGATGAGTCCGTGGTTATTGCCGAAGGCAATCCTGGTGCGGCCGCTCCGCTGCTGGAACGCCTCAAAGCTGCCGGCCTGACGGTTGTCGAGCGCGACGGCCCGGGGCAGATCCGTTTTGGTGATGCGGTACTGGCACTCACCGACGGCCGAATGGCTACGGAGCGCGCTGCCAGCGATGGTGTTGCCAATCTGGTGCTGTTTGATCTGGCCTTCGACTACAGCAAAGCCTCCAGGCTTGCCCTGGCGCCAGCCGACCAGGCTTCCGAGGCGGCAGTTTCCTGCGCCTGTGCTTTACTGCAGAAAGCGGGTATTGCCGTCAGCCTGATCGCTGATCGCCCTGGCCTGGTGATCATGCGCACCGTTGCCATGCTGGCCAACGAAGCCGCCGATGCCGCCCTGCATGGTGTGGCGACAATCGCGGATATCGACCTGGCCATGAAAGCAGGCCTGAACTATCCCGACGGCCCACTGAGCTGGAGCGACCGCCTTGGTGCTGGCCACGTGTTCAACGTGCTCACCAACATCCAGAACAGCTACGCAGAAGACCGCTATCGCCCTGCCCTGCTGCTCCGGAAGAACGCATTTGCACAGAAGGGGTTTTATTCATGAGCGAGATGGATCCGCAAGTCCTCGCCGAAGAATGCGCCAAGGCCATGTTCGCGCGGGACCGCGCCAGCCAGAAGCTGGGCATGAACATTGAATCTGTCGCCCCGGGCAAGGCGGTCATCACCATGACCGTAACCGGCGACATGATCCAGGGCCACGGCTCCTGCCACGGCGGCTACCTGTTCACCCTGGCCGATTCGGCCTTTGCCTTTGCCTGTAACAGCTATGACCGGGCCACCGTTGCCTCCGGTTGCAGCATTGATTACATGTACGGCGCCAAAGAAGGCGACCAGCTGACTGCCACCGCCGAAGAGCAGGCCCGCGGCGGCCGCACCGGCGTCTACGACATCACATTAACCAATCAGGATGGCCGCAAGGTTGCCCTGTTCCGGGGCCGTTCCTACGAGGTTCGTGGCACCGTACGCAATTCGGAGGAAACTGCATGAGCACCGACAACACCCTTAAAGACGCTTACATCGTCGATGCCATCCGCACCCCCATCGGTCGTTACGGCGGCGCCCTTTCCGCCGTGCGTGCAGATGACCTGGGCGCCATTCCCATCAAGGCGCTGACCGAACGCCATCCGGATCTGGACTGGTCGAAAGTTGACGACGTGCTCTACGGCTGCGCCAATCAGGCCGGTGAAGACAATCGCGACGTTGCCCGCATGTCCCTGCTGCTGGCAGGCCTGCCGGTAGACGTCCCGGGCAGCACCATCAACCGCCTGTGCGGTTCCGGTATGGATGCGATTGGCAGCGCAGCCCGGGCAATTCGAACTGGTGAGACCCAGCTGATGATTGCCGGCGGCGTCGAATCCATGTCACGGGCCCCCTTCGTTATGGGCAAGGCCGAGTCTGCATTCAGCCGCAAGGCGGAGATTTTTGACACCACCATCGGCTGGCGCTTTGTAAACCCGGTACTGAAAAAGCAGTACGGCATCGATTCCATGCCCGAAACGGCCGAGAACGTGGCAGCCGACTTCAACGTCTCCCGGGAAGACCAGGACGCATTTGCCCTGCGCAGTCAGCAACGCACCGCGGCAGCGCAGAAAGAAGGCCGCCTGGCCGCTGAAATCACACCGGTGACCATTCCCCGTCGCAAGCAGGACCCGCTGGTGGTGGATACCGATGAGCACCCCCGAGAAACCAGCCTTGAAAAGCTGGCCTCGCTGCCGACCCCGTTCCGTGAAGGCGGTACGGTCACTGCGGGCAATGCGTCCGGTGTCAATGACGGTGCCTGTGCCCTGCTGCTGGCCGGCGCCGACGCCCTCAAACAGTACAACCTCAAGCCCCGTGCCCGGATTGTTGCCATGTCAACCGCCGGTGTGGAGCCACGGATCATGGGCTTTGGTCCGGCACCGGCGACCCGAAAGGTTCTGGCCACTGCCGGTCTGGAGCTGGCCGATATGGATGTTATCGAGCTTAACGAGGCGTTTGCTGCCCAGGCCCTGGCCGTAACCCGGGATCTTGGCCTGCCGGATGATGCCGAGCACGTAAACCCGAACGGCGGCGCCATCGCCCTGGGCCACCCTCTGGGTATGAGCGGTGCCCGGCTGGTGACCACTGCCCTGAACGAACTGGAACGCCGCCATGCCGCGGGCCAAAAGGCCCAGTATGCCCTGTGCACCATGTGCATCGGCGTTGGCCAGGGGATCGCGCTGATTATTGAACGGACGGATTCGGTGGCCTGAGGCCACCGACCGGAACAGAACAAAGACCATTACTCGACAAGAACAAAGCAGGACAGAACCATGACCTTACCACTGCAAAAACTTGGCAAACTTGACCGCATGGAAACCGCCAGCATCGATGAGCTGCGTCACGAACAGCTGCAGCGCCTGCGCTGGAGTGTTGTCCATGCCTATACCAACGTGCCTTTCTATCGCAAAGCGTTCGATGATATTGGCCTGAAGCCAATGGACATCAATTCCCTGGATGATCTGGCCAAGGTTCCGTTTACCACCAAGGCAGACCTCCGCGACAACTACCCGTTTGGCATGTTTGCCACTCCCATGTCCGACGTGGTCCGGGTTCATGCGTCCAGTGGTACCACCGGCAAACCCACCGTCGTGGGCTACACCCAGAGCGACATCCACACCTGGGCCGACATTGTCGCCCGCTCCATCCGGGCCGGTGGCGGCTCACGTGGCGACAAGGTCCATGTGGCCTACGGCTACGGCCTGTTTACCGGTGGCCTTGGCGCCCACTATGGTGCCGAGCGCCTGGGGTGTACCGTTATCCCCATGTCCGGCGGCCAAACCGAGAAGCAGGTCCAGCTGATCAAGGACTTCGAGCCGGACATCATCATGGTCACACCGTCCTACATGCTGAACATCGCCGACGAATTGGAGCGTCAGGGCATTGATCCCCACAAACTGCCCCTGCGCCTGGGCATCTTCGGGGCGGAACCCTGGACCAACGCCATGCGCACCGAGATCGAGGAGCGTCTCGGTATCGAGGCCTTGGATATTTATGGCCTTTCGGAAGTCATGGGCCCCGGTGTGGGTATGGAATGCATTGAAACGAAGGATGGCCCCACCATCTGGGAAGATCATTTCTACCCGGAAATCATCAATCCGGAAACCGGGGAAGTACTGCCCGATGGCGAATACGGCGAACTGGTGTTCACCTCCCTGACCAAGGTGGCTCTGCCAATCCTGCGCTACCGCACCCGGGATCTCACCCGTCTGCTGCCAGGCACCGCTCGCCCGATGCGCCGGATCGACAAGATCACCGGTCGCAGCGACGACATGCTGATTATCCGTGGTGTGAACGTGTTCCCGAGCCAGATCGAGGAGCAGGTACTCAAGTGCGAAGCCCTGGCGCCGCACTATGAGATCGAGGTTTACAAGGAAGGCAACCTGGACTGCGTGGACATCCGCGCCGAGCTGAAACCCGGCGCAACCGACACCGCTGAGAGTCGTGCCGCCGCGGCCAAGGAACTGACTCACCACATCAAGTCCTACATTGGCATCAGCACCCGTGTCGAGGTGGTGGAAACCAACCGTCTGGCGCGCTCGGAAGGCAAAGCCAAGCGTGTGTTCGACCGCCGGAACAAGTAAGTCCGCATGCCAGGCAGAGAGCCAGACCGCAGGCATTGCGGCTGGCTCTCACCCCCTACCCCCCCTGCCGCACCAAAGAATCGCCGATTTAATTTCACTTTCCTTCTGCTGATCTCAATAGCATTTCCAAACGTATCATGTTTTTTGTTATGAAAATCAGCACTATAAGATCCTTTAAGGAATCTTTTAGATATAACATGACACACAAAGACAGTTCTTGATATTTATTCAGTATCATATATTATGGAGTTAATGGCCCTCGGTCCTTACTGAGGGGTCTCTGTTCACGGACAACAGAACAACAAGCCCGATCCGGAGGTATTTGTTTATGTACGCCCAGCTCGTTGAAACCGGCGCCAAGCGCCTCAAGACCAAAGATGAAATGTCGCCTGAAGAGCGCGAGTTTCAGGAAAAGGTCGACGCCGAAACCAAGATCGAACCCAAAAACTGGATGCCGGAAGGCTACCGGAAGACCCTGGTTCGCCAAATTTCCCAGCACGCCCACTCCGAAGTGGTCGGCATGCTGCCGGAAGGCAACTGGGTAACCCGTGCGCCGACCCTCAAACGCAAGCTCCAGCTGATGGCGAAGATTCAGGACGAAGCGGGCCACGGCCTGTACCTGTACAGCGCCATGGAAACCCTGGGCGCTGACCGTGATGAAGAGATCGAAAAGCTGCACCAGGGCAAGGCCAAGTACTCCAGCATCTTCAACTACCCGACCCTGAACTGGGCGGATATGGGTGCCGTTGGCTGGCTGGTGGATGGCGCTGCCATCGTTAACCAGGTGGTGCTGCAGCGTACCTCTTATGGCCCCTACTCCCGCGCCATGATCCGCATCTGTAAGGAAGAGAGCTTCCACCAGCGTCAGGGTTACCAGATCCTGCTGGACATGATGCGTGAAGGCACCGAGGAACAGAAAGCCATGGTGCAGGACGCTATCAACCGCCTGTGGTGGCCGGCCCTGATGATGTTCGGCCCGCACGATGACGAGTCCCCGAACTCCCAGCAGTCCATGGCCTGGAAGATCAAGCGTAAGAGCAACGACGAACTGCGTCAGATGTTCATCGACCAGACCGTGCCCCAGCTCGAGTTCCTGGGTTGCACTGCGCCGGATCCGGACCTGAAGTACAACGAAGAAACCGGCCACTACGATTTCGGTGAAATCAACTGGCAGGAATTCTACGACGTTCTCAAGGGCAATGGTCCGTGTAACCGCGAGCGCATCAAAACTCGCAAGAACGCAATTGACGAAGGCGCCTGGGTCCGTGATGCGGCTGTCGCCTACGCCGAAAAACAAAAACAGCGCGCACAAGCCGCCTGATACCGGAGGAATACAACATGTCTGAATGGCGCCTTTACGAAGTCTTTGTACGGTCCAAGCACGGCCTGAACCACAAACACGTGGGCAGCGTGCATGCCTCTGACGCCGAGATGGCCATGGAAAATGCCCGTGATCTTTACACCCGCCGTAACGAAGGCGTGAGCATCTGGGTAGTTCCGTCCGACACCATCACGGCCTCCGCCTCCGACGAGAAAGAAGTGCTTTTTGACCCGTCGGAAGACAAGATTTACCGGCATGCTTCTTTCTACAAGCTGCCCGATGAAGTCGGACACATGTAAGGAGCGGTACCCATGACACAAGCAGAAGCACTACAGGAATACCTGCTGCGCCTGGCAGACTCCGACATGATCCTGGGCCAACGCCTTTGTGAATTGTGTGGCAAGGCCCCGGCGCTTGAGGAAGAGATGGCACTGATGAACGTTGCTCTCGACCTCGTCGGCCAGGCCCGCAACTGGTACGAGTATGCAGCCGAGCTGATCGATGATGGCCGGGATGCCGACAAGCTGGCATTTCGCCGCGATGCGCATGAGTATCGCAACCTGCTGATGACCGAGCAGCCCAATGAGGATTACGCGGTCACCATGGGGCGTCAGTTCTTCTTTGACGTGTGGCACTACTTCACGCTCAAGAGCCTGACCGAATCCAGCGACAAGCGCGTTGCCGGCATTGCCGCGAAGGCTCTGAAAGAGGCGACCTATCACTTGCGTCGTTCCTCGGAGTGGGTGAAGCGTCTGGGCGATGGCACTGAAGAAAGCCACAGCCGGATGCAGGATGCTGTCGATATCCTGTGGCGCTTTACCGGTGAACTGATCACTCCGGACGACACCGATCGTGTGATGGCCGAGGCGGGCATTGGCCCGGATCCTGACCAGCTGGCCAAAGACTGGCGCGGCATGGTTAACGAGGTGCTCACCCAGGCGACCCTGACTCCTGGCGCGGAAGACGCCTGGATGTACATGGGTGGCAAGCACGGCGAGCACACCGAACACCTCGGTTTCATCCTGGCAGAAATGCAGTTCCTGCAGAGGGCCTATCCCGATGCCACAACATGGTGATACAGACAGCCGGTCAGCTGTCGACATTCTGATTGCCAGTGATCGGGTGCCGGCAAACGCCCGCCCCGATCTGCTGACAGAGGACGACATCTGGGCACTGCTTGAAGAGGTCAAAGACCCTGAAGTGCCGGCAGTAAGCGTCGTGGAGCTCGGCATTGTCCGGGCGGTTCACTGGGACGGCAAAGCGCTGTCCGTTGATGTGACTCCGACCTACTCCGGGTGCCCGGCCACCGAACTGATTGAGGAGCTGATAGCCGAAGCCCTGCGTGCTGCGGGCTTCCGGGATCCGAAAATCAATCAGGTGCTGACCCCTGCCTGGACCACCGACTGGATCACAGACGAAGGCAAAGAGAAGCTTCGGGCATTCGGAATCGCGCCACCCGTAGGCAGCTCCAGCAAGATGAGCCTGCTCGGGGAATCGGAAGTCCTTACCTGCCCTCATTGCTGCAGCCAGGACACCGAGCGGGTGAGCGAGTTCGGGTCTACTGCCTGCAAAGCCCTTTATCGTTGCAAGGAATGCCTCGAGCCCTTCGACTATTTCAAATGCATCTAGAGCCGATACGATCATGAACAAATTTTACTCACTGACCCTCAAAGAGGTCAGACCTGAAACAAGAAACGCCGTATCACTAGCTTTTGACGTGCCAGAAGACCTGGCAGACAAGTTCCATTACCAGCAGGGCCAGCACCTGATCGTGCGGACCAAGCTGGATGGCGATGAAGTTCGCCGGTCCTACTCGATCTGCCGTAGCGTCAACGATCAGGAGCTGCGCATTGCCGTCAAACAGGTTCCCGGCGGTCGTTTCTCTACCTATGCCAACGAGATGCTCAAACCAGGCCAGACCCTGGAAGTCATGCCCCCACAGGGCCATTTCTCCATCGATCTGGACCCAGAGCGGGAAGGTAATTACCTGGCCGTTGCCGCCGGCAGTGGTATCACCCCGATCCTCTCGATCGTGAAGACCACTCTGGAGACTGAGCCCAAGAGTGAGGTCACCCTGTTCTACGGCAACAAGGCCACCAGCAGCACCATGTTCCGTGACGAGCTGCAGGACCTGAAGAACGAGTACATGTCCCGCCTGAACCTCGTCTACATCTTCACCCGTGAGGAACAGGACATTGACCTTTACAACGGCCGTATTGATCACGAAAAGTGCGACAAGCTGTTCGATCACTGGATCAATGCCAAGGAACTGACAGCTGCGTTTATCTGCGGCCCGCAGATGATGACCGAGACCGTGCGGGACTCGTTGCTGAACCACGGCATGGAAAAAAGCAAGATCCATTTCGAGCTGTTTACCCCGGCTGGCGGCGTACCTCAGGCCCGGAAAGACCGGGATCCGGCCCACGTCGATCCTCAGTCCATCAGTGAAGTGACCGTCATTGCCGATGGCCGCTCCCTGACCTTCCCGCTGGTACGCGACACCAAGAGCATCCTGGATGCCGGGAATGAGGAAGGCGCTGATCTGCCCTACTCGTGCAAGGCCGGTGTCTGCTCGACCTGCCGAGCCAAGGTGGTGGAAGGCGAAGTGGAGATGGATCAGAACTTTGCCCTGGAAGACTACGAGGTGGAAGCCGGTTACGTGCTTTCCTGTCAGTGCTACCCGATCAGCGACAAGGTGGTTCTGGACTACGACGAGATGTAGTTTCCACACCAACATCAAGAAAAGAGCAAGGCAAGTCCCGTGACAACGGGGCTTGCCTTCGCGTTTCAGAAACGAATGGAGTTTCCCATGTCAGTCCTGAAAAGTTTCATTGCCGGCCAGTGGGTCGGCGAAAAGCCCGCCAAGGCCCTACCCAGCGCCATCAATGGCGAGATCGTCGCCCACACCCACGACGACACCCTCGATTTCAAGAACGCTGTTGAGTACGGCCGCAAAGTTGGCGGCAAGAACCTGATGGCGATGGATTTCCAGGAGCGCGCCCTGGCCCTGAAGGCCATGGCCCTGTACCTCCAGGAGCACAAGAAAGAACTCTACGCTCTGTCCATGCATACCGGTTCCACCAAGGGCGACAACGGCATCGATATCGATGGTGGTTTTGGCACCCTGTTCTCCTATGCCAGCATGGGCCGGCGCGAGCTGCCGTCCGGCAACGTTGTTCACGAGGGTCCGGTGACTCCTCTTGGCAAGAACAACCACTTTGCAGGCACCCATATCCTGGTGCCCCGTGGTGGCGTGGCCGTTCACATCGATGCCTACAACTTCCCGGTGTGGGGCATGCTGGAGAAGTTTGCACCCACATTCCTGGCGGGTATGCCGTCCATCGTGAAGCCGGCCACCTCTACCTGCTACGTGACCGAACTGGCGGTTCGCCTGATGCAGGAATCCGGCGCGCTTCCTGAAGGCAGTCTGCAGCTGATCATTGGCAGCACCGGCGACCTGTTCGATCATCTCGAAGAGCAGGACGTTGTTACCTTTACCGGTTCCGCCGCAACCGCCCGCAAACTCAAGAACCATCCGAACATCATCAATCGTTCGATTCCGTTCAACGCCGAAGCGGATTCCCTGAACAGCGCGATCCTCGCCCCGGATGTTACCCCCGAGCACGACGAATTCGACATCTTCGTGAAGGAAATACGCCGCGAGATGACCGCCAAGGCCGGTCAGAAATGTACTGCCATTCGTCGTATCCTCGTGCCGAAAGATCAGGCGAACGCGGTCTGCGACAAGCTGAAAGAGCAGCTTTCCAAGATCACTGTAGGTGATCCCTCTGTCGAAGGCGTTCGCATGGGTGCACTGGCCTCCACCGACCAGTTGGAAGATGTGAAGGCCAATATCCAGGAACTGCTCAAGACCAGCGAGCTAGTTGTGGGTGGCGAAGGCAACTTCAAGCCCACCGGCGATGGCACCGAGAAAGGCGCATTCATCGAGCCGCACCTGCTGCTGTGCCGGAACCCGGAAAACGGCTGCGGCGCCCACGATATCGAGGCCTTCGGCCCGGTTGCCACGGTCATTCCTTACGACACCGTTGAAGACGCCGTTGAGCTTTGCTCTAAAGGCCGTGGTTCCCTGGTCACTACCCTGACCACCCGGGACCCTGCCATTGCCGGCAGGATTGCGCCACTTCTGGCCGCTTTCCATGGCCGTCTGCACCTGCTGGATGCCGAAGCCGCGAAGGAATCCACCGGCCACGGCTCGCCTCTGCCCATGCTCAAGCATGGTGGCCCCGGGCGCGCCGGTGGTGGTGAAGAACTGGGCGGCATCCGTGCGGTTCACCACTACCTGCAGCGCACCGCGATCCAGGGCTCCCCGAGCATGCTGGCCGCGGTCACCCGCGAGTACGTACGCGGCGCTGATCTCATCGAAACCGACGTGCATCCGTTCCGTCGCCACTTCGAAGACCTGCAGATCAACGAGTCCCTGCTAACGCATCGACGCACCGTCACCGAAGCCGACATCGTCAACTTTGGTTGCCTGTCCGGTGATCACTTCTATATGCACTTCGATGAAATCGCGGCGCGGGACTCCCAGTTCGGCAAGCGCATTGCTCACGGCTACTTCGTGCTTTCCGCTGCGGCCGGCCTGTTCGTCTATCCGGGTGAAGGTCCGGTGCTGGCTAACTACGGTCTGGACACCCTGCGTTTCATTGAGCCGGTTGCCCCGGGTGACACCATCCGGGCTCGCCTGACCTGCAAGCGCAAGATCGATCAGGGTCGGACATCTCCGGACGGACACCCCCAGGGCGTTGTTGTCTGGGATGTTCAGGTTCACAACCAGAACGACGAAATGGTTGCGAGCTACGACATCCTGACACTGGTTGCCAAGAAGCCCGAGTGACACCGGGCTTCCCTGCTTTCTCCCTGTCTTGGACCCCAGGGAGAAAGCGTCAGGCAAATAAAAGGGGGACAGGTCGAAAGACCTGTCCCCCTTTTATTGGTGCAAGAAAAAACCCGGGCGATTACATGCCCAAGTAGGCCTCACGAACCTTCTCATTGCTGAGCAGTTCACGGCCGGTGCCTTCAATCACCACCTTGCCGGTCTCCAGCACATAGCCGCGATCAGCCAGCGCCAATGCCTGAGAGGCGTTCTGCTCTACCAAGAAGATGGTAATGCCCTCTTCCTTCAGTTCCTTGACGAT
This sequence comes from Marinobacter sp. UBA2688, assembly GCF_002352785.1. NCBI lineage: Bacteria > Pseudomonadati > Pseudomonadota > Gammaproteobacteria > Pseudomonadales > Marinobacteraceae > Marinobacter > Marinobacter sp. UBA2688. The sequence goes on from NZ_DELU01000005.1 coordinate 90,586, forward strand.
GTTGAAGATCTCTTCGATGATCAACGGTGCCAGCCCCATACTGGGCTCGTCCATAAGCAGTAGCCTGGGTTTAGCCATCAGGGCGCGGCCCATGGCCAGCATCTGCTGCTGACCACCGGAGAGCTCACCCGCCAGGTTATGGCGCTTCTGACGCAGAATCGGGAACTTGGTGTACATCCGTTCCAGATCGTCCATTACCTCGGGCGTTTTGCCCCGGGTATAGGCACCCAACAGCAGGTTGTCGTGAACGCTCAGGTCCTTGAACACCTGGCGGCCTTCAGGCACCTGAACAATGCCATCGGCCACCCGCTGATCGGCGCTGATCTTGGACAGATCCTTGCCTTCGAAGGTGATGGCACCCCGGTCAGTGGGCTGCAGGCCGGAAATGGTCATCAGCAGGGTGGATTTGCCGGCACCGTTGGCGCCTACAAGTGACACGATCTCGCCGCTGTTGATATGGATATCCACATCATGCAGAACTTCGATCTGACCGTAGGAAGTAACCAGCCCCTTGATGGACAGCATTTCCTGCTTGGCATGGGGCGCCGTCACCCGGTCCGCATGCTTCAGGCCAAGACCACCGAACTTCTCCGGGGTGTAGCTGACAATCTGGTGCCGCAGTTCCCGGAACTCTTCCCGGACGCGCTCACCGAACAGCGGATCGTTTTCCACGTCCCGGGCTTCAATAATCTGCTGCCAGTCTTCTTCCGTCAACAGTTTACGGGCCCGCGGAATAACCACGCCCTCTTCCTTGCGGATGTGCTTGCGCAGGGCTTCCGTGAAACGCGCCAGGGCGTGACTGAATTCCTCGCGACCTTCCGGCCAGCCTTCCTCGCACTCGGCCAGCAACCGACGCAACTCCACCAGTTTTTCATGGCCGATGACATAGCCCTTCGCCAGCTTCTCTAGAAGAGGCGCCGTCTCAGGGGACTTCTCGCTGAGCCGTTTGTACAGCTCAATGTCCGTGGGCGTGCTATGGACCCGCTGGGAGAAGTGCTGAATGTAATCAAAAATGGTCTTCAGCAGCCGCTCATCAGGGCGCTGATCGTTGAGGTTCATATCACTCAGCAGCTGATCAAGCAGATCCAGAATCCGCCACAGTGCCTGGTGTTCATGAACAATAATCCGTACGGCCTGCTCACTGCGTGACTGGGCAGGCGCCATTTCAGTGTTTTGCTCGCTCATGTGAAATGTCTCCTTGCTCAGCCACCCAGATAGGCGGCGATAACATCCGGGTTCTGGCGGATTTCCTCAGGGGTTCCCTCTGCCAGAACACGGCCGTAGTTAAGCACCAGCAACCGGTCGGATATACCCATAACCAGCTTCATGTCGTGCTCAACCAGCATAACTGTGGTGCCCTGATCCGCAATTTTCCGAATCAGATCCTCCAGGGCAGCGGTTTCAACCGCGTTCAGGCCAGCTGCCGGCTCGTCCAGAAGGATAACCTTGGGTTCGGCGGCCAGTGCACGGGCGATTTCCAGGCGCTTGAGGGCGCCATAGGACATGGCCGAGGCCTCCGTATCCAGGTAATCACCACAGCCTACATACTCCATGAGTTCCGCAGCACGCTTGCGAGCGGCGTCTTCATTGCGACGCAGGGACGGCAACCGGAACAAAGTGGTGAACAGGCTGCTTTTGAGTTGCAGGTGGCGCCCCAGCATGACGTTCTCGATGGCGGTCATGTTCATGCAGATCTGCATCTGCTGGAACGTGCGGCACATGCCCCGCTCAGCCAGCTCATTCGGCTCAAGTTTCAGGGTACTTTCACCGTTGAGCAGGATCTCGCCCTTGGTGGGCGTATAGAGCCCGGTGATCAGGTTGAACAGCGTGGTCTTGCCGGCCCCGTTGGGGCCAATAACCGAATAGACCTGACCGGCTTCAACAGAAAAGCTGACACCTTCCACGGCGTGGACACCACCGAAGGCTTTATCCAGCCCCTTTACTTCGACCAGTGCTGTCATGCCTCACCTCCCGCTTTCTTGCGCATTTTCCTGGACACAAACGCGGTCAGTGTGGGCAACAGGCCCTTGGGCATAAAAATCATGGTAAGCATCAGTATCAGGCCGAACATGACGTGCTCCAGTTCCTGGAAGTCCGCCAGCACCTGAGGCAACAACTTGAGCACCACGGCACCGAGAATCACACCGAAGGTAGACCCCATGCCTCCCAGCACAACCATGGTGATGAAAAGGATCGAGAACTCGAAACTTGCCACCGCAGGCGTAATAAAGCCCTGGAAATGGGCATAGAGGCTGCCCATCAGGCTGGCGTAGATGGCAGAGATCACGAACACCAGGCTTTTGTATTTCGCCGTGTTTACACCGACAACACTGGCAGCCACCTCCGAGCCTTTCACTGAGCGCAGCGCGCGACCGATCGGCGACTCAATCAGGTTCAGGGCAAACCAGACTGCCGCCAGAAGCACGACGCTGGCAAAGATATACCAGGCCTGGAAGCCTTCAATATCGATGCCAAACAGCGAATAGCTACCAAAAGCACTCAGTTCCCAGCCAAACACCTCGAATGCCGGAACCGGCATGCCGTCGGGCCCGCCGGTGAGTGCCCGCTCGTTGTTCAGGATGATGGCAATGATGAAGCCGACGGCGAGGGTCGCCATGGACAGATAGTGGCCCTTCAGACGCAGAATCGGTCGCCCGACAATCCAGGCAATAAAGCCCACGACAATTGCTCCGACCACCAGTGCGGGCACTGAAGGCCAGCCATAGGTCCCGGTCGCGATGCCGGTAAAGTAGGCGCCAAGACCGAAGAAGCCGGCGTGGCCAAGACTGATCTGGCCAGCAAAACCCACCAGGAGATTAAGGCCAACCACCGTGGCAGCAATGATCGCCATCTGGGTAACCAGCTCATAATGGAACGGGTTGCCGAGAAAAGCGGGAAGAATGATGAGGATCAGGGCGAGAATAATCAGCCCCCGGAGACGCGACTGCATAAACATGTTCAACATCAGACGCGCTCCACTACCTTGGCACCGAACAATCCGCGGGGCATGAAGAACAGCACCAGCAGGATCATGGAGAATGCCACGGCATCCTTATAATCCGATGAGATGTAGCCGGCTGCCATGGCCTCAACGATACCCAGTGACAGACCGCCGACAACCGCGCCAACACCGCTACCCAGGCCGCCAATCGCAGCCGCCACAAAGCCTTTCAGCCCGAGGATGATACCGATGTCGTAAGAAGTAAACGTAATTGGAGCAACCACAATACCGGCTACCGAGCCCAGCAGTGCTGACACCATAAACGCCAGCATCAGAACCATCTGGGTACGGATACCCACAAGGCGCGCCGCTTCCTTGTTCATGGAAGTTGCCAGAATCGCTTTACCAATCAGAGTCTTGGTAAAGAACAGCACCAGACCCACAACCAGAATCGCACCGATACCCAGAACCCAGAGACTCTGGCTGTTCAGTACAGCGCCGAAGACCTCGATAGGCTGGTCCGTGCTGAAATTCTGCATCACGTGGTATTCCTTGCCCCAGACTACCTGGGCAATACCGCGAATAAAGATCGACGCACCGATGGTGATAATGATCAGGGTAACAACATCGGCCTGCTTGGCAGGCGCAATCGCGAAGCGCTGCAGGGCGATGCCGAGGATACCGGCCAGGACTACAGCCAGCACGACCGCCAGGATCATGGGTACACCCATGGCCGTAAGGGAAACCGTCGCCATGCCTCCAATCATCAGGAACTCGCCCTGGGCAAAGTTGATGACGTGACTGGCGTTATAGATCAGGGTAAAACCGAGGGCTATCAGGGCGTAGGTCGCACCGATAGTAATCCCGGTGAACAGGTACTGTAAGAATTCTGCGAGCATAGCGGTGGTTCCGGTCGAACATCGGCTGGCGACTTGCCCTGAAAAGGGGTCATCGCCAGCCGCGAGACAGGTTAAAGGGGGATCAGTCGATTAGTTTCCATTCGCCGTTCTGGACTTCCAGAATGCGGAAGGATTCCGGATCAAGGCCGTTGTGGTCTTCCGGGGACATGTTGAACACGCCCGTTACACCGACATAGCCCTGGATGTTTTCCAGCGCGTTACGAACCGCTTCCGGATCGGTAGAGCCAGCTTCTTCCATGGCGCGAACTGCCAGCATCAGGCCGTCGTAGGCATAGGCACCGAAAGTGGACACCTTGGAATCCCAGCGGGCTTCGTATTCAGCCTTGTAGTTCTGGACCACTTCTTTCTGGGGATCGTCCTCCGGCAGGGAATCCGGCACCAGCAGCGGAGAAGCGGGCAGACGCAGGCCATTAGCCGCGGAGCCAGCGAGCTCGAGGAAGCTGTCGGATGCGACACCGTGAGACTGGTAGAACGGAAGCTCCATACCCAGCTGGGCATAGTTGCGGGTTACGATGGCCGGACCCTGACCAAAACCGAAGTTCAGAACCGCTTCCACACCACTTGTGTTACGGATATTGGTCATCTGGGCGGTCATGTCTGTATCAGATCCGCTGTAGGTAACGTCGGCTACAACCTCCATTCCCATCGCTTCGGCCACTTCCAGAGTCTGGGTACGACCCGAGCTTCCGAAACCACCGGTGCCGGAAATCAGACCAAACTTGGTAATGCCGCGATCCTTCATGTCCGTCAGAATACGCTCTGCCGCCATGCGGTCGGTTTGAGGAGTCTTGAATACCCACTTTTTGACCGGGTTGGTGATAACCACAGCACCGGCCAGGGAGATGAACGGCACTTCTGCCTGCTCAATCAGCGGTACCGCCGCCATGGTAGCGCCGGTAGTACTGCCGCCAACGATGACATCAACCTGGTCCGAGCGGATCAGGCGACTGGCAAAGTTACGGGCAGAGGAAGCGTTGCCAACGTCGTCATAGTGGATCAGCTCCAGTTGACGACCAAGGACACCACCTTCTTCATTAATTTTTTCAACGTACATCTCGAGCGTTTTCAACTCGGGATCGCCGAGAAAGGATGCCGGACCCGTAACAGACAGGAACGACCCGATCTTGATTGGTTCAGCTGCCTGGGCACTCATCATGAGAGTCGCAGCAGCAAATACCGCGCATTTTCCTGCGCGACGCATCATCGTTTTAAGCATTGTTTTTATTCTCCCGAATTGTGCAGGGGCTTGAGTGTGTTGTTTTTACTCCTTCCATCCCTGGTTGCAGCGATCCTGTTTTTTGTCTTCGCTATGATTCGATACCGCTTGCATTTTACAATCGAACTTATTGTATCATAACCGCCATGTCAACCAATTTCAGGGAGTCTGACCTAGGCCCTTTCAGTAATACCGACACTCAAGCGATACGGCAGCACAGCAACCAGAGACAGGCCTTTACCTGACACGCAAGACCCGCATAATACACACAACCTGTTTCATTGATTCTTATTTGCGAACCCAGACCATGACTGCGAAAAACCAACTAGAACTGCTCATCAAAAACTTCCAGGAGAAGCGGCCACTACGCGCCGGCTCTCTGATCATTACCATCTATGGCGACGCTATCGTGCCCCGAGGCGGTAATGTCTGGCTTGGAAGCCTGATGAAGTTGTTAGAACCCATGGGCATCAGCCAACGATTGGTGCGCACGTCTGTGTATCGTCTGGTTCAGGAATCCTGGCTACAAACAGAAAAGGTCGGGCGGTGTAGCTACTACAGTCTTACCGGCCCAGGACTGCGCCGTTTCGAGCAGGCTTTCCAGCACGTTTACAATCTCGATACTGAAGAGTGGAGCGGTAGTTGGTGCCTTGTCTATCTGAATCAGCTGTCTCCAGAACTTCGCCAGAAAGTCCGGGAAGAGTTGAAATGGCTCAGCTTTGGCAGTATGGCTCCCGGCCTGATGGAACATCCCCGATTCACACGCAGCGAACTGATTCCAATGCTCCAGGAATGGGGCGCTCTGGATGACACTATCGTGATGCAAACCATGCCTATGGAGCAGAAAAGCCCTAAAGCACTTCGCCTTCAGGTTCGTGAAAGCTGGAACCTGGACGAACTGGGAGGCCGCTACCGACGCTTTTTGAGTCAGTTCCGACCTCTATGGCGTGAACTGCAGTCTGACGATATCCTAGCCCCGAAGGAATGCCTGCTTCTCCGGGTCCTTTTGATCCACGAATACCGTAAGGTTCTGCTGCGGGACCCACTGCTACCGGACGAATTGTTGCCGGGAGACTGGGAAGGTCGCAGTGCCAAGCAACTCTGCCGCAACCTATACCGCCAGATCTACGTTCGGGCCGAACAGTGCTTGGACGAGACATTGGAAAATGCCTCTGGTCCCCTACCAGGGCCGAGTGACAAATTTTACAAGCGGTTTGGCGGGCTGCGGGATTCAAGCACTATCAACGATGCCATTCCTGAGATACGGAGTACCCAATTCGGCTTATTTAAGGGATAACGCTATCAGCTCTTCAATGTAACGGGATAGCTTCATGGCATGAAGCTCCTATTCAAGGCTCTATCATGCCGGATTTTCCAGTTTTAAATGGACCGACATTCTGGGGAAGGGTCACAGTCCTCACCTTACGGAGAGGTCTCTTCTTGCGTAAAAATTTCTGCCCAGAAGTCGCTAGAATAGATCAGCGTGACGCTCGAATATGCGAACAAGGTCCGCTAAAGACCTGACTCCCAGCTTTTGCATCATATTGTGCCTATGTACCTTAACCGTAACCTCAGCAACTCCCAGATCGGCGGCAATTTGCTTGTTGAGCCTGCCCGTTACCGCCTCTTTCAGAATTTCCAGCTCCCTCGGCGTCAGCAGATTTACTCGGTCTCTTAGACCTGCCACCCGACTGAGCTCATCGTGTCTTTTAGTGTCCCGCTCAAGGCCCTGTTTTACCGCCTCCAAAAGATGCTCTCGATTAACAGGCTTCTGAAGAAACTCAACAGCTCCCGACTTGATTGCCTTTACGGACATAGGAATATCGCCATGGGCGGTTACAAATACAATCGGTATGGCCTCTTCTATCGCAATGAGGTAGTCCTGCAGTTCGACGCCAGTCATTTCAGGCATACTCACATCCAGCACCACACAGCACGGCGTTTCGAAAACCACCTGCTCCAGAAAAACTTCCGCGGACTCACAGGACACGACCTGAAAACCATGAGACCGAAGCAAGTTACTAATCGCCTCCCGCATTGAAATGTCATCATCCACAATGTACACGGTGTATGCGTCATTCATTGTTTCTATCTTCTGTCGGCAAACTCAACTGAAACGAAGCGCCTTCATGCTCGGCTTCATTGTCAAGAAGGACAAGGTCCCCGCCGAGCCGTTTCGCAATCGTTCGGCAGATAGAAAGGCCCATACCCAACCCTTCGGATTTGGTAGTAAAGAATGGCTCGAAAGCCCTCGCTCTGACCTCGGGAGCAACACCTGGGCCGTTATCGGCGACCTGAACAAGAATAGTGTTGGTGTCCGAGCAGAATCGGACCTGCAGCCGGAGTGTTTTACCGTTATTATTCAGATCCTTCATGGAATCCATTGCATTGAGGATGAGATTTAGGAGAATCTGTTGTAACTGCACTTTATCGCTGGTCGTATCAGGCAGCCCCGGGGCTATATCCGTATGGAGTTCAACACCGATTTTTAGGGCAGTCTCATTTACGAAATCCAGCACATCTGATATCAAGGCAAGCCAATCTATGGGCTCAGAAGTTGTTCTGTCCCGTTTCATGAATCCCCGAATACGGATGGCGACATTTGCCGCCCGCTCTCCATCCCTTAGTATACTCCCGATTGCTCCGGCAGCTTCGTCACAGTTGGGCGGTGAATGAGATAACCATTGCAGTGCAGCCTGACTGTTCGAAACAATCGCAGAAAGCGGCTGATTTATTTCATGAGTGATCGATGCAACCAGCTCGCCCATGGAGGTCACTCGCATGACTCTAGCCAATTCTAGATGAGCCTCTTCCAGTTCAAGCTTCGCCTGTTTACTCTCTCTGATATCCTCCACGACCCCCACCAGCAAGGGGGGCGTGTCCTCTGTTTGCGGAATTACTGAGACACTTGAACTTGTCCAGACAGTCTCACCCTGCTTGCTAACGAACCGCTTCTGATAGTGATAGTTTTCAATTTCGCCCGAGAGCAACTGGCTCAATCGACTACCGGTAATCGACCGATCGGCGTCGTGAGTTGTTTCTATTACCGAGCAACCCAGAAGTTCTTCCGCACTATATCCAAGCATATGGCAGAATGCGGGGTTCACGTTTACGAAGGTCCATTCTGTATCGACCACAGCAATGCCGACCGCAGAGTTCTCATGAATCGCTCGCCAACGTCCCTCTGATTTCCTAAGTGCGTCAAAACTGCGCTGCAGCTCCCTGCGGCTTTCAATCAATTCTCGGGTAAGCTGCATAAGGTTTGTGTCTCGGGACTCCAGTTCCTGCTGAAGCGCGAGCCTCGTTTCCCGCATCATCACGAGATTGCGGACTCTTGACAACAATTCGGGAACAAAGAAAGGCTTGGTGACATAATCCTGAACATATTTCGAGAGCAATTCGTTCTTGACGGTGACCTCCGAATAGGCCGATAGCACAAGAATAGGAATCAGTGCGGCATCGATCCGGTTACGGATCGACTTGATCATCTCGTCGCCACTGTACTCCGGCATCATGAGATCAGTTACGATCAGATCTGGCTGAGTCGATTCCAACACATTCAGGGCTTCCTTTGCTCCAACAACTGCAATCACCTGAAATTCATCACGGAGAACACGGTGGATCAGCTCCCTCATTTCGCGATTGTCATCCACGACCAACACCAAGGGTTTTCCGGTTACTTGCGGGTCTGATCGATTTTCCTCCTTACCGCTTTCGCTAGAAAAAAGAGGGGTTGTCTTACGGTCTGTGTTTTTTAATCTCGCCCGAACACCCGTGCCAAAGGGCGCCTGAACAGGTAGTTCAACGCTGAAAACCGTGCCTCCAACAGACGAGTTGGCTACAGTGACATTTCCACCGAGTAGGTCAACAAACTCCTTGACGATCGCCAGACCCAACCCTGTCCCTTTGCGTGAACTCTGAAGCAGCCCCTCTCCCTGTTCAAATCGTTCAAAAATTTTTGCTCTCTGATCTGAGTCGATACCCGGCCCTGAGTCCTTCACACTGATCAGGATCCGGTTGTCGTCAACTTTATCAACTGTACAGCTGATTCGGCCTCCCCGGGGCGTAACGCTGAACGCATTGTAGATAAGGTTAAAGACAGTCTGGCTTAGCCTCTCACGATCAGCCTCAATCTCAAGGTCGTCCGGGACCATTAAGGCAAACGCTATGTTGTTCTGAAGGGCAATGGCATCAAAATGGCAGGCAACCTCTTTTATGAATTCGGACAGAGAGATCACTTCATAGAAAAGCTGAACCTTTCCGGCATCCACTTTGGCAAGATCCAACAGTTCATTCACGAGGTTTAGCATGGTGATGGAATTTCGCCGAATGGCGGACAAATCGGTCATCTGCCTTTCAGAGAGACCGGTGCCATTTGAGAGAATATCGTCTACAGGACCAATTATAAGAGAGAGGGGAGTCTTAAGTTCGTGACTGATATTGGCAAAAAATCGATTTTTCTTTTCATCCAGCTCACGATTTTTTTTAAGCAACTCTTCAAGCTCAGTCTTTTTCCTTGCAACCTCAAATTCAACCTTCTTTTTCTCGGTGATGTTACGGCCCTCAGCCAGAAGAAACCGCACTTTTCCGGACTCATCCTTCAGGGGTGTCAGTGAGTAATCGGTAATAATCGTTTTTTCACCACTAGCCTCACCATAAACCTCAATATCGCGACGAATGAACTCCCCTCTTGCAGCCCGCCGCACCAAATTTCGCTGGAGCGTTTTGCTCTCCTCGGAGAGTGCGAACCAGCGAGCCTCCCAGAAAGGCGTTCCTACAACGTCTTCCATGTTCAGACCGGCGCCCCGCAAAGCGGGAATATTGATTTCGAGAATATTACCTTCAGCATCTAAAAGACCAGCGAAATGGTACATCTGGTCCAGGATAATTCGGGCAAACTTTTCCTTCTTCGTTTGATAATCGTCCTGACTATCAAGATCCACACTACCGATCCTGAACGTTTGTTTATCTCTAAAGATTCTTTTTAGGAACTCATACATGCCCAAAACCTGTTTTGCTTTTCCAGCCCGGTACTAAGCTACCCAGTTTCATAGCCGAAGCGACCCGATCACCTTTCCAGGATAGCAGTCTCTCGGAGCTGAACTTAAAACAGGGGCAAGAGCGATCACTCGCCAAAGCCCCAAAGGGCACAACAACAAACTACGCAGGTAAAATCCTGACAGGGTTTAGTGGCCTCCTCCCCGGTTTAGGTTAACCAGTTGAGCATAGGTGTATTCGAGGAGCCCTTCCTCGCCAAATTCAACGCCAATACCCGACTTTTTGCAGCCACCAAACGGGCAGTGGGGCAGGACCTCAGCGTGGTTGTTGATCCAGACAGTGCCAGCCTCAATCCGAAGAGCTAAAGCCTTAGCCCGCTCAACATCACTACCCCAAATGGACCCACCCAAGCCGTTTGGATTGTCGTTGGCTCGCTCGATCACTTCATCAATGTCGGTGTAGCGAATAATCGGGAGGACCGGACCAAACTGCTCCTCGTCCACAAGGCGGGTACCATCGGAAATATCAGCCACTATCGTAGGTGGGTAGAAGTACCCTTCGCCCGGGAGCCGCTTACCACCACAAACAACTCGGGCACCCTGTTTTTGGGCGTCATCCACAAGCTCTTCCAGATAGTTGAGCTGTTTCAGATTCTGAACCGGACCGAAACTGTTGGCTGGGTCAAACCCGCTACCGACCCCCTGCTCCGTCGACATGACGGCCAAACGCTGAACCAGCTCTTCATACAGAGATACATGAACGTACAGTCGTTTTAATGCCGCACAGGTCTGCCCCATGTTGATGAATGATGCCTGAAATATGGCTTCGGTAATTTCATCGAGATCTGCGTCATCCAGCACGATTCCGGCATCATTCCCCCCAAGTTCTAGAGTCAGCCTTTTCAGCGTATCAGCAGCATTGCGCATGATCGCCTTACCAGTGGGCGTTGAGCCGGTGAATACTATCTTACTGATGCCAGGATGTGCGCTCATAGCGCCTCCAATCTCTGCATCACCCGTTACACTATTAACTACACCAGGCGGAACCACCTCGTTTATGATCTCAACCAGTCTAAGGGTACTGAACGGTGTTAAAGAGGCAGGCTTGATGACCACAGTGTTTCGGGTACGAAGCGCTGGCATTATATGCCAGACGGCAATCATGAGCGGCCAGTTCCAGGGTGTGACCGAGCCCACAACGCCCAACGGCTTGCGATGGAGTTCGGCGAGCCGGGCATCGCTATCTTCGATCACCTTCACGGGTATGGTAAGGTCGGCGGCGTATCGTGTCCAGGCCACCGCGCCACCGACTTCCATCTGAGCAAGAGCCAGGGGTTTTCCCTGCTCCCAAACAACCATTTCAGCCAATTCAGAGGCATTAGCTTCAATGCGATCTGCGATGGCACTCAACATGGACTGAATTTCCCCATCAGGAACATTCTGCCAACTTCTAAAGGCGTTTTCCGCCGCAGTCACAGCTTGATCCAGCTGATCACTTGACGTTCCGGGGCAGGTTGAAAAAACACACCCGGTCGCCGGGTTCACTACTTCGATCGGTCCAGCTTCTCCAGACCTTTTGACACCATCGATCATAAGGGATGCTTGATAGTTCATATTCGTCTCCTTGGAGAGCTTCAGTCTGCGTTAACCGTCAAAGATTTCAGGACTTCGGTTTCCGATACCACAGTGACTGCACCCTTCGGCGAGAAATTCTCGATATCACCCGCCAGAAATTTGCCCACATCGGAGGCCATGGCGTCTGCCAGTGCCTGTCCATGCTGAAAAACGGCTTCGAAATACACAAAATAGGGAGCATTATTATCATCAGTTACGCTATAAGACGCCGATAACAATCCCGGCAATTCAAGCACCCTCGAAAGATGCTCACCCCGGTAATAGTAGAGAAAGGCCTCTTCATCCAACGGCCGCGGGTATAACACCAGAAGCTTTTTCATAACATTAGCCCTAGAAGTTCAATGTGTAGCTCAGAACAAAATTGTTCTGGGATTCCGTCGTTCTCACAGGATGCCCCGTGTTGGTGTTTTTCGGATTCGTCCTGTCGATCTCGAGATTGTGAGAATAGGCAAAATCGACCTGTCCGTGGGACGATATCCGATATGAAAAACCGGCCGATAAGATACGGGTTGGCGTGACTGGCAGTGTTACAAAGAGATCATGATCAGGAACCACTTCGGAGCCGTGCCGGTAACCTGCCCTCAATATCCAATCGTAAATGGCATAATCAGTGCCAACGGCAAGAATGGTCTGATCCTTGTAATTCTGAGGAACCGTAAGGTTCAGATCATCACCACTATCACTGGTGAAGCTCACATGGAGGTCCTTTAGGACATCCCGCCAGAACACTCTGGTTACATCCAGAGACAGACTCCAGTTGTCCTGCAGCTGATGGGTAACACCAGCTCCCAAAGATGCCGGCATCTGAAAATCCCGAACATGTACACGCCCGCTTATGGGGATCTGCCCGGCAACCTGATCTACGGCCGTCAGAACCGCTCCCCCCTGAAGATCGTTCAGGTGGGTTCCGAAGTTATAGGCCGCGCCAAACCGGGTATCCTCAGACAGACTCCAGTTCAGGCCCAGCCGACCGCTCACCCCCCAAGCGTCCGCTCCACTGCTAAGCGGGTGATCCCTTGTGAAACTCAGATGGGCTCCATCAAGGGCGGGCAGCGTTGCCAGGGCCCCCAGTAGACTTCCGTTTACACGACCGTCGGCGATAAGGCCACCAACTTGATTGGCTCCAAGCAACAGATTGAGGTTCATACCGCTCCATACAGCATCAACAGTAGCCCCTACAGAAAGGGCTTCATTGATCTGAAAGCTGAGCGCAACAGGAATATCAACAACCAGCAATCGGCTGCTATTTTCTAATCCGGTCGCAGTTCCACTGGTGCCATCAGAAAGAAAGCTGTCGCTTCCATATTCAGTCCCCAGGCCACCCAGTGCAAAGGCACCAATTCCGAAAGACCAAGAACCACGGTTCAGGGTGTAACCTATTTGTGGGGCAACATAGGGCCCCCTGTTATCCCCTCTGTCAGATGACCGAATCCGTTCGCCCGTCACCAGGTCCTCGTTTACAATCTCAGCGGTGATCACATCCGCACCGATGCTGAAACGACTTCCCTCTGGCGCGATGGACAGCGTGGCAGGGTTAACCATCATTCCAGCCACCCCCACATCCTGAGCCATAGCCGTTCCGCCCATAGCGCGGGAAACTGCACCATAGCCTTCAAGCCTCAACCCTTCGGTAGCCCAAGCTACCTGAGACGCGGCGACTAGCGACGCGCCGAGTAAATCAGTGACTAGTCGATTTCTTCGCATGGTAAGCCTCTTTTATTGTTGTCTTGAATGATGTTGTCGGGTTTTAGCGATCATGCGGAACTGTGGGAACTTGTCCTTAGCGCCTTCAACCCGATAACAAACAGAGCCCATAAAGCCAGAACACCGAACAGATAGGCTGGCGCGAGCGCTAGTACACTGAAGATGTTGCCCTCGCCGTATACGTTCGGGCCAAAGGTCAGACCACGATTTTCAGAAAGGTTGGAGAAAAAGTAGAAACCAACGTTGGACCAGCCATCCGCGACGATGATCCAGCCCAGAATTCGGGCTTTTCTAGCCTCGAAGTCAAGATGCGGAAGAATGAAAGCAACGGCGATGACCATCATCCCGTTCAGGGCTGGCCCGATGTGGGCCTTAGCCCAACCTTCAGGGGTTCCCGGGACGTCAAACTCCACGATATAACCTGGGATAATTTCGAATCCACCGACAAGATTCATCCACAGCGCAACCCCGAACACCAAGGTTGAGAAAATCATAAGAACACCGTGTCCGGCCATTTTCTTTTCAAATGCACCAAACATAAAACCTCCAGAATCATTTTTGTATTTGTTGGAATAAAGAAGAATTCGCACCCTTGCCTACTGCCTTCAGGCAATTGGGGAGGGGTTGTGGTGGTACTTGCTGGCGAAGAAGAGCAACGGCGCCTGGCTGCCCGGCTCGGACCTACCACAGGCCGTTACCTTGGCTATGAACAGAGTGTGATCATTGACGTCTACCATTTTGTCCACTCTGCACTCGAACCAGGCGATGGCATCGGCAAGGGTCTTATAAGCGTGGCGCTTCGTGAATTCAGGAGGGGGCGCATCATTAAAATCCCGCCGGCTGAAATAGGCGGAATAATCCTGGTGATTCTCTCCCAGAATGCTCACACCAAAACAGCCATTCTGAGCAAGTATGCTGTGCATTTTCCCGGGTTTCAGCGAAACCATAATGGTCGGCGGCTCCAAACTGATGGACGTAAAACTGTTTACCGTCGCCCCATGAATATTTCCATCTTCGTCCTCGGAACTGATCACACCAATGCCGGTAGCGAAAAGTGAGACGGCCTGACGGAAGGATTGGCCATCAAGATCTTCTGAAACTGAAAGTTTTTTTGCAGTCATTTTCTCTCTCCTTTATCTTGCTTGAGCCAGTGACCATCCGGTCAGATGGTCACTCTTTTTAGGTCAGGCTGCCCGCCTTTCGGAGTACTTCTCACACCAAGCCATCAAGCGCTCGGAGCTGGAGAAGTAATCCCACTGTTTCTCCGGATAGTTGAAGTTATTGGTAAACTCATCAGCCATTTCACGACTTTGGCTAAGCGTGCCGATGAACTGCTGGAACTCTGGAGGCAACTCCTTCAGATTCTTCAACATGTAGTTCGTCCAGCGGGTAGCACAGATCACCCTGTCCTCCCGACGGGCTTCAACGTGTTCAACAAAACGCGCATCAAAAACACTAGTCCCGACAATCTCTTCACCGAGAACTCTCGCCGCGTGGGAAGCCATATTGGCCCCCTGCCCTAGAAGAGGATCCACGGTTGCCATGACATCTCCCAAGCCGATGACCGTTTTCCCATTTCTAAGACGTGCAGCCCCCTCCCGATAGATAGGAGGAACTGCTCCCTGAAGAAGGTCATTTGAACCCTCGACGAGATCGAACGCCTCGGGATCAATCCGCTCGGCAACCGACGGATGGTGTTTGACGAGTTTTTCAAGCAGCAGATTGAGAAAAGCCCGAGGATCCTCGTCATATTTCACTTTGGAAAGAATTTCTAGCTCGCCACCGATATGATTCTCCATCACCAGAGCCGTGCACATCCCATTAAAAGTCAGAGTAGGGATCTCAATCATCTCGCCCGCACCTGGCGAGAAAGACATGGTCACCGCGCGAATGGGTGCTTCTTTGATGCCTTTAAAAAGGCCAACACATAGTGCTCGCTGCGGGCTTTTGAAGGGGGTCGCAGATTCCCGGGACTCGAAGAGGGATCCAAACCCAGCCTTGCCAGTACAGACGACCAGCAAATCGTATTGCTCCGACAGGGTTTCGAGATCCTCAGATGTCACCTGCTCAAAGACAAAACGCCCTCCCCTTTCGGTAAAGGATTTCATCAGCTCAGGGAGATAAAGTCGGTAGTCCACTGCCCGACTCGGCGCCTCCATATCACCGTAGAATCGAAGGGGGGTAGGTGTTCCAACGTAGTAATAGTGTCCGTAGTAACCGTTCTCGTTCACCGACCACTTGTTTACGTTGAGGTCCGATTCCCGGGCGATAGTAACCGAATGGTGTGCAACGGTATTGAGAAGGCGGGAAGCCCTGTAGTCCTCCGGGCGCCGATCCGAGTATATGGTTACGTCGACACCATGCTGCCGAAGATACAATCCCAGATGCAGACCTGCTGCGCCGGCACCTACGATACAAATTCGTTTGCTCATGAAAGTCACCTCAGTGTTATTGTTGATTCAGAACAACTTCACACTAGCTTTGGCGACAAACCGGAACAATTAACCATGGTTTAGAGCTGGGCCCGATTCTCGAGAAGGCCGAAGAAGCGATTTAGAAGAAACAGGCACAGCTGATCAGAGAGCTCGACACCGTTCGCCCTACACTTATTCGTACCCAGCGGGCGCGCCCAGGGAGATGAACCAAGTTGGAGCCCCTCAAGCTCCTGATCCGGAACCCGAGGCTGCAACTGATGCAAACCTTCAGGAATACCCCGCGTACCTGACTGCTCCCATGCTAGAGCAGTATATTCGCAAGTGAAGTGGGAAGATCTATATACGGATTGAGCAATCAATGCGCGAAAATCTGTAGATCACCTCGCCCCCCTGTCCGCACAACCATTGTGCTGGCCAGAAGGAAGATTGAACCCATCTTGTTTCTTTCTCTACCCAAATACCGTTACCGTTTGTCGGCTCAGCGCCACAAGCTCTCCGCTAGCCGTCCAGATACCAGCCTGGGTATGACCGTATCCCGCGTCAGCCTTATCAATCTCCGCCTTGTATAATAGCCAGTCCCCTGGCTCCAGAACTGGTCTGGGGTGCACAATTTCAAGAGCCCAACTTAAGGAGCTCGTTTTCACCCGCTGCTTCATATACGGCAACACAGCAGGCGGCCATGCATCAACAAGCGCGACAATGTGGGCATCTGAAAAGGTTTCAGGCGTTTGCCGGAACTGCATCCAGCCACCAAGCTCCCGACCACCTTTACCACTGAACGGAAGATTGCCAAACGCCCAGCGCATCTCAATGTGCTGAATGAACTCCGGTGTAACACCTTCAATGAAATCCAGGCCGTGGCACTGCTCCACCGGCTTCGCCGCAGGCGCTGGTGCGGCATCGACCGAAACGTCAGACTCCCGGTCGCTACCAAAACTCGCCAGCGCCACCAACTTCGGCTCTCCGCCCTGGACAATGCGGCCCAAAACCTGGCTGACTGCTTTGCCTTCCCGCAGGATTTCAGCCTCGACTGTCGCCGGCTCATCCGGCGTTACTGGCCCCACAAAGGACACCTGCATTGAACGCATGGGGCGGCCGGGTGCGACAACACTGGCCATTCGGTCAAATACCAGGGCCGCAACCACTCCACCAAAAGAGGCACGTCCTTGGCCCCAGCTTGAAGGAACAACCAGATCTTTACCGTTGGCCCCACTCTTTATCAGCTCATCAAAATTCATGCACCCACCTCGTTAGCATGCTATTCGAAACAATCCGGAGATTGCCGAAGATCCACCCGCAACGCAACCGTCATCGCCGGCAACTACCTACTGCGCTAACTGCATTAGCCGTGTTAAAGCCACAACAAACCAGTTATAATCCCCGCCACAACACGCATTGCATTGCAATGCCCTACCCTCCGAATTCCGAGTAATTTAATGTCTGAATTGTCTTTTGCCGATCTCGGCCTGGATCCAGCTGTCCTCGAAGCGGTTGCCGCCGTCGGCTATGAAAAGCCCTCACCCATACAGGCCCAGACGATCCCTGCGCTGTTGGCCGGTAAGCATTTGCTGGGCGTAGCTCAGACAGGTACCGGTAAAACCGCTGCCTTTGCGCTGCCGTTGCTGAGCCGTATAGACGCGTCTGTCATGGAGCCGCAGATTCTGGTTCTGGCACCCACGCGGGAACTGGCCATCCAGGTGGCCGAGGCGTTTACCACCTATGCCAGCAAGTTCCGCAACTTTCACGTTCTGCCTATCTATGGCGGTCAGGACTTTTTCCCTCAGATCAAGGGCCTGCGCCGCGGTGCCCAGGTGATCGTGGGCACCCCTGGCCGAATGCTGGATCACCTCCGCAAGGGCACACTGAAGCTGGACAGCCTCAAGGCGCTGGTACTGGACGAAGCCGACGAAATGCTGCGCATGGGCTTCATCGACGACGTGGAAGCGATCCTGGCAAAGACCCCGGACAACTGCCAACGTGCGCTGTTCTCCGCGACCATGCCGCCGCAGATCAAGAAGGTCGCCCAGACCTATCTGCGCGACGCCACGGAAGTGAAAATCGAGAGCGAGACCCGCACGGTTGAGCGCATTTCCCAGTTTGTTCTGCCGGTCTATGCCGAACGCAAACTGGATGCCCTGACCCGCATCCTGGAAGTGGAACCGCTCGACGCCGCCATTATTTTTGTGCGGACGAAAGCGGAAACCACGTTGCTGGCTGAAAAACTATCCGCACGCGGCCATGCCGTAGCGCCGCTGAATGGTGACCTGAACCAGCGCCAGCGTGAGCAGACGGTAGAAGACCTCAAGCGCGGCAAGAAAGACATTATCGTGGCAACGGATGTTGCGGCCCGCGGCCTTGATGTCCCCCGCATTACTCACGTAATCAACTACGACGTGCCTTACGACACCGAAGCCTACATTCACCGGGTTGGCCGCACCGGCCGTGCCGGTCGTGAGGGCAAGGCGATTCTGCTGGTCACGCCTCGTGAACGCAGCTGGCTGCGCACGCTTGAGCGCGCCACCAATTCGCCGATGGAATCCTATGAGCTGCCCTCGCCCAACGCTCTGAAGAAGATGCGCGAAGAGCAGTTTGAGTCACAGCTTCTGGGCTTTGCCGAGGATGGCAAGCTGGGCAAGGCGATGGCGTTGCTCGATGAAATTGCCGAACGCAACGACATGGACATTGCGATGGTTGCTGGTGCGCTGGCTTGCTATCTGGAGGCATCCCAGCCGGGCTCACTGCCCTTGGAACAGCCGGAAGCACTGCCGGTGGTTTCTGCCACCGCACCGCCACGTCGTGACCGCAAAGGTGGCCGTCCAGGCGGTAAGCCAGGCGGGTTCAAGCCAGGATTCAAGAAGGGCCCCAAGGGCCGCGGTGGCCCAGGCCCGAAGGGCAAGCCTCCCGGCAAGGGTGGCAAGCCTTCTGGTAAACGCCCACCCCGTCAGGGCTGATCTGCTGACTTAGGCGCTCAAGGCTGACTTGGGCGCTGGTAGACGACGAAGCTGTAGTCGTAAGGATTATTATCGGACGCGGAGAAATCCTCCCGTCCGAGCTCTTCCCACTCATCCCAGTTTACTTCCGGAAAGAATGCGTCTCCCTCCACCTCGGCGTGCACCTGGGTGACGTAGATCCGATCCACCATCGGCAGCGCTTCCGCGTAGATCTGCCCACCGCCGATGATCATGACTTCATCTCCGCCTTCAATCTCGGCCTGTGCTTCGGCTTTGACCAATGCGTCTTCCAATGATTCTGCCGCAACCGTTCCGGCGGGTGCCTCCCATTCCGGATTCCGTGAAATCACCACGTTCATTCGCCCGGGCAAGGGTCTACCAATGGAATCCCAGGTTTTCCGGCCCATGATGATGGGTTTTCCCATGGTGGCCTGTTTGAAGTACCTGAGATCGCCCGGCAAGTACCACGGCAGCTTGTTGTTACGGCCGATGACCCGGTTGCGGGACATGGCTACTATTAGAGCTTTTCTCATTGTTTGTTTATCCTCTTGATTGGGAGCTCCGGATCCCGGGCCCTCGGGACTTAGGGGCTGCAATAGGGCGAGATAATCTGTCCAAAAAACGCCTCAAGGCATCCATGCGCGGCTTGGGCTCCGCCATCCATGGCTCCGCACATTTTTGGACAGATTATCCCGCCCTATTGCGATTCGGCCATACAGATGGTCGATCCACAATTACTTCAATGCAGAGCAGTAGCAAATCTCGAATCATCGCGAACACTCAACCTGACCAACCCTTTCAGATAATCGAACTCTGCTATTCGGTCGCAGGGCAGCGTGTGGGGACTTTCGAAAATGTGCGGAGCCATGGATGGCGGAGACCAAGCCGCACACGGACGTCTCGAGGCGTTTTTCGAAAGTCCCCACACGCCGTTCTGCAGGCACCAAAATAAAAGGGCCAGGCCCAGCTAGAGATCAAATAGCAATGGGTGCCTTAATCCCAGGATGCGGCTCATACCCGTCAAACTCGAAATCCTCCAGCTCGTACTCGAAGATCGATGAAGGCTTCCGCTTGATCACCAGTTGGGGCAACGCCCGTGGCTCCCGCTTCAACTGCTCGAACACGATGTCGTCGGTCAGGTGGTTCTGGTACAGGTGACAATCGCCAAAGGTATGGACGAACTCCCCCACACCCAGATCGCACTGCTGGGCAATCATGTGAGTCAGCAACGCATACGAGGCAATATTGAACGGCACCCCCAGGAACAGATCCGCACTGCGCTGATAGAGCTGACAGGAGAGCTTGCCGTCGGCGACGTAGAATTGGAACAGGCAGTGGCACGGAGCCAAGGCCATGCGACCCT
This sequence comes from Marinobacter sp. UBA2688, assembly GCF_002352785.1. Taxonomy (NCBI): domain Bacteria; kingdom Pseudomonadati; phylum Pseudomonadota; class Gammaproteobacteria; order Pseudomonadales; family Marinobacteraceae; genus Marinobacter; species Marinobacter sp. UBA2688. Next base: position 110,748 of record NZ_DELU01000005.1, read on the forward strand.
TGCGGACGTTGTCCTGGGGGCCAATGGATTCATCCGGGAGCTCAGCCGGGTTCCACGCCGAGACAATCAACCGGCGTGAATTGGGCTTGTTGCGAATCTGGTCAATCACTTCGCTGATCTGGTCGACGGTGCTGCCATCCGGGCAGTGCCAGCTTCGCCACTGCTTGCCGTAAATAGGACCGAGGTCTCCGCTCTCCAGGGCCCATTCATTCCAGATAGAAACGTTGCGCTCTTTCAGCCAGTTGTTGTCGGTGGACCCCTGCAGGAACCACAACAGCTCCTGGATAATGCTGCGCAGGTGGACTTTCTTGGTGGTCACCAGCGGGAAGCCGTCCTGCAGGTCAAAGCGAATCTGGCGGCCGAAGACCGAGCGGGTGCCGACGCCGGTGCGGTCACCGCGGTCCATACCGTTGTTCACCACGTCTTTCATCAGGTCGAGATAGGCTTTCATTCAGCGTTTCTCCGGTAAGCAATAACGATCAGAACGGCGCCCGCCAGGATCATCGGGAACGACAACACCTGCCCCATGGTCAGCCAGTCGAAGGCCAGGTAACCCAGCTGGGGGTCGGGCTGGCGAACAAACTCCACCAGGAAGCGGAAGATGCCGTAACACGCCAGGAACAGGCCTGAGACCGCCATGCGAGGTCTCGGTTTGGACGAAAACCACCACAGTACGATGAACAGCAGGACACCTTCCAGCGCGAACTGGTAAAGCTGGGACGGGTGCCGGGCCAGACTGTCCGGCGCGGTACGGAAGACCATACCCCAGGCAACATCCGTGGGTTTGCCCCAGAGTTCGCCGTTGATGAAGTTGCCGATGCGACCAGCACCCAGGCCAACCGGCACCAGTGGTGCGACGAAATCCGCAATCTGCCAGAAGGTGCGATCCACCTTGCGACCGAACCACCACATGGCGAAGATCACACCAAGCAGGCCACCGTGGAAGGACATTCCCCCTTCCCACACGCGTAGCAACATCAACGGGTCAGCCGCGAAGGCACTGAAATTGTAGAAGATCACATAGCCAAAGCGGCCGCCCAATATCACGCCAAGGGCAATGTAGAACAGCATGTCCCCCATCTGCACTTCGGTAATGGGCGACCAGGGCTTGCGGGCGCGAAGGCGGCCCAGCCACCAGCCCACAAGAAATCCGACCAGGTAGGTCAAGCCATACCAGTGTATTTTCAAAGGCCCGATGGCAATGGCCACCGGATCGATTTGCGGATGCTGGAGCATCAATAACCCCTCAGGTCAGAACAGAAAACGGATACCTACGACAATCAGGAAGATGGCGAAGATTTTTTTCAACAGGACTGCGTCCAGGCGATGAGCCAGGTTGGCTCCAACCCGGGCGAACAACACACTGGTCAGAACGATACCCACAAACGCAGGCAGATAGATAAACCCGACACTGAGCTCCGGCAGATCTGGGTTCTGCCATCCGGTGCCAATGTTTGCCAGCGCACCGGCCACAGCGATGGGCAATCCACAGGCAGCGGAGGTGCCTACCGCTTGCTGCATCCGCACGTTGCACCAGCTCAGGAACGGAACAGTCAGCGTCCCCCCGCCAATGCCAAAAATAGCGGATGCCCAGCCAATACCGGCCCCGGCACTGCCCAGCCCAACGGAACCGGGCACATCGCGGCCAGGTTTGGGGTTGGCACCGAAAAGCATTTTCAAAGCCACCAGAATGACAAACACACCAATGACCAGCTCCAGGGCCTCACCACTGAGCATGGATGCGGTCCAGGCACCCAACACCGCACCGAGCACAATGCCCGCCGTCATGGGGCGGAATATCTCCCAGCGGACGGCGCCGTGGAGATGGTGGGACCGTATTGAACTGATGGAAGTGAAGACAATAGTGGCCAGAGATGTGCCCACGGCAAGGTGCGCCGCAATGTCGCTACTCACACCCTGCAGGTCAAAACTGAAAATAAGCACCGGAACAATAACCAGCCCGCCACCAATGCCAAACAGGCCGGCCATGGTGCCCGCCAGGGCGCCCAGCACAAGGTACAGGCCAACAACAGCAAAAAGGGTCATACTCAGCCACACGCAGACAGCAAATCAGGCTGGTATGATACACACCGAATCCCTTTTGTTCACTCGCGACTGATGAGCCCGCCACCATGTGCCTGATTGTTTTTAGCGTAAAACAGCATCCTGCCTTTCCATTGGTCGTGGCAGCAAATCGTGATGAGTTCTTTCGCCGGCCCACGGCGGCCATGGACTGGTGGCACAGCGAAACCGCCGGGCGCGATGTCCTGGCGGGACGTGATTTACAGTCAGGGGGCACCTGGCTCGCAGTCGATGAGGATGGAGCTGTTGCCGCCGTGACCAATGTGCGGGAAGGCTCGCAGGTGACCGGCGCCCACTCCCGTGGCGAACTGCCACTGATGGCGCTGGCAGACAACAGTGATGCGCTCGCAGCCCGGCTGCAGACACGAAAAAGCGATTACTCGGGATTCAATCTGGTCAGGCTGAGTGGCCACTCGGGATGGTACTACAGCAACCGTGACGCTCACCCCGGGCGCCATGTTCATCGCGGCACCTACGGCTTGAGCAACCACCTTCTGCAGACCCCATGGCCAAAACTGCTGAGATTGAGAAACTCGGTGACCGATTTGCTTGAAGGTGCGTCGGCAGACCGCACTGATGACCTCCATCACAATCTTATCGAACGCCTGCAGGACACCACGCCGGCGCCCGACCATGAACTACCGGATACCGGTATTGGCAAGGACACCGAGCGCTTTCTGTCTTCGCCGTTCATTATCGGCAGTGACTACGGTACCCGCGCCACGACAGTGGTCACGGTCAGCGCCGTCGGTGAAGTCCGGGTAACGGAACAGTGCTGGGGACCGGAGGGAAAAAAGGAAGGCACAAGGCATTTCTGCTGGCAGCGGTCGGCCTGAAGCTTTGGTATAATCCGCCAAATTCCGCGAAGCAACCGGAGGCCCTTTATGGCCGGTGAGAAAAGCGCGGCGTCCATCGCCGACTTCGAAAAATCCCTGGATGAGCTGGAAAAACTGGTCCATGACCTGGAGCAGGGCGAACTCTCCCTGGAGCAGTCTCTTACTGCATTCGAGCGCGGCGTAAAGCTGACTCGCGAGTGCCAGCAAGCGCTCAAGACGGCGGAACAGCGGGTGGAGCAACTGGTGGAAAACAGCGATGGTACACTGGAAACGCGCCCTTTTAGCCCGGACGAACCCGCCTGATGTCAACTCCGAACACCCGCCTGGCAGCTTTCCTGGAGCAATGCCGCAATCAGATTGACGACGAACTTGAGCGCCAGCTTTGTGCATCCGGCCACGGCTCTGAACGCCTGCAACAGGCCATGCGATACAGTGTTCTGGGCGGTGGCAAGCGCATCCGGCCGGCGCTTTGCGTGGCGGCAGCCACGGCGCTTGGCCAGCCTCAGGAAAGTGCGATCGTTCCCGCCTGTTCGCTGGAACTGATCCATGCCTACTCGCTGATTCACGATGACCTGCCCGCCATGGACAACGATGACCTGCGCCGGGGCCGCGCCACCACGCACATCGCCTTTGACGAAGCCACCGCCATATTGGCAGGCGATGCGCTGCAGACCCTTGCGTTCGGCTGGCTGGCCGAAGCACCGGGACTGGAGGATCAGGTGCGCCTTGCAATGATACGAGAATTGGCGACCGCCAGCGGCCACCAGGGCATGGCGGGTGGACAGGCGATAGACCTTGAGTCCGTAGGCAAGCAACTGACCGTTGAGCAATTGGAAAATATGCACCGCCACAAAACCGGCGCACTCATTGAAGCCAGCGTCCGGATCGGCGCCCTCACCGCAACCGATGTGAACGAAGACCAGTTGTCAGCCCTCACGGTTTATTCGCAAACCCTCGGTCTCGCCTTCCAGGTGCAGGATGACTTGCTGGATATTGAGGGCGATACCACTGTGATCGGCAAACCCCAGGGCTCGGATCTGGCCCGATCCAAGCCGACCTATCCCTCGCTGCTGGGCGCCGACGGCGCCCGAAACTACCTGTCACAGCTGCTTGAGTCCGCACTGGCCAGCATCGAGATGTTTGGCGAGGAAGGCGACCTGCTCCGGGACATGGCCGGTTACGTGGTGGTACGCACCCATTGATCATCAACGGCTCTGGCATGCACACTGACTTATGAAGGACTGGAGGGGCCCGGCTGGCCCAATCAGTATGAAACCGGGTGCCTTCATACCCTATAATAGAACCCACATTTTGAATCACCCGGAAAAGACCCGAGCAGATGCAGGATACATATACTTTTAAGGAAATCCCGTCCCAACGGCCCAACACGCCGCTGTTGGACAGGATCGACACTCCCGGGCAACTGCGCGAACTGGCAGCAGAGCAGCTGACCCAGCTCGCCAGGGAGCTACGTGCCTTCCTGCTATGGTCGGTGGGGCAAACAGGCGGCCACTTCGGCGCCGGCCTGGGTGTCCTGGAGCTGACCGTTGCCCTGCATTACGTCTTCAATACCCCGGAAGACCGTCTGGTCTGGGACGTGGGCCACCAGGCCTATCCCCATAAAATCCTGACCGGGCGCCGGGAACGCATGAACAGCATCCGTCGAAAGGATGGCCTGGCCGGTTTCCCGAAACGGGCGGAGAGCGAATACGATACCTTCGGCGTTGGTCATTCCAGCACTTCCATCAGCGCTGCCTTGGGTATGGCCATCGCCTCCCGCATGCAGGGCACTGGTCGCAAGAGCATCGCCATCATCGGCGATGGTGCCATGACGGCCGGCATGGCGTTCGAAGCCCTGAACCACGCCGGGCACCTGGACGCCAACATGCTGGTGATCCTCAACGACAATGACATGTCTATTTCCCGCAACGTTGGTGGGTTGTCGAACTATTTTGCCAAGCTGTTGGCGAGCCGGACCTACAATCAGGTCCGCGACAGTGGAAAACGGGTACTCCAGGGCACGCCACAGTTGATGGCGCTGGCCCGTAAGACCGAGGAGCACTTCAAGGGCATGATTTCCCCGGGCACGCTGTTTGAGGAGTTGGGGTTCAACTATATCGGCCCCATCGACGGCCACGACCTGCCTCTGCTGCTGGAGACCCTGGAGAACATCCGCGAACTGGACGGACCGCAATTCCTCCACGTGGTCACCACCAAGGGCAAGGGTTTCGCCCCGGCCGAAGCCGATCCAATTGGCTACCATGCCATCAACAAGATCGAACCGGTGCCGCCCAGCAAGCCGGAACCGGTTGCTCCGAAGCCGTCGAAGCTAAAATACGCCAACGTGTTTGGCCAATGGCTCTGCGACGCCGCAGAAGCCGACAACCGCATTGTGGGGATCACCCCCGCCATGTGTGAAGGCTCTGATCTTCTGGCGTTCTCCCAACGCTTCCCGGACCGGTATTTCGACGTTGCCATTGCTGAGCAGCATTCAGTCACCCTGGCTGCGGGCCTTGCCTGTGACGGCGCCAAACCGGTGGTGGCGATCTATTCGACGTTCCTGCAGCGTGCCTACGATCAGCTGATCCATGACGTGGCCATACAGAATCTGGACGTCCTGTTCGCTATTGACCGCGCCGGGCTGGTCGGCGAAGACGGCCCCACTCACGCAGGCGCGTTTGACATCAGCTACTTGCGTTGTGTCCCGAACATGATCGTGATGACTCCCTCTGACGAAAACGAAACCCGGCAACTGCTGCACACAGGCATGCTGTTTGAGGGGCCGGCGGCAGTGCGCTACCCGCGGGGCACAGGCCCGGGGGCAGAGATGGTCCGCGAACTGGCTCCGCTACCGATCGGCAAGGGCCGGCTTGTGAAAGAAGGCTCGGGCATTGCCATACTCAACTTCGGCACACTGCTCACGCCCGCACTGGAGGCTGCCAAGTCTCTGGGCGCCACCGTCGCCGACATGCGCTTCGTAAAACCGCTGGATGAAGATCTCATCCTGGCATTGGCGGAAAAGCATGACCTGCTGGTCACGATTGAAGAGAACGCCATTGCCGGCGGAGCGGGCAGTGCGGTGACGGAATTCCTGAACAGCCGGGATGTCAGCCAGCCTGTGCTTCAGATCGGCCTGCCAGACACCTTCATAGATCACGGTAAGCACGGCGAGTTGCTGTCTTCCTGCGGACTGGATGCCGAAGGCATCAGGCACACTATCGAAACCCGCCTGGAGCGAATAAAGTACAACCAGTCGCTAAAGGCGGTTCAATAAGCGCGCGAAGAAATCACATCAGACGGCGGGATCGTCGTCCTGGTGGGTCTCGAACCAGTGTCCGAGCTTGCTCTGCTTGGTATTGAGGTAATGTTCATTGTGGGGGTTGCGCCCCACATGCAAAGGGACGCGCTCCGCTATCTCTATACCCAGTTCGGTCAATGCATCCACCTTGCGGGGGTTATTGGTCATCAGCCTCAAGCTACGAATGCCCAAGTGTGCCAGCATATCCCGGCACATGCTGTAGTCCCGCAAGTCAGCCGCAAAGCCAAGCTGTTCGTTTGCTTCCACAGTATCCGCGCCCTGATCCTGCAGGTTGTAGGCACGAATCTTGTTCAGCAGGCCGATACCCCGGCCCTCCTGGCGCAAGTACATAAGGATGCCTCGGCCTTCGCGGGCAATACTCCGCAAGGCTTCCTCCAACTGATAACCACAGTCACAGCGCATGCTGTACAGTGCATCACCGGTCAGGCACTCGGAGTGAGTCCGCGCCAGCATCGGCTCCGGACTGTTGAGGTCACCCAGCGTAAGTGCCACGTGCTCCTTTCCGGTGTCCGGCTCTTCAAAGCCGTGCATGTCGAAAACGCCGAAAGGGGTTGGCAGCCGGCAAGTCTGGATGTAACGAACAGCCACAGTGTTTCCTCGTGGTTCAATCAATCGAGCGGCGCATTCTATCACGAGGCCAGCGCCCTGGCGTAGTCTCTGTATGGTGGATCCTACGAACCGGAGTCAGAAGCAGACCAGTGGCCACTGCGACCACCCTTCTTCTCCAACAGGCGGACATTGTCCACGACCATGCCGCGATCAACGGCCTTGCACATATCGTAGAGTGTCAGTGCTGCCACGCTGGCGGCCGTCAGGGCCTCCATCTCAACACCGGTCTGCCCGGAGAGCTTGCAGCGAGTGGCAATGTGGATCGAAGCACCGTCCCTGCCTGGCGTCAGCTCTACCTTTACCGACGTCAGGTTCAGCGCGTGGCACAGCGGAATCAGCTCGTGGGTTTTCTTGGCTGCCATGATACCGGCAACCCGTGCCACTGCCAGCACATCCCCCTTGGGATGCTGCCCTTCCACAATCATTGCCAGGGTGTCCGGCGCCATTCGAATCAGGGCCTCGGCCCTGGCCTCACGCTCGGTAACAGCCTTGGACGTAACGTCTACCATGCGCGCGGCGCCAGTATCGTCAAGATGCGTCAGTTTGCTCACGGTGTCTCCCAAAATCGTTGATAAAAGCAGCCTTAACGGATCTATCATACCAGAGCGTATAGAACTGGCGGCTGGATCAGTATCCGTTCCCTGACCACCAGAAACCAATACCCGCAATACCCTGAGCGCCAGCCTGGCGCGCTGCGCGGGTATCATCAGGGACAAGCCCTCCAAGGGCGTAGACAGGCATCGCTGCGCCTGCGGCCAGCGCCTGGAACCGCTCCCACCCAATTCCCGTCGCGCCAGGATGAGAAGAGGTAGGCTTTACCGGGCCCAGGGTAATGAAATCTGCCTGGAGCTGTTCTGCATGGGCAATTTCCTCTTCATCGTGACAGGAGATTGCCAGCAGGTATCCCTCGGGTATCGGCCGGGCGGAATACTGTCGGGCCTCCCGCCACGGCAGGTGCAAACCGGCGGCCTGGGGCAGGCGCTCAAGCAGCGACGGGACACCGTGAAGCATCAACAGGGAATCGCTTGCGCGACACGCCTCCAGTGACCAGCCCGCCAACCGCTCGTAGACCTCATCGCTTAATCCCGGTGCCCTGAACAGGCACAACTGCGGGCGCGTTTCGAGCAAGCGCTGGCGAAGTTGTTCAGGGAATGCCGAGGGGTCACCGGCAGAACCGGTAATGGCATAGCGACGAGGCAGCTTCAGGGCGCGGATAATCGGACGGTTTGCGGCGGGAAAATCAACATCCGCCAGATCCTGGACATCGAGCCATTGTATCGCCTGCCCTTCAAGGCCCTCGGGGTCGCCTTCAGCGGATGAGGCTTCCCAGACATCAAGAAACACCCGCTTGTCCCCATAATCGTGGCGAATTTCAATCACCGGCTCAAGAAGGCCTGGATCTATCCGCAACCCGGTCTCTTCCCGAATTTCCCTGACCAGGGCCTGTTGGACCGTTTCACCAGCCTCAACCTTGCCACCCGGAAACTCAAGTAAACCGCCTTGGTGAACATGGTCCGGCCGACGGGCAATCAACACTTTCCCATCACGAAAGACAACACCCACCGCAACGTGTATTTCCTGAACTGGCGTCATAATCAGGTGCGATACTCAGCATTGATGGTGACGTAGTCATGGGAGAAGTCGCAGGTCCACACCCGTTCACTGACATTCCCTCGCCCGAGATTAATGTGGATGGTAATTTCCTCACCGTCCATCACCGCCTGCCCGCGGGACTCGTTGTAATCCGCAGCACGGCCGCCTTTGCGAACCAGGCACACATCTCCCAGCCAGATCTCGAGGGCGTTCAGGTCCAGTCCATCGACACCGGCACGACCCACGGCAGCCAGTATCCGCCCCCAGTTGGGATCGGACGCAAACAGCGCGGTTTTGACCAGTGGTGAGTGGGCAACGGTGTAGGCAACGTCCAGCGCCTCCTGGACCGATGTCGCACGGCTGACTTCAATGGTGACAAACTTGGTGGCACCCTCACCGTCACGGACAATCGCATGCGCCAGTTCGAGGAACACCTCGCGCAGCGCTTCCCTGAGCCTTGGCAGGGACGGGCTATCCGCCGTGATTTCAGGACCACCAGCTTGACCGCTGGCAATCAGCATGCAGGCATCGTTGGTGGACGTGTCGCCATCAATGGTGATCCGGTTGAAGGACGCCTCCCCCAATTCCGACGCAAAGCTCGCCAACACGTCCGGTGCGATACTCGCATCGGTGGCAATGAAGCCCAGCATGGTGGCCATGTTGGGACGAATCATACCCGCGCCCTTACTGATACCGGATATCGATACCGTTTGGCCATCCAGATCAATCTGGCGCGAGGCACCCTTGGGACGAGTGTCGGTGGTCATGATCCCCGACGCCGCTTCAGCCCAGTGGGACTCGGAGACATCCGCCAGTGCCTGCGGCAACGCGCTGACGATTTTATCAACCGGCAGTGGCTCCCCGATAACCCCTGTCGAAAACGGCAGTACGCTACCAGCGGGGACACCGGCGTTATCCGCCAGCGCCTGACAACAGGCCTGGGCATCCTTCATGCCTTGTTCGCCGGTGCCGGCATTGGCATTGCCGGTGTTGATCAGCAGGTAGCGCGGTGCATCGCTTGCCAGATGACTTCGCGTGACGTGAACAGGGGCCGCGCAGAACTGATTACGGGTGAAGATACCGGCCACTCGGCTACCCGGCGCCAACTCAATAACCACCAGATCCTTCTTGCCGGGTTTCTTGATACCGGCAGTGCCGATACCCAGCCTGACACCGGCCACCGGGAAAAACGTCGGCAAGGTTCCTGGACCAACTGCCATTTTCACTCTCCTTTCGTCATGATCGGCTTCTACCGGGCGGCCCGGCCGGAACACCGGTTACCAAACGAAAAACCCGCAACCTGTCGAGCAGGGTGCGGGCCTTAGTTCGATCACTCAGCGGCGGAAATCAGCTGACCTTTCCACAACACTGTTTGTACTTCTTGCCGGACCCGCACGGACAGGGCTCGTTCCGCCCCACTTTTCGGTCCTGACGCACAAAGGTCTCCGGTGTGCCCTGAGCTTCCTCAGCACCAGACCTACCTGCGTTGTCATCCTGCCTTTGCTGAGCGGTAGCACTGGTTTCATCGTGGCGCAGTCGCGCCTGGGCAAGCTCCCGCTCCAATTCTTCCTTGCGGCGGCGCTCCACCTCTTCCATTTCTTCACGGCCCTGAACACGGACATGGGACAACACCCGAACCACATCGCGCTTCATGGTTTCCAGCATACTTTCGAACAGGTTAAAGGCCTCGCGCTTGTACTCCTGCTTGGGGTTCTTCTGGGCATAACCACGCAGGTGGATACCACGGCGCAGGTGATCCATGTTTGAAAGATGCTCTTTCCAGAGCGTGTCGAGCACTTGCAGGAACACCTGCTTCTCGAACTTGCGCATCGACTCGGAGCCCGCCAGTTCCTCTTTGGCGTCGTAGGCCGCGACAATCTCTTCCAGAATACGCTGACGCAGATTCTCTTCGTAGAGCTTGCTGTCCTCGTCCAGCCATTGCTGAACAGGCAGGTTGATCGCCATTTCTGATTGCAGCTGGCTTTCCAGGCCGACAACATCCCACTGTTCCGGCATGCTCTGCGGCGGGATGAACTCACTGACCAGCGAATCCACGACATCCTCGCGGATGGTTTTAATCATCTCGGAAACGTCTTCCGACGACATGACCTCGTTACGCTGATCATAGATCACCGTACGCTGATCGTTGGCGACGTCATCGTATTCCAGCAGGGTTTTCCGCATATCGAAGTTGCGGCCTTCCACCTTACGCTGGGATTTTTCAATGGCGTTGGTGACCATTCGATGCTCGATGGCCTCGCCTTTTTTCATACCCATGGCCTGCATCAGGCTCTTCACGCGATCCGGCGCGAATATCCGCATCAGGTTATCTTCCAGCGACAGGAAGAACCGTGATGAACCGGGGTCGCCCTGACGACCGGCGCGGCCTCGAAGCTGATTGTCAATGCGGCGGGATTCGTGACGCTCGGTACCGATGATGTGCAGCCCGCCAGCCTCAAGTACCTGATTGTGACGCTCGGTCCACTCGGCCTTGATGCGGGCAACTTCCTCTTCGGTGGGATTTTCCATACCCGCCACTTCAAATTCCCAGTTACCACCCAACACGATGTCCGTACCACGGCCGGCCATATTGGTGGCAATGGTGACCGCACCCGGGCGACCTGCCTGAGCGATGATCTGTGCCTCACTCTCGTGCTGTTTCGCGTTCAGGATCTTATGATCAATTCGCGCCTTCTTGAGCAGCATGGATAGAAGCTCTGAGGCCTCAATTGAGGCAGTGCCCACCAGGATTGGCCGGCCCTCTGCCGTTACGTCCTTGATCTCATCAATAATGGCGTGGAATTTTTCTTCCTGAGTCAGGTAGATAAGATCGTTGTAATCGATTCGCTGGATCGGTTTGTTGGGAGGAATAACAACAACGTCCAGACCGTAAATCTGGCGAAATTCAAATGCCTCGGTGTCAGCGGTACCAGTCATACCGGCGAGCTTGTCGTATAGACGGAAGTAATTCTGGAAGGTGGTAGAAGCCAGGGTCTGGCTCTCTGCCTGGATACGAACTCCTTCCTTGGCCTCAATCGATTGGTGCAGGCCTTCGCTCCAGCGACGGCCTGGCATGGTACGACCAGTATGCTCATCAACAATCACTACCTGATCGCCCTGGACAATGTAATCCACGTCCTTCTGGAACAGATGATGAGCTCGGAGGGCCGAGTGGACGTGATGCAACAGGCTAAGGTTGGCGGCCGAATACAGGCTTTCACCTTCCTTCAACAAGCCCCTTTCCAACAACAGCTCTTCCACTTTCTCATGACCGGTTTCGGTCAACTCCACCTGACGGGATTTCTCATCAATGGTGAAATCGCCACTGGGCTCGCCTTCTTCACTGACTTCGCCCAACTCGAGGCTTGGCACAAGCTCGTTGATCGCCAGATAGAGTTTTGAACTGTCTTCGGCCGCACCGGAGATGATCAGCGGTGTGCGAGCTTCGTCAATCAGAATGGAGTCCACTTCGTCCACGATGGCAAAGTGGAGGCCTCGCTGCACCTTGTCTTCCGTGCTGAAGGCCATGTTGTCGCGAAGATAGTCGAAACCAAACTCGTTATTCGTACCGTAAGTAATGTCCGCCTGATAGGCAGCCCGCTTCTCTTCAGGAGGCTGGCCGGCTGCTACAACACCTACCTGCAGACCCAGGAAGCGATACAGCTTCCCCATCCATTCGGCATCGCGGCGAGCCAGGTAGTCGTTCACGGTGACCAGATGCACGCCCTTGCCGGTCAAGGCATTCAGGTACACGGCCAACGTCGCTACCAGCGTTTTACCTTCACCGGTTTTCATCTCGGAAATACGGCCTTCGTGAAGCGTGATACCGCCAATCATCTGCACGTCGTAGTGGCGCATCCCCATGACCCGACGACTCGCCTCACGAGTGGTGGCAAACGCTTCCGGAAGCAATGCGTCAAGGCTTTCGCCTTCGTCATAGCGGCGGCGAAATTCCGCGGTCTTACCTTGCAACTCGGTGTCGGACAAATTGCCATACTGCTCTTCAAGCTCATTAATACGCGATACGGTTTTTCGCATTCGCTTGATTTCTCTGGCGTTCTTACTGCCGAACATCTTGGTTGCAAGCTTTGTGAACATAGACCACTGCTTCTTTGATTAAACGGAGGAAGCCGGCATTCTAACCTTATTTCGCAGCAGTACAAAAGTCAGGCCTCACAGAAGCCTGTCACAACGCTGAAAAGATTGAAAAAAGGGTGCCGGAGGGGACAACGGGAAGAAATCAGGTGCCCTTGCAGGCACCTCTACAGGCGGTTAGCGGCTAGCCCGCTTGATGTAGGTTTCCGGATTTTCGGACTTGCCGTTGCGGATTACTTCAAAATGCACGTGAGGCCCGGTGGAACGGCCTGTGCTGCCCATCAGAGCCAGCACCTGCCCCTTCTGGACAACGTCGCCCACTTTGACCTTGATGGTCTTGGCATGGGCGTAGCGGGTTACCAGGCCATCGCCGTGGTCCACCTCAACGAGGTTGCCATAGCCATAGCGCTCGTCGGCGTAGGTAACCACGCCACCCGCCACGGAAATGATATCACTTCCGTCCTTGCCAGCCAGATCCACACCAGCGTGCCAGGTACGCTTACCGGTGAACGGATCGGAACGATAGCCGTATTTCGAGGACAGCCAGCCCCAAGTAATAGGACGGCCCTCCACAAAAAGCTCTTTCTCAAGCTTCTGGCGGGAAGTGACCATGTCCAGCATGCGTAATTGCTGCTCCCGATCTTCAATGCGGCGTGCAAGCTGATCAATCATGCTGGTCAGTTCTGGCGCTGTAAAAGAGTCGCCATCAAGATTTTCTTCAGGGCCACCAACAGCAGCTGGCTGATCAAAATCGAACTCGTCGCTGGCCACCAGGCCCGACTCCAGGAAGCGCTGCCCGAGGGCATCAAGCCTGAGAAGACGTCCCTGCATATCACCCAACCGCAGCGTCAACGCATCAACCTGCTGCTGGACGTTCCGCTCGATTCGGGACAGCTCGGTCTTTTGCTCGCTCAGCCGGGACTGCCACTGAGCCACCAATTCCGATTCTGCGGGCTCGGCCGGCTCAATCTGGCTCACCGCCACCTGATAACCAGACCAACCCGCCAGTATCAGTAGTGCAGTCACGATAAACACCACTCCTGCCAGAACAGGGGCGTTTATCGAAACCGTACGGGATTTCCCATGGCGCTTGCCAACGAGGATAATGTTCATATCGTCTTCTGGTTTCACGGGGACGCAACCTGATCCTGTAGTGTTGCATCCTGAGTGTTCTGACTGGGCCTGCCGGGGCATCCTTTGCCAGATTGCGGAATTCCTCTCCGACTACTCAATCCTGGGCAGCATAAATCGCGTCTGAAACCGCACGTGCTATCCATTGCAACGACTACGTTTAATAAAATAGCAGCCGCCCGTGGACATACACACACCAGACAATGTAAAACGAGTGTAATACAGGCGCTGCCTATTAACCGTGCCGAAGTGTAACCAATCGTTACCGTTGTCGTCGAGAATTACTGATTGCCATGAAAAAGAAAACCGACCTCGAATTGACTCCGGACAGCTTTTCCAGAGCTTCAACCCTGCGTGAACTGATGGCAAAAGCCCAGCATCATACTCAGGCAGAGCAGCTCGTTATCGCTGCGCTTCCGGAAAGCCTGGCCAAAGGCACACGGTTTGTCAGTTGCCGTGACGGGGAGCTGATTCTGTCGGCTACAGCGGCCACCACTGCCAGCCAGATCCGTTTCCGCCAGCATGAAATCATGGAAGAGCTTCGCAAGCAGGAGCTGTTCCGCTTCGTCTGGAAACTGAAGGTCAAGGTCGCTCCGCCGCGATTCAGCGAGCGTCCGAAAGCAAAAATGACGCCCCTTAGTAACGAAAATGCCCGGCTCCTCAAAGAGGAAGCCGGGCACACGAAGGACAAACAATTACGCGAGGTTCTCGAAAAACTCGCAAGCCACGTCCGGGATTAAGGCGTCCTGCCTCAGCCCGCCGCCAGCACAGGTTTCATGTAGGAAATCGGGGCAGCGGCCTCGTCGTCGAAGGTCACCACTTCCCACGCATCCTCTTCCGCCCTGAGCTTGCGCAGCAGCTTGTTATTCAGGTCGTGGCCGGATTTAATACCACGGAACTCGCCAATCAGGCTGTTGCCCAACTGGTAGAGGTCACCGATGGCATCCAGCAACTTGTGCTTTACGAATTCGTCATCGTAACGCAGACCGTCTTCGTTGAGGATTTTGTAATCGTCAACGACGATGGCATTGTCAACGCTTCCGCCCAACGCCAGGTTCATCGCACGCAACTTTTCGATATCGCGCATGAACCCAAACGTTCGTGCGCGGCTGACTTCCTTCACGAACGACGTGCTCGAAAAGTCAACGGTTGCGGTCTGGGCGCGCCCCTTGAAAACAGGGTGGTCGAAGTCGATACCGAAGCTGACCTTGAAGCCTTCGAAAGGCAGCAGGGTCGCCTTTTTGTCACCTTCTTCAACCGTCACTTCGCGCTTGATGCGAATGAAACGCTTGGCAGCGTCCTGCTCGGCAATACCGGCGGACTGCAGAAGAAACACAAATGGACCGGCAGAGCCGTCCATGATAGGCACTTCCGCGGCACTGAGCTCGACGAAACAGTTATCAATCCCGAGACCAGCCATGGCTGACAACAAATGCTCCACTGTTGCAACCCGGACACCGTCTTTCAGCAGTGTCGTGGAAAGCATGGTCTCACCGACGTTTTCCGCACAAGCACGGATTTCAACCACAGGGTCAAGATCCGTACGGCGAAAAACGATCCCCGAGTCCACCGGAGCGGGCTTCAGGGTCAGATACACTTTCTCCCCCGAGTGCAAGCCAACGCCGGTGGCGCGGATGGTGTTCTTAAGTGTCCGTTGTCTGATCATCGGTACATATTTCCGTCACATAAGTGCGATATAGTCTGGGCAAAATTCTGCCCGGAGAATACCAGAAAGTAACACTGAATACCATTTAACCAATCGTTAACCTTTGATTGGCCTCCCGGCACAAGTCCGGACTGATAGTCAGCACACGTTATTCGGTCACAAAGGTTCCATTACCGAATACATTTGCAACAGATTATCAGTCAGCCTGACGGCGAAGGAATGCGGGAATATCGAGATAGTCGACTCCCTGCTCCTCGCTGTCCTTGCTCTGATCAATCGCCACATTACCGTGAGCCACGGCACGACGACGCAGAACGGCCGGACGGTCAAGTTGGTTGTAATCCGTTGTGCCATCCAGGCTACGGGTGTTATCCACTACCTTGGTCGGCTTCTCGCGGTCGCCGCCCAGGCCGGTCGCAACCACCGTCACCTTGAGTTCGTCCGTCATTTCCGGATCAATCACGGTACCCACGACCACCGTGGCGGAATCCGAGGCGAATTCACGAACAATGTCACCAACCTCAGAGAATTCTCCCAGATTGAGGTCCATACCTGCTGTGATGTTGACCAGGATACCCTTGGCGCCCTGCAGGTTGATGTCTTCCAGAAGCGGGCTGCGCACAGCGGCTTCTGCAGCTTCGCGTGCACGATTCTCGCCAGTGGCACGCGCGGTACCCATCATGGCATTGCCCATCTCGGACATAACCGTTTTTACGTCGGCGAAATCCACGTTGATCATACCGTTGCGGGTAATCAGGTCAGCAATACCCTGAACCGCCCCCAGCAGAACATCGTTCGCCGAGCCAAATGCATCCAGCAGGCTGGTTTTCTTACCCATCACCGCCAACAACTTTTCGTTGGGGATGGTGATCAGCGAGTCAACGGTTTCCTCCAGCTCCTTGAGGCCAGCTTCCGCCACACTCATGCGCTTACCGCCTTCAAACATGAATGGCTTGGTGACAACGGCAACGGTCAGGATACCCATTTCCCGGGCCACTTCAGCCACAACCGGCGCGGCACCGGTGCCGGTTCCGCCGCCCATGCCGGCGGTAATAAACACCATGTCGGCGCCTTTCAGTGACTCGGCAATGCGGTCACGATCTTCCAAAGCGGACTGACGCCCCACCTCTGGGTTGGCGCCGGCACCCAGCCCTTTGGTGATATTGCCACCGAGCTGGATGATCTGACGTGCGTCCAGGTCGGTCAGGGCCTGGGCGTCGGTATTGGCGCAGATGAACTCTACACCCTCGACATCACTGTTGAGCATGTGGCGAACGGCATTGCCGCCACCACCGCCAACGCCTACTACTTTAATGACAGCGTTTTGCTGGACATTATCGACGAGTTCAAACATTTCCCCTACTCCTTCGTGCTGTTTATCAGCCTTTTCCAGACTGATTTTTCGAGATTATGATTTTCGAGATACCTTCGTGTATGTCTTCTCCCGGCTCGCCGTCAGAAATGACCGGTAAACCAGGCTTTCATGCGCTCAAACAGCGTGGGTGCATCTTCACCCTTAAGCGCCGGCGCCCGCCCCAGATCCATCTGGCGGAAGCCATGGATCAACAACCCAACGCCCGTGGCGTAGATGGGGTTGTTAACCACCTCCGTCATGCCGGAGACCGCCTGCGGACAGGCCAGCCTTACCGGCATGTGGAAGATTTCCTCCGCCAGTTCCACCACGCCTTCCATGGTGGAGGAACCGCCGGTAATCACGATGCCGGCCGGGATCAGGTCTTCGAATCCCGAACGACGAAGTTCAGACTGCACCAGGGTGAACAGCTCTTCGTAACGCGGCTCCACCACCTCGGCGAGCGCCTGACGGGACAGATCCCGTGGTGCCCGGTCGCCCACACTGGGCACCTTGATGGTTTCATCCGCGCCGGCCAGCTGAGTCAAGGCGCAGGCGTATTTGATCTTGATTTCCTCGGCATTCTGTGTGGGTGTTCGCAGGGCCATGGCAATGTCGTTGGTGACCTGATCACCAGCAATAGGAATGACCGCCGTGTGCCGAATGGCGCCACCGGTGAACACAGCGATATCGGTGGTACCACCGCCAATATCAACCACGCAGACACCCAGTTCCTTTTCATCCTCGGTGAGGATGGCGTGACTGGAGGCCAACTGCTCCAGGATGATGTCATCCACTTCCAGACCGCAGCGTTTCACGCACTTCTCGATGTTCTGAGCGGCGTTCACCGCACAGGTGACGAGGTGAACCTTGGCCTCCAGGCGAACGCCGGACATCCCCATGGGCTCCTTGATGCCCTCCTGGCTGTCGATCACGAACTCCTGCGGCAGTATGTGAAGGATCTTCTGGTCCGCCGGAATCGCCACCGCCTGGGCGGCGTCAATCACCCGGTCAATGTCAGCCTGGGTCACCTCCCGATCACGGATCGCTACAATGCCGTGGGAGTTGAGGCTCTTGATATGGCTGCCGGCAATGCCCGCGTAGACCGAGTGAATCCGGCAACCCGCCATCAGTTCGGCTTCTTCCACCGCACGCTGTATCGCCTGGACCGTGGTTTCGATATTGACGACCACACCACGTTTGAGCCCGCGGGAAGGGTGGGAACCGATACCCACCACTTCAATGGTCCCATCCATTTTGCGCTTGCCGACAATCGCAACCACTTTCGAGGTTCCGATATCGAGGCCGACAATCATGTTTTCCGTTTCATCCGATGACATCTATTCCACCAAACCGTAGGTCTGAATTTAGCGTTGCTATGATTTCGTCCGCGAGGCCGTTTCTGACGGCTTCCATTGAACCGCCACTCCATTGCTGTAGCGGGCATCCACCCGTCTGACTTCGTCTGAACGCGACGCCAGCCGTTCCTGATAAACCGTGACAAAGCGTTCAAAACGCGCCTCAACCTGGTCCCTGCCCAGAACCACTTCGATACCGTTGGCAAGCGTCAGCGTCCAGGCACCGCGCTGTTCCAGGCTCAGCCCGGCAAACCCGAGATTATGGCCGGTGAGCGTATCCGACATGGTCCGTGCCATATTGATCACGTCCTTCACGCGCTCATCCGGGCCGGCCAGCCGAGGCAGTCGCCCGGCTACTTCCGGGTTAGGCGGCGCAAACAATTCTCCGTTGCGGCTCACCAGCCGATGGCTATTCCAATACGCCAATGGCTTTTTCTCACGGATGTCAATCTGAAGTCGGTCTGGCCATACCCGCTTGACCGCTGCAGACTCCACCCATGGGCGCTGCTCCAGGCTTTCTTTAATGTCTGAAAGATCCGTGGCGAAGAAACTCCGACCTATCCACTTGCCCGCACTGCGCTCCAGTGCCGTGCGGTTTTCACCCACCAGCTCGCCCTTTACGTCGATGGCCATGACCTGACGATCCATGGCGCTCAATACTTCGCTGGTTCCCCAGGGCACCAATGCCGCCAGCAGGACGATACCCGCGCCCATGAGCGCCTGCCCCCAAGGCACGGCAGACAATACTGCTCTCAGCAAACCAAACCGGTCCCGTTCTGGCCCAAGGGAGGTAGCTCCCCTGCGCTTCGGTGGGTCGGACGGTACCGCCCGGCTCCGGATCAGCAGCCTTTCAAGCATCGCTGGCCTCCAAGGTGTCCATGAGGATCCTCACCACCAGTTCCTCGAAACTGATACCCGCTGCCCGGGCCGACATGGGCACCAGGCTGTGGTCGGTCATTCCAGGGACCGTGTTCACTTCCAGAAGCCAGAATTCGCCCTGGCTGTCCTGCATGATGTCTACGCGCCCCCAGGTGCGGCAGCCCAGCCCCCGGAACGCTTCCAGCGCCAGATGCTGGAGCTTCAGTTCGCTGTCCGGGTCCAATCCGCACGGGATCTGGTAGCGGGTGTCGTCGGCCAGATACTTGGCGTCGTAATCGTAGAAAACGTGATCCGTGCTCAAACCAATGGCCGGCAGTGCCTGGTCCTGCAAGAGGCTGACGGTAAATTCCGGGCCTTCAATCCACTCCTCAACGAGAACCAGAGGATCCAGTACGGCCGCCTGCGTATAAGCCTCAACCAGCTCCTGCTCATTGTTCACTTTACGAATGCCAATGCTGGAGCCTTCCCGCGAGGGTTTTACGCTCAACGGCAACGACAGCGACTGTAATAAGCTGCCAGCTTCCTCCACGGAACCCATGGCACGGAATTTCGGGGTTGGAAGACCGCAGCCTTCAAACACGTATTTGCTACGCAACTTGTCCATAGCCAGCGCAGAGGCCAGCACGTCACTGCCCGTAAAGGGAATACCCGCCTGGGACAGAATGGCCTGAATCGTGCCGTCTTCCCCACCGCGCCCGTGCAGGGCAATAAAGACCCGGTCAAACTCAGGCTCTTCCACGGTTTTCAGCAAACAACCGCGCACATCCACGGCATAGGCATCGACTCCGGCGGATACCAGTGCTGACAGCACTGCCTGCCCGCTTTTCAGTGACACTTCACGCTCAGCGGAATCACCGCCCATGAAGACAGCCACCCGCCCCAGTGCTTTCAGCGTGTCCGGATCGCCTTGATAACCTTGTGAATCGACAGTCCTGGCCATCTCACTCATCCGCAATCACTCCCGCAGCTGCCAGTCGCGCAGCCACTCCGCCTATATCACCCGCGCCCTGTGTAATCAGCAGATCACCGTCTTGTAACGTGTTGGCAAGCAGGGCTTCGATCTCTCCGTTTTCTTCCACAAAAAGCGGCTCCACACTGCCTCGCTGCCGCAGGCTGCGACACAATGCACGGCCATCCGCACCCGGTATCGCTGGCTCACCCGCTGAATACACGTCCATCAGCAACAGCCCGTCCACGTCCGAGAGTACCCTGACGAAATCCTCATAGAGATCCCGGGTACGGGTGTAGCGGTGAGGCTGATAAAGCATGACCAACCGGCGATCGGGCCAGGCATCACGGGCGGCTCGGATAACGGCCTCCACTTCCGTGGGGTGATGACCATAGTCATCGATCAGGGTGACAGTGCCCTTGCGGGTGGCGTAATCGCCGTAGACCTGGAACCGACGGCCCACCCCGGCAAAGCCTGCAAGACCCCGACAGATGGCAACATCGTCCACGCCCTCGTCGGTGGCCACGGCAATGGCCGCCAGGGCATTGAGTACGTTGTGGCGGCCCGGCATTTTCAGTTCAACGTCCAGGTCACTGCGGCCACCCGGGCGACGAACCACAAACCGTGTCCGCAGGCCGTCGGATTCAATGTTCTCGGCCCGGTAGTCGGCGTCCGGATTATCGATGCCATAGGTGATAATGGCGCGGGAGATCCTGGGGATGATTTCCTGCACGAAGCCGTCATCCACACACATCACCGCAACGCCGTAAAATGGCAGGTTGTGGAGGAAATCCACAAATGTCTGTTTCAGACGCCCAACATCGCCGCCATAGGTGTCCATATGGTCGGCTTCAATGTTGGTCACCACCGAGATCACCGGCGTCAGGTGCAGGAAAGACGCATCGCTTTCATCGGCCTCGGCCACCAGATAGCGGGAACCACCAAGCTGCGCGTTGGTTCCGGCGCTATTGAGTTTGCCACCAATCACAAACGTGGGATCCAGGCCGGCCTCTCCCAAAACCGATGCAAGTAGACTGGTGGTGGTTGTTTTGCCATGAGTGCCAGCCACGGCAATGCCATGGCGATAGCGCATGATTTCCGCCAGCATTTCTGCACGAGGCACGATCGGCACCCGTCGACTACGAGCCGCCGATACTTCCGGGTTATCACCCGTTACCGCAGACGACACCACAACCACGTCAGCACTGGCACTGTTCTCCTCACGATGCCCGATGAACACCTCAACGCCCATGCCGGACAGCCGGTCTGTCACGGCACTCTCACGAATGTCAGAGCCGGACACATCGTAGCCCTGGTTCTTCAGGACCTCGGCAATACCGCTCATGCCAGCACCGCCAATCCCCACAAAATGAATATTGCGGATACGGCGCATCTCGGGCACCTGATAGACCAGCGGGGGATTTGTGGATTCAGCCATTTGCGGCCTCCAAACAGTAGTTCACGACTCTCTCCGTTGCATCGGGGCGAGCCAGCGTCTTTGCGGCCTTCGCCATGTCCAGAATCCGGCGGCGGTCCTTGCCGAGATCGGTCAGGGTTTCCGCCAGCAGATCGGCCGACAGCTTTGGCTGCGGGATCAGAATGGCGCCTTTCGCGTTAACCATTTGCTGTGCGTTTCGGGTCTGGTGGTCGTCCACAGCATGGGGGAACGGCACCAGCACGGCGCCTACGCCGGCAACACACAACTCAGACACGGTGAGCGCACCAGACCGGCAGAGCACAATGTCGGCCCAGCCGTAGGCCTCTGCCATGTCTTTGATAAACGGCTCCACCGAGGCGTCCACGCTGTGGTCACGGTAGGCATCACCGGCTTCCTCGATATTCTTCTCGCCACATTGATGGCGTACCGTCGGCCGCTCGGCTTCAGGCATCTGGGCCAGTGCCGCCGGCAGCGTGCGATTGAACACCTGGGCACCAAGGCTGCCACCCACCACCAGTAACCGCATCGCACCCGCCCGGCCGGACATCCGCTGATCGGGCTCGGCGAGCTCGGCCAGGTCCTGCCTGACCGGGTTGCCGGTACAGCGGGTTACCACAGTCGTGCCGAAGCTCCCGGGAAAGGCCTCCAACACGGTATGGGCGAAGCGCACCAGAATGCGATTGGTCATTCCGGCAATGGCGTTCTGTTCGTGGATCACCAGCGGCACCCGGTTCAGCCAGGCGGAAAGACCGCCGGGACCGGTCACAAAGCCCCCCATGCCGATGACGCAATGTGGGCGGATGGTGCGAACGATCGTAAAGGCCTGTCCAAGAGCGCGCATCAGCCGGAACGGCGCCATCAACAAAGCCAGGCGACCCTTGCCCCTCAGCCCGGAGACCTGGATCAGCGACAGCGGTATGTCGGTTTCGCCGATCAGTCGCTCTTCCATACCGCCACGAGAACCCAGCCAGAAAACCTCATGCCCCTTGTCCTGCAGCTGTCTCGCCGTTGCCAGGGCAGGGAAAACATGGCCACCGGTGCCACCAGCCATCATCAGAAAGCGCCGTTTATCAGTCATAAACCGCACCTCCCCTGGCCGCTGGTTTACGGGTCTTCTCGCTGGCCAGTTTTTCGCGGTCCAGCCGCTCCATCTCCACCCGTGCCAGCACACCAATGCAGACAGCGGTAATCATCAGGCTGGAACCGCCATAGCTCACAAGCGGCAAGGTCAGCCCCTTGGTAGGCAGTAGGCCCGTACTGACCGCCATGTTGATACCGGCCTGCAAACCAATCAGCAAAGTAATGCCATAGGAGAAACACGCAGCGAATGGCATGCCCGCTTTCTCGGCCCTTCTGGCAATCACAAATCCGGTCACCACCAACACAGTGAACAGGCCCAAGACCATCAGCGACCCCAACAACCCGAATTCTTCCGCAATGATCGCGAAGATAAAGTCGGTGTGGGCCTCCGGCAGATAGAAGAGTTTCTGTACCGAATTCCCCAACCCGGTACCCGCCCAGTCGCCACGACCGAACGCAATCAGTGACTGGGTTAGCTGGTAACCGGTATCAAACTGGTCTTTCCAGGGGTCGAGGTAACTCACAACCCGCTTCAACCGGTAGGGCTGGGTGAATACCAGCACGGAACCCATCACCACCAACACACCAATCAGCGGCATAAACCGGCTAAGCCGGACGCCACTCAGGAAAATCATGCCGGCTGATGCAGCAACCAGTACCACCGTGGCGCCAAAATCCGGCTCGATAACCAATAGCACCGAGGCAATACCCAGCACGCCCAATGGCTTGAGGAACCCAGGCCAGGTATTTAGCAACTCATCCCGACGACGCACCACGTATCCCGCCAGGTAGGCAATCAGGCAGAGCTTCGCGATTTCCGACACCTGAACATTGAACAGACCAAAAGAGATCCAGCGTGTGGAGCCATTGACCGTACGCCCGAGGGGCGTCAGTACCAGAAGCAGAGACAGCAAACCGACCCCAAGCAACAGCCACCCGCTGCGCTCCCACCACGAGATCGGCACGTTGACGGCAATCAGCGCAAGGACGCAGCCGATGCCGGCAAAAATAAGCTGACGGATCACATAGTGGTAACTGTTGCCCATGGTTTCCGCCGCCATGTCCATGGAGGCGGAAGAAATCATCACAATGCCCATGACCAGCAACGCAGCAGAACTGATGATCAGTAGTGGCAGCGGACGCAGATCACGGAACAGGCCGTGTTGGCTGGTGAGGGATAGGTCAGCGTGCATCACAGCCCCTCCACCTGTTGACGGAAACGATCGCCACGATCCCCGTAGTCGCGGAACATGTCGAAACTCGCGCAGGCAGGTGACAACAGTACCCGGTCACCCGGATGGGCCAGTTTTTTTGCCGTATGGACAGCGTCTGCGATGTCAGCAGCGTTGACCGTCTCAACCCGATTACCCAAAGCGGTGGCGATGATTTCAGCATCAGCGCCGATCAGTACAACCGCGCGACAATGAGTTGACACGGGTTCAGCGAGCAAGGAGAAATCAGCGCCCTTGCCTTCACCACCGGCAATCAGCACGATTTTCCCACCCGCTGGCACCAAACTCTCAATGGCGGCGGCCGTCGCTCCCACATTGGTGCCCTTGGAGTCATTGATGTAGTCGACATCGCTCACCCGCCGAACGAATTCGCACCGATGCGGCAGCCCCTTGAAACGCTTGGCAGTTTCCAGCATCACGTCCATCGGTAACCCGGCGGCGTGCCCAAGTGCCAGTGCCGCCATCACATTGCTGATATTATGCTGACCCATCAGGCCCAATTCCTCGGCCAACAGCAGGTTGTCAAAACCGAAGGTAATCCAGGTGCCTTCATCGTCATCTCGGGTACTGAACGTATCCGGGTTAACACGGTGAAAGCCGAAACACAGGAACCGGAGGCTATCCCTCGCCATGGGCGTGCTAAGGGCATCGTCCAGATTGACCACGGCGTTCTGGCAGCCGTTGAAAATTCGTTGTTTGGCCTGGAAATAGGCCATCTTGTCCGGGTAGCGATCCATGTGATCATCGCTGACGTTCAGCACCGTGGCCGCCAGGGCATTCAGTTCCCGGGTGGTTTCGAGCTGGAAGCTCGATAGTTCCAGAACATAAAGGTCCGCACCGCGACCAAGCAGATCCAGCGCCGGAGTGCCGATATTGCCGCCGACTTCCACGCGGCGGCCAGCGGCCCCGGCCATCTCTCCGACCAGCGTGGTCACCGTGGTTTTTCCATTGGAACCGGTGATGGCGATGATCGGCGCGTCCGCTACTTCGGAAAACAGGTCAATATCACCGCGAATGACAGCCCCTTTATCGGCCGCCCCCCGAATAGCCGGTTCCGCAACACTGATCCCTGGGCTGACCACCAATTCGTTAAAGCCGGAAAACAGGTCGGCATCGAACTCACCCAGGTACACGGGCAGGTCCGGCCATTCGGCCCTGAGATCATCCAGGCCGGGCGGCGACAGGCGGCTATCAGCCACGGCAACATCGCGGCCTTTTTCGCACAGATAGCGCACGCAGGAGAGCCCGGTTTTACCGAGCCCCACAACCAGCGTTCGACGATCTGAAACGATGACACCCATGGTGCTTTGCTTCCCTATCTCAGTTTCAGGCTGGCTAAGCCAACCAGTACTAACACGACAGTGACAACCCAGAAGCGCACAATAACGCGCGGCTCCGGCCAGCCTTTCAATTCAAAATGATGATGCAGCGGCGCCATGCGGAATATCCGCCGGCCGGTAAGCCGGAAGGACGCCACCTGAAGAATCACGGAAACGGTTTCCATGACGAACACGCCGCCCATGATGAACAATACGATTTCCTGCCGTACGATCACGGCCACGACACCCAGCGCCGCGCCAAGCGCCAACGCGCCCACGTCGCCCATGAACACCTGGGCGGGATAGGTGTTGAACCACAGAAATCCCAGCCCGGCACCCACCAGCGCACCACAGAACACAATCAACTCCCCGGTGCCCGGCAAGTGAGGAATCAGCAAATAATCGGCGAACTGAGCGTGACCAGACACGTAAGCAAAGATGCCCAGGGCCGCCGCCACCATCACCGTCGGCATAATGGCGAGCCCGTCGAGGCCATCGGTCAGGTTCACCGCGTTGCTGCTGCCCACAATCACGAAGTAGCTCAACAGGATGAACAGCACCGGCCCCAGGGTCAGCGATACGTTCTTGAAAAATGGCACGTAGAGCGACGTTTCCTGGGGCAATGCAGAACTCATGAACAGCGCTATCGCCGCCGTCGCTCCGATCACTGACTGCCAGAAATATTTCCAGCGTGCAGGCAATCCCCTCGGATTGCGCTCCACCACTTTGCGGTAGTCGTCCACCCAGCCAATCGCACCGAACAAAAGGGTGACCAGAATCGCCACCCAGACATACCGATTGCTCAGATCCGCCCACAGCAATGAGCTGACCCCGACAGCCACCAGAATCAGCGCACCACCCATGGTCGGCGTGCCGGCTTTGCTCAGATGCGTTTGTGGGCCGTCGTCACGAACTGCCTGCCCGATCTGGTACTGGCTGAGTTTGCGAATCATCACCGGGCCGATCAGCAGGGAGATCAACAGGGCGGTCAGCACCCCGAAGATCCCCCTGACGGTCAGGTACTGGAAAACCGTCAGCGCGGAAAAGTACTGTGAAAGAGCCTCTGTCAGCCAGAGCAGCATGCGTTACCCACCTTTTCTTGTATTCCCTCCACCACGCGATCCATGGCGGAACTGCGAGAACCCTTGACCAGTACCGTCTGTGACTCGGCAGGCCCCTCAAACAGACGACGCACAGCGTCGTCATGGCTCGCACACACCTCAGCGGCGTCTCCGAAACCCTCAACATATCCTTCACAGCCGGGACCCACGGCGATCAGTCTTTCGATGCCCCTCGCCCTGGCGAATTCACCAACCTCCCTGTGCAGAGCTAAGCTGTCCTGCCCTAACTCAGCCATCGCCCCCAACACAACCACGCGGCTGGCCGGTCGCGCAGCCAACACATCCAAAGCGGCTTTCATGGAGGCAGGGTTGGCGTTGTAGCTGTCGTCGATGACGGTCAGTTTCGGTGTCAGCACCATCATTTGCAGGCGCCCCTTTACCGGCTTCAGAGCCGCCAGCCCCGCCTTTATCGCCTCATCGCCTGCACCCAGCTCCCGTGCAGCGGCAATCGCCAACAATGCATTGGTGATATTGTGCTCGCCCTGCAGGGAAAAGCTGATGTCACAGAACCAGCCGTCCGGCCCCTGTGCACGAAACTGCCGCACATCGCCATCGCTGCGGATATCTTCGGGGACGTAATCAGCCCCTTCACTTGCCCGGCCACTGACACTTGCAACCCGACGCTTGCCCGCCCGCTGACGCCATAGATCGAAGGCAGGGTCATCACTGTTCAGGACCACAAGACCGGATGCTGGCGCGCCATCAATGATTTCACCCTTTGCACGCACCACGTTGTCGTATCCACCAAACCCTTCCAGGTGCGCCTGCCCGGCGTTGGTGAGGATGACCACCTCCGGCCGAACTATATTGACGGTGTGGGCTATCTCTCCCAGACCGCTGGCTCCGAGTTCTATCGCGCCCAGCTGGTGTTCCGGTGACAGCCTGAACAGCGTCAAGGGAACGCCAATGTGGTTATTGAGGTTACCCTCGGTGGCGAGGGTATTACCTACCTGCGAAAGAATCGCGGCCACCATTTCGCGTACCGTGGTCTTACCGCTGCTACCGGTGATCGCCACAAAACGCGCGGTGCTGGCATTGCGATTGGCCAGGGCCAGTTGTGCCAATGCGTCTATCGTGTCCGAAACCCGGATCTGCGGAAGCCCCAGGCTCGGGTCTGCCTTGTCTACAACAGCAGCCACGGCTCCAGCCTTCTCGGCCACCGCCAGATAATCATGCCCGTCGAAGTTCTCACCCCTAAGCGCCACGAACACGTCTCCGCTGGCGATTAGGCGCGTATCGGTCGAGACACCCTGAAACATCAGGCCGTCCAGATCACCCACAGCCACAGTGCCGCCAAGCCAATTGACAGCCTCAGCCAGCGCAAATGGCCGCATCATGCGACACCCCCATTCAACGACAGCGCATGTCGCACCTGTTCAGCGTCGCTGAACGGAAATCTCTGGCCTGCCACTTCTTGCCACGCCTCGTGGCCCTTTCCGGCGATCAGCACAATATCCCCCGCCACGGCGGAGTGAATAGCCTGGCGAATCGCCTCAGCACGATCATGGATAACCGCGACCTGTTCTGGGCGCTCGAATCCGGCAACGATGTCGGAGGTAATGGCATCCGGGTCTTCACTGCGCGGATTGTCGTCCGTCACGATCACGACATCAGCCCCTTTTTCTGCTTCCCGGGCCATCTCTGGCCGCTTACCGGTGTCGCGGTCGCCGCCACAGCCGAATACACAGAAAAGCCGCCCGCCAACATGGGGACGCAAGGCGGCAAGTGCACTGTTCAGGGCATCCGGGGTATGGGCGTAATCCACAACAACACGCACATCATTACTGCCGGCGAAGGGCTCCAGCCGTCCCGGTGGGGGCGACAACCGCTCAACCGCTTGCTGAACCCGCTCTACCGGCACACCCAGGCTGAGCACGGCTGCGATGGCTGCCAGAATATTGCTGACGTTAAAGCTTCCCAATACCCGGGCGGACACATTAAACCTGCCCCAAAGCCCGTCTACACCGGCGCTAAAACCGTCAATGGACGGTGCGAATTCCGTCAGCCAGAGCTCGGTCTGGGCCTCGTGCAAGCTGTAACGGACACGGTCACATTTGCCATCAAGCTTCTCATAGAGCTGCCTTCCAAACGGATCATCGAAGTTGATGACCGCGAAATGCAGCTCTTCGCGATGAAAAAGACGGGCCTTCGCCGCTCCGTAAGCATCCATGGAACCGTGGTAGTCCAGGTGGTCCCGGGTAAGATTGGTAAACACCGCACCGGTCATGGTCAGGTTGTCGACCCGCCCCTGTTCGAGTGCGTGTGAAGAGACTTCCATCGCCGCCGCGCGTCCGCCCTGGGCGATGATTTTTGAAAGTACCCGATTTACCTGCACAACATCCGGCGTGGTGTGTGCACCTTCCTGCAGCGCACCGGGCATACCATAGCCGAGGGTGCCGATAACGCCGCAAGGGGTGCCGGTCTCCTGGAGCAATGTCGCTATGTAATGGCTTACCGAGGTTTTGCCATTCGTTCCGGTCACGCCAATCAGGCGCAATCGCTGAGAGGGATGCTCGAAAAATCGATCCGCGATCTTCCCGAGGTGAGCGCGCAACATCGTCACCGGAACAATAAGAACACCTTCATGCTCGTAGCATTCATCCGGCTGCGCTGACTCCAACAGGATTACGGTGGCACCCGCACCGATCGCCTGTTCGATGTAGTGGTCGGCGGGCGTTCGGGCACCGGCCAGGGCAACGAACGCGTCGCCCGACCTGACGTCACGGCTGTCGGTCTTCAGGCCGTGGATTGTGACATCAAACACCGACGGTACCGGTGCGATTCCCTGCAACAATGTGCTGAGTGATGTAATACACATAACCCTAACCCCGCTCCCCGGAAGCCCGACGCGGCGCATTTGCCTCGCCCAGCTCCAGTTCCGGCTTTACGTTCAGTAGCCGCAATGCATCACCCATTACCCTGGCGAATACGGGCGCAGCCACTTCGCCACCGTAGTATTCGCCGGACTGGGGTGCATCGACAGCCACGACTGTGACAATCCGCGGATTGTCGATGGGAGCCATACCGGCAAATATCGCCTTGTACTGGCTATCCTCATACCCATTCTTACCCACCAGGTGTACCGTGCCGGTTTTACCACCGGCAGAATAGAACCCCGGTTGAGCGCGCTTTCCGGTACCGTTCTCGACCACCTCTCGCAACATTTCCCTGATCTGGAATGAGACTTCTTCGGAAAGAACTCGTTCCCCAACGGGTTTTTCATCCGCCTTCAACAGACTCAGCGGGTAGCGGATTCCGCCATTGGCCAGAACCATGTATGCCTGCGCCAGTTGAAGCGCATTGACGCTCATGCCATACCCATAGGACAGGGTTGCCTCTTCGACGGGGCGCCACTTTGGTGGTGCCGGCAGCACGCCAACAGCCTCACCGGGGAACCCGATACCGGTAGGTTGGCCCAGCCCCAGGCGGGCATAAAGATCCCGGATAGTGTCACCACCCAACTCGGTGGCGATCTTGCTGATGCCGACGTTGCTGGATTTCGCAATCACGTCGGTCAGACTTACCACTCCATAATTCCGGTGATCACGAATCGTGAAACGGCCAAAGCGCCGGTACCCCGGCGCTGTGTCTATGGTGCTGGAAGCCTTGAACTTCCCCGATTCCAGTGCTGCAGCCATGGAAACAGGCTTCATCGTGGACCCCGGCTCAAACAGATCGGTAATGGCCTTGTTCCGTAAACGGTCAGGGCTCAGCTGGCTGCGGTCGTTGGGGTTGTAGGAGCCCTGGTTCACCATGGCCAACACCTCGCCGGTGTCCACGTCCAGCATCACCAGAGTGCCACCCCTGGCGTCGTGCGCGCCGACAACGGCTTTCAGCTCCCGATAAGCCAGATACTGGAGCCGCAAATCAATGCTGAGTTCGAGGTTGCGACCAGGCTTCGCGTCGCGGATCAACGTCAGATCCTTGATCACACGGCCACGGTTGTCCTTGAGCACCCTCTTGCGACCACTTTCACCACTCAGCCACTGGTTGTAGGCCAGCTCGATACCTTCCTGACCGCTTTCATCGATATTCGTAAACCCGACCACATGAGCCGTCACCTCTCCAGCGGGATAGTAACGACGGTACTCCTGGCGGCTGTACACGCCCGGAACACCCATTGCCAGCACCTGTCGTGCAATCTCTGGCTGAAGCTTACGGCGCAGGTAGATGAATTCCCGGCCTGAATACTTACGCAGCCGCTCCCGCAGTCTGGCCTCCTGGAGGCCCAACAGGCGTGCGACATTGGTCAGTCGCGGTCCATCCGCGTCGATTTCGGAGGGATTCGCCCAGATGGTCTGGACCGGAGTGCTCACCGCCAGTGATTCTCCGTGCCGGTCCGTCACGACCCCACGATGAGCATCGATACTTTCCACCCGAATAGTGCGCACGTCGCCCTGCTTGCGCAGGAACTCGTTGTCCACCACATGCAGATCCACCAACCGCCAGGCAAGGGCACCGACAACCAGCAGAAAAACACCCAACACGGTGCCGTACCGCCAGGCCCCAAGCCCGGCGGTCAGTCGCTGACCCCATGTTGCTGTTTTTCCCTGGTCCGACACTGTCTTCACCTTACGGTTTGTTGTTTTCGCTTAACGCGACCCGACAAGCGGCGCCATCAACGGCACCAGAACGATGTCCTGCTTGCCCGGCACGACCATTCCGAAACGCTCGGAAGCCAGTTGCTCTACCCGTCCGTGGGCGCTCAAAGCACTCTGCTCCAGCAACAACTGACTCCACTCACGCTGGTAGTTGTCACGCTGTTCCTGCAGCTGAGACAAGGAGTTGAACAATTCACGGTTCTCATGGGCACTGACAACAACGCCCAACGAGGACACAATCAACAGCATTACCAAACCCACGGTGATCAACACGCGCTTCTGCTGAAGTGCGGTAAAGACCTGGTTCGACAACCTGACCGCAGTGGCGACGCCGTCCCTGACACGTTTTCTGTTCAGTCGCGCTGTTTTTGTTGGCTGTTCAATCGCTACCGCGCCCATGATTACGCGCTCCCTAACTTGTGTTGTTCCGGTATCCGTTCAAGTACACGCATAACCGCGCTCCTCGCCCGCACGTTGTCGCTCACTTCTTCTGTATCCGCCTTGTTCGCCTTGCCGATCAACCGAAACGCCGATGCTTCCTGCTCCGCCGTCACCGGCACGCCTTTTGGCAATCTCGGCCCGCGCGCCAAGTCCCGCATGAAGCGTTTGACCAGCCGGTCCTCTAACGAATGGAAGCTGATAACCACCAGCCTTCCACCGGGCATCAGCTTTTCAACAGCGGCATTGAGCCCAAGCTCCAGATCTTCCAGCTCCCGGTTGATAAAAATCCGGATTGCCTGGAACGTCCGGGTGGCCGGATGCTTGTGCTTTTCTTTTTTCGGCACCGCCTCACTGACCAACGACGCCAGTTGGCGCGTGGTTTCCAGGGGCGCCTCCTTACGTCGCTCCACAACAAGACGAGCGATACGGCGGGAGAACTTCTCCTCGCCGTATCGCCAGATCACGTTCGCGATGTCTTTTTCGTCCGCCTCGGCCAACCATTGCGCCGCACTTGGCGCCTGCCCGGGGTCCATTCTCATATCCAGCGGCCCATCGCGCATAAAGCTGAACCCCCTGGCGGCATCGTCCAGCTGCGGGGATGAAACACCAAGATCCAGCAAAACACCATTAACCTTCATCCACCCCTGGGCTTCAGCGGCAGCGCCCAGTTCCGCAAACGAGCCGTGAAATGGCTGAAACCGAGCATCGCTCGCAGACAAGTCACGGGCCACCTGAATTGCGTCCGGATCCTTGTCGATACCCAATACCTTTCCGCCCTGCCCGAGCTGCCCCAGAATCAGCCGGCTGTGACCTCCGCGACCAAAGGTGCCATCGATATAAACGCCATCTGGATCGTTGACCAGCAAATCCACCGCCGAGTCCAGGAGCACGGAGCGATGCCGGTACTGACCGGCAGTCTCATGCCCGCGGCCGACTGTCATAGCGACAACGCCTCCATTTCCGGCGGCATCTCGTCTTCATCCGATGACTCGTCAAGCCAAGCGAACCAGCGCTCTTCGCTCCACAGCTCCAACTTCTTGCCCTGACCAATCAGCATCAATTTTTTCTCCAGGCGCGCATAACTGCGCAACGTGGGTGGCACCAGAATGCGCCCCGCCGAGTCCAGTTCCAAAGGCGTGGCATGGCCCAGCAGCAGTCGCTGCAACCTGCGGGCGGCTTTATTCATATTGGGAAGTGCTTCAATTTGTGGCCTCAATGCCTCCCACTGTGGTTCCGGATACATCAGCAAGCAGCGCTCTTCATCGGCATTGGCCGTCAATACAATGCGGCCACTGCAGGCATGCGCGAGCTCTTCGCGCACCCTGGCGGGGATCGCCAAGCGACCCTTCGCATCCATATTGATGGCATGACTGCCAAGAAAATTGCTCATTAGCACCAATTCCGGGGTTCAGAAACCACAAATAACCACTAGAAACCACTTTTTCCCACTTGTGCACACTATAGAAACACGCAATACACAATGCAAGCGCCGCGAACAGCGCCACACCCGGAAAAGTTCCTTTCACGACAAGAGGTTACAGAACAAGATTGGTCAAAAGCTGGAGATTACGGAAAAGAAAAACCTAAAAATCAATCACCTGCAGTCAGTTCTGAAGATGGCAAGTGAACTCTAAGATTTTTTGGCTATAAAAGCTTGCTGGTGAGAATGACAAATGTCACATCAAGCGGAGAAATAAAAATGAGCTCGCCGGTAAGCCGGGTTCTGTCTGGGACAGTCATTCATCTAGGGCCTGCGTCACCACAGGCCTCAAGCGACCTACCCGAATCCAGCGCGGGCCGCGCCATAGGATTCCTATTTGGTCTTGCTCCAGGTGGGGTTTACCATCGCCGTGAACTGTTGCCAGTCACGCGGTGCGCTCTTACCGCACCGTTTCACCCTTACCGGTGCCCGCGAACATGTCACGGCCACTTAGGCGGTATACTTTCTGTTGCACTTTCCGTCGGCTCGCGCCGCCCAGGCGTTACCTGGCACCTTGCCCTGTGGAGCCCGGACTTTCCTCCCCCGGTAAAACCGGCGGCGACTGTCTGGCGAGCTCGGGCGAGACCATACTCCAGCCTGCAGCGGCAGGCAAGAAAAACCGCGAACCAGCGACTTCCTGAGATCAGGCCTTCAGAGACAACGCTCGCTGATACAGCTCATTCTTGGAGATTCCGGTTAACTCCGAGGCCAGCTTCGCCGCCTTTTTCACCGGCAACTCTGTCAGCAGCAACGCCAACACCCGGTCCGCCTCTGCCGCCCCCACCGACAACTCCTCTGCGCTAGCGCCACGCACCATCACCACGAATTCGCCACGACTGCCATGGGGGTCCGCCTCCAGGGTCTGCCTGACATGGACCGCCGCCCCTACATAGAAAGTCTCGAACGTTTTGGTCAGCTCCCGGGCCAGCACGATCTCTCGCTCTGCTCCCATCACCTCCGCGATATCCCCCACCGTATCGACAATACGGTGGGGCGACTCGTAGAACACCAATGTGGCGGATTCCCTCGCCAGGCGGTCCAGGGCAGACTTGCGCGCTCCGGACTTGGAGGGCAGAAAACCCTCGAACAGAAACCGATCCGTCGGCAACCCTGCCGCGCTCAGCGCCGAAATGAGTGCACAGGCACCAGGCACCGGAGTAACCCGATAACCCTGAGCCCGAGCCTCCCTTACCAGCACAAAGCCTGGATCAGAGATCAGCGGCGTCCCCGCATCGGAAATCAGAGCCACATCCTGGCAGGCCGCAAGCTTGTCCAGTACCTGGCCAGCCCTGTCCCGTTCATTGTGTTCGTGCAAGGCCATCATTGGCTTGCTGATGCCCAAATGCTGCAATAGACGGCCACTGTGCCGGGTATCCTCGGCCGCAATCACCGCCACCCGCGACAAAACAGCCGCGGCCCTGGGAGACATATCGTCCAGGTTGCCAATCGGTGTAGCAACGATATACAGGGTGCCAGCCTGTTCTGGCGGCTCACTTTCTGAGTTCACACATCCCTCTCTTTGCCCCCTGCGCATGACACCAACGTCATGTGAATTCACGCGGGAGCTGTTAAACTTGCGGCCTGATAAATCAAACCATTAATGGGAAGCCCGGCGGGCACCAGGGCTCCCGGCATGATGCCGCCGATTACCCGGCGCCACAAGCGTAATAACCCGGAGTATTGTGAGCCAGCCATGACCAAATACCGCCAGAACCTGAAAACCATCACCATTCTCCTGGCCACGACGGTGCTGTTTGCGGGTTGCGCAAGCGTGAACCTGGAATCGTACATTGCCAAAACCGCCGGAGAAGCCCTTGAAGTCGCTGCCAGCGAAACCAACCGACAAAGCGCACAGGCTTACCTGTTGAGAGCAGCAGACAGGTTCCAGGGTCAAAACGAACACCGGGCCGCCAGAAAGTTGCTTCAGAGCCAGCAATTCTCGCCGGCCACGGAGGCCACAGAAAACCAACGGCTTCTGCTGGCCATGGCCAGCGCCACTGCGCTTGAGGATGGCGATTGGGCGAAGAACATTGCATCCGGCATTGGGCCAGATCATTTCCTTAATTATGAAAGAAACCTGATCAACCGCGCTGCAAGATTGCAGGAGCGAACCTATCGGCTTGCCGGAGACAACCTTGCGGCGGCCATTACCCTGATCTTGCTGTCCGGAGCGGACTCAGACGCCAATACACAATCGGTCCATGACGACATCTGGAAGAACCTGAAACAGACTTCCGACACCCAGCTCGCCGACAGGCAAGGCCGCGCCATTGGCTATGAAGCCCAGGGCTGGCTTGAACTGGCTGGCATTCTCCGGCAGCCGGGGATCAATCTGGACGAACAGGGAAGAATGATCCGCAGTTGGCAGAACAACTGGCCTGACCACCCCGCCGCCGGGGTTTTACCGGCTGAACTGCAATTGATTGCAAACCTCGCAGAGAGCCAGCCCGAAAGAATCACCCTGGCATTGCCACTCAGCGGACCATTATCGAGTGCGGGCGCTGCCATCCGCGATGGTTTTTTCGCCGCTTACTACGGGGACAAGTCGGCGGAGCGTGGAGAAATCAGCATTCGAGTCATCGATACCTCGGATCGAGACTTTCGCTCGCTTTATGACGAGCTGACCAAAGAGGAACAGGATCTGATCGTCGGACCCCTGGAAAAAGAGTCCCTGGCAGCACTCGCCGGCATGTCGACTCTGCCTGTACCGGTTCTGGGCCTGAACTATCTGCCACGAGATGCCACAGCTCCCGACGGACTCTACCAATTCGGGCTGTCGGCAGAAGACGAAGCCAGACAAATTGCCAATCGCCTTGATGCAGAGGGCATCGACCAGATCCTTGTACTGATCCCCACGGGCGAGTGGGGAGACCGCCTGGAAAGCGCCCTGCTTGACCAACTGTCGCAAAACGGAGGCATTGCACTGGATATTGAGCGCTACTTCCGCGAGGACAATCTCCGTGCCGTCACTGCCGACCTGCTTGGCATCACAGTATCCCGCGATCGGGCCATAGACGCTGAACGCACGGCCGGCATTGACGTGGAGTTCGAGCCCCGGCGGCGCCAGGATGCTGACGGCATCGTTATGGTCGCAGAGCCAACCATCGCACGGCAATTCAAACCATTATTCGCCTTCTATTTTGGCGGTGATCTGCCCGTATACTCACCCTCCATGGTCTACGAGGGCAATCCGGACCCATCACGGGACCGGGACCTGAACGGCGTCACCTTTACCGACACGCCCTGGGTTCTTGAAAAGACAAACCGCTTTCGCGACATCGTCAAGGAAGCCATGCCCGATGTCCGGGGCCAGCTTGGCCGTCTGTTCGCCATGGGCGCCGATGCCTGGAATCTGAGCAAACGACTGCCACTGCTGAGACAGGTCGAGGGAGCCACGATAGACGGCCAGACCGGGGTGCTGAGCATGACCCCCGAAGGCAGCATTCATCGGGAACAACTCTGGGCCCGATTCAGTGAAGGAACACCAGAACAACTGCCACCGCTGGAACCCGAAGAAACAGAATCGGATGCCCCAGCTATGGAAGACGCCTCCAACCCAAATTAACAACCAGGACACCTTATGCCATGGATGGCAGCACAGGAACACGAAAAGCCACCGGGGACCATGCCGAGGGCGTTGCCGCACGCTACCTTCAGACGCGAGGCGTCACTATTCTGGCACGCAACGTGTTCAGTCGCGGGGGCGAAATTGACCTCATCGGCAGGGA
This sequence comes from Marinobacter sp. UBA2688, assembly GCF_002352785.1. Taxonomy (NCBI): domain Bacteria; kingdom Pseudomonadati; phylum Pseudomonadota; class Gammaproteobacteria; order Pseudomonadales; family Marinobacteraceae; genus Marinobacter; species Marinobacter sp. UBA2688. The sequence goes on from NZ_DELU01000005.1 coordinate 147,056, forward strand.
CAGTGATGTGCTGGTTTTCTTCGAGGTGCGATACCGCGGAAGCGGCAGCCTGACCGGTGCAGCCGAATCCATCACCCCCATAAAGCAAAGGCGCATCATCCGCGCCGCTTCGTTTTACCTCCACAGGCATGGGCTATGGAATGCGAACGCAAGAATTGACGTAATAGCAATCGCACCGGGCGAACGCAAAAAATACCGGATACAATGGATAAAAAACGCCATTCAGGTCTGACTATGACGGATACCGAACAACAGATAAACCAGTGGTTTGCCAACCATATGGAACACACGGCCCACGCCGCCAGCCTGACGGCACCGGCCATCGAGAGCGCCTCGGACGCACTGGTCAACACGCTACTCAATGATGGCAAAATCATTACCTGCGCTAACGGTAACGCCAACGTACTTACACAGTACTTCTGCACGGCGCTGCTCAACCGCTTTGAACATGACCGACCGGCACTGCCAGCCATCAACCTGGGAGCGGATGCGACAACCTACTCCGCAATCTGTCGCGACAATCGCTTCAATGACACCTTCTCAAGACAGGTTCGCGCTATTGGTAAAGCCAACGATCTGCTCTTGGTGATTGTGGACGATGGCCACAAGGCCAACCTGATCCAGGCGATACAGGCTGCGCATGACAGGGAAATGAATGTGGTAGTACTGAGCGCCAAGGAAAAAACCGACATCACCTCGCTGCTACACCCGGAGGACCACGAAATAGCCCTGGACAATCTTTCCCCGACTGCAGCAACGCCCATCCTGCTAGTGATTATCAACGCCCTGTGCGGGCTGATCGACGAAAAACTGTTCGGTGGATAAACAAAAAAGCCAGCTGTTAAAAACAGCTGGCTTTTTAGACATCCTGAGGCTTTCCTTTCAAGACGGAGCTATTTCACGACCTTAAGCGTTGGCCGACCGCTGGGCCGATCTCCACCTTGACCGCTATCGCTACTGCCATTCTCGGAATCCTTTCCGCCGGGGCCTTCCGGATCAGGAGAGCCTGGTTCGCTACCGAAGACCATACCCTCACCGTTCTCCTTTGCGTATACCGCCATGACAGCCTGCAGGGGGATGAAGACCTGCATCGGCACACCGCCAAAACGCGCGCTGAATTCCAGGGCGCCATTACCAATCACCAGACCACGCACGGCTCCAGGACTGATATTGAGCACGATCTGCCCATTGGCAACGTGCTCAGTAGGAACCTGAACACCCTGCACCCCCGCATCCACTACGATATACGGCGTGCAGTCGTTATCGAGGATCCACTCGTTGAATGCCCGAACGAGGTAGGGACGGCTTGATGTCATCGTTATCTTACTATCAGGCACTGCCTTTCTCCTGAACCGGTTTCAGGCGCTGCATATCAGTTACGGATATCTTCTTCCAGGTCTGACAGACTCGCCTTGAAACCTTCACGACTGAATATGCTATCCATGTACTTTTGAAGCGGCTTCGCCTGCTTTTCATTCAGCTCAATACCCAGCGACGGCAAGCGCCACAGAATCGGAGCAATACAGCAATCCACAATCGTGAACTCTTCCGACAGGAAAAAGGGCATTTCACCAAACAGCGGCGCCGTGGCCAGCAAACTTTCGCGAAGCTCTTTTCGGGCGCCATCCGACGCCTTTGCGTTGGGCTGAGCCAGAATCTGATCCACCAATCCACACCAGTCTTTCTGGATGCGGTGAATCATCAGGCGACTGTTCGCCCGCGCAACAGGATAAACCGGCAGCAATGGCGGATGTGGAAAACGCTCGTCCAGATACTCCATCATGATATTTGGCTCGTAGAGCACAAGGTCACGATCCACCAGCGTCGGCAGGGCATTGTACGGGTTCAGGTCAGCCAACTCTCCAGGCGGGTTATCCGGATCAACGTTAACTACGTCAACCGTTACCCCCTTCTCTGCCAGCACAATGCGGACTCTGTGGCTGTAATGACTGGCCGGGTCCGAGAAAAACGTCATTGATGACCGCTTGGTCACAACGCCCATAGAACTACCTCACGATTTGACTAACCGAATTGATCCTGAAAAACGCAAAAATCCAGCGGGCCGGCTATTGCCCGCTGGAACTCAGGGACAGGAATTATACCTGAAATCTCAGTGTACGTCCTTCCAGTACTCGCGATTAAGCAGGTAGGCAAAGATAAAGAATATCGCCACGAAGATCAGTACGAACATACCCAGCCTTTCACGCTCAACCTTTACCGGGTCGCCCATGTAAGACATGAAATTGGTCAGGTCATACATAGCCCGGTTGAATTCCTCCGGCTCCATGGAACCTTCGGTTTCCCATTCCGGGCAGATATCCGCATTACGAACATCGCCGCTGAGAGGATCAACACTCGCACCCTCACCAATTTTCGGCTCAACCGCGCACAGACCCTGCAAACCGATCAATGCGTGGGGCATACCGACATTTTCAAAAACCACGTTGTTCACACCCAGCGGACGACTTTCATCCTTGTAAAAGCCACGAAGATAGGAATAGATCCAGTCTTCACCGCGAAGACGCGACTCCAGCGTAAGATCTGGCGGCGGAGCACCGAACCAGCTCGCCGCCATCTCCTTGCTCATGGAATTTTTCATGAGTTCGCCGATTTTTGCACCGGTGAAAATCAGGTTTTCTTCGTAAAGCTCGGCGGGAATCCCCAGATCATCCGAAACACGCTTATACCGCGCATACTCCATGGAGTGACACCCCATGCAGTAGTTGGTGAAAAGGGCCGCACCGCGCTGGAGCGACGCTTTGTTGGTATGGTCCGGCTCCATGGTATCAAGCGGCACGGACGCTCCTGCTGCCAGCCCGAGGGCCGGCAGGATCGCTATGAAAAGACCAACTATCAGCTTTCTCATCATCCTGTCACCCTCTCTGGAACTGGCTTTGTTTTCTCCATGCGCGTGTAGAACGGCATGAGAATAAAATAGAGGAAGTAGAACGTTGTCAGGATCTGGGCAACCGTTGTGCGGCCTTCAGTGGCCGGAACAATGCCGAGATACCCCAGGACGACGAAGCTGATGGCAAAGATCGTCAGAGCAATCTTGCTCAACCAGCCTTTGTAGCGCATTGAACGTACCGGGCTCCTGTCCAGCCAGGGCAAAACAAACAGGATCGCGATAGCGGCACCCATCACGACAACCCCCCAGAACTTCGCGTCCAGGCCGAAGAGGTCAATGGTCACCGCCCGCAGCATGGCGTAGAACGGTGTGAAGTACCATACCGGCGCGATGTGGTCGGGCGTCTTGAGGGCATTGGCCGGTTCAAAATTCGGCTTTTCAATGAACAACCCGCCCATCTCGGGGAAGAAGAAGACCACGATAAAGAAGATGAAGAAGAAAACACCCACACCCAAAAGGTCATGCACCGTGTAATAGGGATGGAACGGTATACCATCTTTCGGAACGCCGTTTTCGTCCTTGTTCTTCTTGATATCGATACCGTCGGGGTTATTGGACCCAACTTCGTGCAGAGCAAGGATGTGCAGCACCACCAAACCAAGCAGAACGATTGGCAATGCGACGACATGCAATGCAAAGAAACGGTTCAGGGTAATACCGGAAATCAGGTAGTCGCCGCGGATCCACAGGGACAGATCATCACCAATTAGCGGAATAGCACCAAACAGGTTTACGATCACCTGTGCACCCCAATAGGACATCTGGCCCCAGGGCAGCAGATAGCCCATAAATGCCTCGGCCATCAGTACCAGGTAAATCAGCATACCGAAGATCCAGATCAGCTCGCGCGGCTTTTGATAAGAGCCGTACATCAAGCCACGGAACATGTGGAGATAAACCACCACGAAGAATGCAGAAGCGCCAGTGGAGTGCAGGTATCGAAGCAACCAACCCCACTCAACATCGCGCATGATGTATTCAACCGACGCGAAGGCACCTTCTGCCGTGGGGTTATAGCTCATGGTCAGCCAGATGCCGGTCACAAGCTGATTCACCAGCACCAGCATCGCCAGCGAACCAAAGAAATACCACATGTTGAAGTTCTTGGGCGCGTAGTATTTGCCAACGTGCTTGTTCCACGCATCGACAATCGGAAGACGCTCGTCTACCCAGTTCACTAACTTATTCATTATGCGGCCCCCTCAGGATCCAGACCGACGGTCAGGGTGTTCTCGTCGTCAAAGCGATAGGGAGGCACCTGAAGATTCGCCGGTGCCGGCATATTCGGATAGACACGCCCCGCAAGGTCGTAACGAGAGCCGTGACACGCGCAATAGAAGCCGCCAAGCCAGTTTTCCCCGAGATCGGCTGGAGCGACTTCTGGCCTGAATTGGGGAGAGCAGCCCAGATGGGTACAGATACCAACGAGAACAGCGTACTCGTCCTTGATTGCCCGGAGCTCGCCTTCGATATAGGCAGGTTGGTCCGCTTCCTTGGAAAGGGGATCCTTCACCTGGTCATTCAGCTCGAGAATGTTTTCGTTCATCTCTTCGGTGCGGCGAACAACCCACACCGGCTTACCGCGCCATTTGACGGTCATTTGCTGACCTGGCTCCAGTTTACTGACATTGACGGTGACCGGTGCACCGGCTGCTTCCGCTTTGGCACTGGGATTCCAGGATGCTACGAAAGGCACGGCCGCACCGACGACGCCGACACCACCCACCACAGACGTGGCACCGATCAAAAATCGGCGCCTGCCTTGGCTCACGTCGCCATTACTCATTATGGTTATCTCCCATCAGGCGACATACAGCCCTGCTTACAGGGAAACTGCACATCGAAAAGGACTTCTCTCAACCTAAAATTATAAGCGCTCAAATGGTAATGAAATTACCCTGCCCTTACAAGTCGGAAAGGCTTTGAGCCGGGCCATTACCTGTCTCAAGCCTGTTCGAAACTGACTTCCCAGACAACAAAAAACCCGGCCAATAGACCGGGTTTTTTCGGATCTGCTCCAGCGATTTTTAACGCTTGGAGAACTGAGGACGCTTACGCGCCTTCCGCAGACCAACTTTCTTACGCTCCACTTCACGAGCGTCACGGGTAACGTAACCCGCTTTACGCAGCGCAGGGCGCAGCGTTTCATCGTAATCCATCAGGGCGCGAGTCAGGCCGTGACGAATAGCGCCCGCCTGACCACTGATACCACCACCTTTAACAGTGATGTTGATATCGAAACGATCCGCGGATTCGGCAACCACGAGGGGCTGACGAACAATCATCCGCAGAGTTTCGCGACCGAAAAACTGCTCAATGGAACGACCGTTGATAGAGATGTTACCGCTTCCCGGCTTGATGAAAACCCGAGCCGTGGATGTCTTGCGGCGACCAGTACCGTAATTTTGTGCTACAGACATATCCGCCTTCCGTTAAATGTCGAGTTCTTTGGGCTGCTGGGCTGCATGAGGATGCTCAGCGCCGGCATAAATTTTCAGCTTCTTGAACATGGCGCGGCCAAGCGGGCCATTCGGAAGCATGCCTTTAACAGACTTCTGGATGATTTGCTCAGGAGCCTTGTCGACCAGCTTCTCGAAGTTGATGGACTTGATTCCACCCGGAAAGCCGGTGTGACTGTAGTACATCTTGTCAAATGCTTTTTTGCCGGTAACCCGTACCTGACTGGCATTGATAACCACAATGTAATCACCAGTGTCGACGTGAGGGGTGTACTCAGGCTTATGCTTGCCCCGCAGACGACGGGCGATTTCAGTTGACAGACGACCCAGCGTCTTGCCGGCTGCGTCTACAACGTACCAGTCACGTGTTACTGTTTCTGGTTTCGCACTCAGAGTCTTCATTGATTCCGCCTTGAACGCTATATAAGAAACGTTAAAAACCGCCACCGGTAAATGCTCGGCATCCGGAGGAGGTTCTTTACCTGTATGTTATGCGGCAGTGACATCATTCGGGGCTGAGATGATGACATCGCCTTGAAAAGCCAGGGCGCGAAGTATATCCGAACCCAAAAAGAAAGCCAACCCTGAAAAGGGCTGTTTCGTTATTCACGTATCACCATTGGCATTGTGGAGCAGGGTCACCAACCAAGGCGCCGAAATCGCCTTTGTTCGTCATGTGCATCACCCTAACGCTCAGAAGCGCCGATTTCGTTCCAACCATACAGCCGCTGCGCGTTACGGAGCAGCGATTGCGCCAGATCTTCAGGCCCCGAATTCCGCAACCGTGCCAGGGTGGCTAGTATCGACGGCAGGTACGCAGGAGAATTATGTCCCGCCTCGACGCCCGCTGGCGCCATATCAGGCGCGTCCGTCTCAAGGATCAGCGCATCAACGGGCAACCGGGCGATGGTATCCCGGGTCTTTCGGGCTCGCTGATGGGTAATGACGCCGCCAACACCGATGAAGCAACCGAGGTCAATCAGCTTGGTAGCCTGCTCATAGCTGCCCGAAAACCCGTGCACCAACACCCGCCCTGAAAAGCGCTTGCGCCGCAGCACCTCATAAACCTCGTCGTGGGTTTTAACGGAGTGAATAACCAGCGGCAAATGCAATAGCGCAGCAATATCTACCTGCCCTTCAAACAAGGCGTACTGGTCTCGCATGTCACCGTGGAGCCTATCCAGGCCACACTCCCCCAAGGCTACACAATGACCTGGACGGTCTTCGAGCAAGCCTTGCAATGCGTATAAGTCGTCGGCGGTATGCTCAGCCACATACCAGGGATGGATTCCGAGACAGTAGTAGAGCCCATCGTATTCCGATGCAATGCGACTCACCCTGCTCCAGTCGGGCCGTCGAACGCCGGGAATAACGAGATTCGACAGACCACCGCTGCGAGCGTCCTCAAGCACTGCCTTGCGACGCCCATCAAACTCAGGGAAGTCAAAATGGCAATGAGCATCAATGAGTCGCATCCACTCACTCCTGCCTACTAGTGCTCCCGTGTTTTATGGAAGCTGATCTCAGGATAGCGCTCCTGGGCCAATTGCAGGTTGACCATCGTTGGCGCGATGTAGGCCAGTCGGTCGCTGCCATCCAGAGCCAGGAAATCGTTAGCCTTGCGCTCGAACTCATCCAGTTTACGCTCATCAGAGGCCGTTACCCAGCGTGCCGTTGCGACATTTATCGGCTCATACACCGCCTCTACCTTATATTCACTCTTGAGCCGACTGACCACCACATCAAACTGCAGGACACCCACCGCTCCCACGATCAGGTCGTTGTTTCGAAGCGGGCGAAAAACCTGCACCGCGCCCTCTTCCGCAAGCTGGATCAAGCCCTTTTGCAACTGCTTGGACTTGAGCGGGTCCTTCAGGCGAATACGACGGAACAGTTCCGGTGCGAAATTGGGGATGCCGGTAAATTTCATATCTTCACCACCAGTGAAAGTATCCCCCAACTGGATGGTGCCGTGGTTGTGAAGGCCGATAATATCGCCGGCGAACGCCTCTCCCGCATGCTCCCGGTCGCCTGCCATGAAGGTCAGCGCATCGGAAAAACGAACCTCTTTGCCGATCCTCACATGACGCGCTTTCATGCCCTGATTGTAACGCCCTGACACGATCCTTAAAAAAGCCACCCGATCCCGGTGCTGGGGGTCCATATTCGCCTGAATCTTGAACACGAAGCCCGAGAAGACATCCTCTTCCGGTTTCACCAATCGCTGATCGGTTTCACGCGGTTGCGGTGTTGGAGCCCACTCCACCAACCCATCAAGCATGTGATCCACACCAAAATTGCCCAGCGCAGTACCAAAGAACACCGGCGTGAGCTCGCCCGCGAGGAAGGCCTCCAGGTCGAACTCATGAGACGCCCCTTTCACCAGCTCAATCTCGTCCCGGAGATCACCAGCGTAGCCTCCCAGGACCTCATCCAGCTCAGGATTCTCGAGCCCCTGGATCACCCGTTTTTCCTGGATGGCATGGCCCTGGCCGGATTTATACAGAATCACTTCATCCCGGGCCAGGTGATAGACACCTTTAAAATTCTTCCCCATACCGATGGGCCAGGTAATCGGTGCGCAGGCGATTTTGAGGACATCCTCAACCTCATCCATCAACTCCACAGGATCACGCGTATCACGGTCCAGCTTGTTCATGAAGGTCAATATTGGCGTGTCCCGCAGTCGGGTTACTTCCATCAGCTTGATCGTGCGTTCCTCAACACCTTTGGCGCTGTCGATCACCATCAGACACGAGTCCACCGCTGTTAGCGTGCGGTAGGTATCTTCCGAGAAATCTTCGTGGCCAGGCGTATCCAGGAGGTTGACCAGGCGCCCGCCATATGGGAATTGCATCACCGAGGTGGTGACGGAAATGCCACGCTCCTTTTCCATCTCCATCCAGTCGGATTTTGCGTGCTGCCCCGACTTCTTCCCCTTGACCGTGCCGGCTTTCTGGATGGCCTGCCCAAACAGCAGAACCTTCTCTGTAATGGTAGTTTTACCCGCATCCGGATGCGAGATAATCGCAAACGTGCGGCGCTGGGATACTTCGCTGGCAAGGCTGGTCATAATTGGTAACAACCTGGTTCGGAGAGACTGAAAAAACGGACGTCATTATAGGGATATTAAGGCACTGACGCGAACCCGCATCCGTTGAGAGCGTGCCCGATCTAACCGCGGAATTTCGAGGGACTATCCGCCCAAGGGTAATGCCATGACCAGCGCATCTTCTCGCTCGCGGCCAGCAGGGTAGTAGCCCTTCCTGCGGCCAATCACGTCAAAACCTTCCGCCGCGTATAAATCAATTGCTGCGCGGTTGCTGGCGCGCACCTCCAGCAAAACCTGGCTCATGCCATCCCGCGCCGCCTCTAGCACAAGGTGCCGAAGCAAACGGCGCCCTCTGCCACTGCCTTGTTTAGCCGGCGCCACGCACAGATTCAGCAAATGGGCTTCACCCACCATATAAGCCACGACGGCGTACCCACTGAGCCGCTGCCCCCACGAGAGCGCCCAGAGCCGATAGTCTGGCCGAAAGCATCCTAAAAAAACGGACTCGCTCCAGGGGAAGGAGTAGCCCTGGGCTTCGATATTGAGGACGTCAGGCAGATCCTCCTGGTGCAACGCCCGGATCGTGAGGTCAGCGCTCTCTATTTTGCGGTATAGATCCTGCCCCACAAGTCAGCCCCCGACGGTGGACTTCAGTTGCTGCCAGAGCTCACGCTTGTAAGCGGGCACGGCAGCCAATTCGGCAAGAGTATGGGAGAAGTCGACAGCGGCATCACCCAGCGCATCGTCAAGCAATACAGCTCTTTCTGACGGAGAATCGTTGGCCAACACTCCGAGCAACACCACTTTGCGGGCACCGAAATCATTGGCCAGGGAATGAAGAGTGTCGCGGAAATTGTCGGCACTGTTCCCCGGAACTCGCAGATTTCCAAATACCGGCCAGCGAAGCTCGCTCCCTTTCTCAATCCGGGTTTCACCGACCGCTGCCAGGATGTTTTTTGCCAGCGTGTCTTGAAGCCGCGTGCTGGCCTGATCGGATACACCACTGATCAGCACAAGCCGCTCTGAGAACCAGAATCCAAGGTGGGCGTGAATCTGACGGGGCAAGTCCCCAACAGCGTTCAATGTTTTGTCGGACGACACGTCGGCCGGTGCCTCCGGCTCAGCGACAACCGGCGTTTCCAGAGCTTTTTCGGGCACCGGCACGTCAGTAGGTTCCGGCGTGTTGTCGGCCATCAACGCCTGAATGCCGGCGATTCGGCCCTTGCCGACACCATCAACCTTACGCTGAGGAACCGACGGACGCGCCGGAACCGGAGGCGGCGCAATTGCGGCAGCGTCCAGCTCCGGCTCATCATGCTCGGGAAAGGCGAACTCAGGGCTCGGAGCGGCACCGGGTAACGCTTTCCTGGCGTACCAGAGGTGAATTCCCGCCTTGCCCAGGTAAAATTGACGCTCTGCCTCTGGCATCATCTTAGTGCTAACCTCCTTCGCCTGCCCTGTTCAGACATCAGCGCCCTGCGGGTGCTGTCGTACACCGCCTCGGCTGATCAGGTTCAGGGCCTCAATGTACGCCTTTGCGGAGGCGATAATGATATCGGTATCGGCGCCGATGCCGTTCACAATTCGACCACCGCGCTCCAGGCGTACCGTTACTTCCCCTTGGGCATCAGTACCGCTGGTAATGTTGTTCACGGAATAGAGCTGCAGGTTACAGCCGGAGTCTACCAGAGACTCAATGGCCTTGAAGGTGGCGTCAACGGGCCCGCTGCCTTCAGCCTCTACCTTGTGCTCCCTGCCATCCACCAGAAGGGTCAAGCGAGCCCGGGGAATAACACCAGTCTCAGAGCACACCTGCATGGTAACAAGCCCATAGCGGCCGTCTTCTTCCTTCTGCCGGGTATCGCTGGCAATCGCCTGAAGGTCTTCATCGAAAATCTCATGCTTGAGATCAGCCAGCGCCTTGAACCTGGTAAAGGCTTCATTCAGCTCTGTTTCGGTTTCAAACTGGATACCGAGTTCCAACAGACGGGAACGGAAAGCATTGCGACCGGAATGTTTGCCCAGCACCAGACTGTTGGTGTGCCAGCCCACATCCTGAGCCCGCATGATTTCGTAGGTTTCCCGATGCTTCAGGACGCCATCCTGATGGATACCCGATTCGTGGGCAAAGGCGTTTGCGCCAACGATCGCCTTGTTAGGCTGTACCGGAAAGCCGGTGATGGTCGATACCAATCGAGAGGCAGGCACAATGTGCTGAGCATCTACCCGGGTGTCGATGGTGTAAAGATCCTGACGGGTACGAACCGCCATCACAAGCTCTTCAAGAGAAGCGTTTCCTGCGCGCTCGCCGAGCCCGTTGATGGTGCATTCCACCTGTCGGGCGCCGCTGCTAACAGCAGCAAGGGAGTTTGCAACCGCAAGCCCAAGGTCGTTGTGACAGTGAACGGAGAACACGGCTTTGTCGGCATTCGGAACACGGTTCAGCAACTGACGGATGGTCTCCCCAAACTGTTCCGGAATGGCATAGCCCACTGTATCCGGAATATTGATGGTTGTTGCTCCGGCCTTGATTGCCGCTTCGATAATGCGGCACATAAAATCCAGTTCTGACCGACCGGCGTCTTCGCAGGAAAATTCAACGTCGTCTACATGACTGCGGGCACGCTTAACGGATCTGACGGCCTGCTCAACCACGTCATCCGGCTGCATCTGCAGCTTGTACTGCATGTGAATCGGAGACGTCGCAATAAAGGTATGGATACGTCCGCGCTCGGCCGGCCTTATGGCCTCCGCGGCACGGTCAATGTCCTTGTCCAGCGCCCTGGCAAGGCTACAAACGGTAGATTCCTTGATAGACTCCGCAATCGACTTTACCGCCTCGAAGTCACCCTGGCTGGCGATCGCAAAACCCGCCTCTATGACGTCAACCCTCAGCTTCTCGAGAATGCGGGCAATGCGCAGTTTCTCCGCCTTTGTCATCGTTGCGCCGGGGCTTTGCTCACCGTCACGCAATGTTGTGTCAAAAATAACCAGGTGATTGTTCGCAGGCATTGCGCTCTCCATCGGGGCAACTGAAGACCAGTTTCTCAAGGAGTATATCATCGATTGCGGTGCCGACGGGGCGGGTATAGCGTTTAGCCCACGATGTTCATCCAGGCCAGCCAGAGCAGCAAACCGTTGAGCACCAGAGAGATAACCGCGATGAAGCGCCAGTTTTCCGGTGGCACACGGTCAACAAGTGGGCGCCATACAGTGGGCGTCAGCGCCGGGTTGGGATGCCCGAGATCCTGCAGGAATTCCGAGAGCGAAGGGTATCTCGACTCCGGCCTAAAGGAGACAGAGCGTTGCAGGCAGGCATCCAGCCATACGGGTAGGTCCGGGTTGAATTCGCGTATGCTGCGGTAGCGCAAACGTCGACGGACGGAAGGCCTGGGAGGTTTCGCATAGGGAAGCTGACCGGTCAACAGCTCATAGGCAATCACCGCCAGGGAATAGCGGTCAGAGGCCGGTGTTGCTCGATCACCTTCAAGGCACTCCGGCGCAGCGTAGCTCTCGGTTCCCAGGCAGCCCTCCTGCCCCCACGGCACATCAATCTCCTCAATCCCGCGAATTCGTACCGCGCCCAGGTCAATGATTTTAACTGTCCCGTCTCTGGCAATCAGTACGTTTTCTGGCTTGAGGTCCTGGTGAACCATTTCAAGACGGTGCAGAGCCCGTAAGCCGATGGCAATCTGCTGAATAAGATTCCGCACGTCGGCAGGCGTTGGCAGCGGGTTGTCGCTCATCCACTCGCGTAGCGTCGGTCCCTGAACATATTCGGTGACACAATAAAGAAAGTGTCGGTGCTGAGGCGGCTCAATAAACCGGACAATATGAGGACTGTTTACACGGCGCCCCACCCAGCACTCGTTGAGAAAACGGTCGATATAAGCCGGATCATCCACAAAGTTCGGCGACGGCGTTTTGATAATCACCGGCTCACCGCCGGCGTCGGGGCTGGCAAGGTAAACCTGGGTGCGGCGGCTGGCATGGATCTCCCTGACGATCCGATAACCGTCGAGCCTTTGCCCGGGTTCCAATGGCGGCGGGAATGCCAGTGACGTCAGCCGTTCATAATGAGCCTCAACGTCTTCCACCGGCAGGTGCTCAATATTAAGTACCTGAGCACTCAAGTTGTCTGGACTCCCAGCGGAATAGGCTGCGTCCACCAGCGCCCTGGCGACCTCATCCGCGTCACCCTCCGCTGCAAGTCCGGCCATAACGACTGGGTCGAGATACCCGTGCACACCGTCAGTGGTCAATAACAAACAATCACCGGGCAGAAGGTTTGCCCGGAATACATCAATTTCGACATTCAGCTCTGCACCCATAGCTTTTGTCAGCGCGCCTCTATCGGCGCCTACAACGGCATGATGATCTCTGGTCAGGCATTCCAGTTCGCCGTTTCGAACAAGGCAAACCCTACTATCCCCCACGTGAAATACATAGGCTCGATTATTCTTGATGACGACACCGCTAAAAGTACACACCATCGCATGGGCATCTGCATGGCCGGCGAGACCACGACCGTGCAACCATCGATTCAAGGCCCCAAGGACACGACCGGCCGCAGTTTCAACGGCCCAGGAGTCCGGCGTACTGTAGTAGTCGTGCAGAAATCCTTTTACGCAGGTCTCAGCCGCTTCACGGCCCGCGGCGGAAGCACTCACCCCATCGGCAATAACAGCAGTAACACCCTTGAGAACGAGAGCCTCACCGTCCGGATACCGAATACCCAGGCTGTCCTGATTCTCGGCTTTCCGGCCGGCGACACTGTATTGGCCGGCCTGTAATTGGAGGCGACCACTCACGTTACGTCAATCATTCTGACTGACCCATCCGGCATTACCTCGCTTGTTTGCGGATCAGGTTCATCCATGAAGATCATCACCAGGGTCATGATTGCCAGAGCAATTGCTCCCAACACCAGGAAGAACTGCTCTGAGGGCACCAGGGCCAATACAACCAGGAAAACAACACCTCCTACGTTGCCGTAGGCACCTGCCATCCCCGCAACCTGGCCAGTCAGACGACGCTTCACCAACGGCACCGACGCATACACGGCCCCACACCCGCCTTGCACAAAAATCGAGCAGAGCACAACCAGAGCGACAGCCACTGGCAAAGGCCAACTACTATCAATTCTTGCCATGAAGAAGTACCCAACCGCGATTCCGGCCAGCATCAGTATCGTAATCAGTTTCCGACCATAGCGGTCCGCAAGGTAGCCGCCGCCGGGGCGCCCAAACAGGTTCATCAGAGCAAAACTCCCGCCGAGCATCCCTGCCAACATGGGAGAGATATCAAACGTATCCAGGAAGTACAGCGGCAACATGGAGACCACCGCCAGTTCCGATCCGAAGCTCGCCATATATACGAGATTTAGAAGCGCTACCTGCTTGAACGGGTAACGATCAAATGCCGGCACAGGCCTTTGAAAGACGTGACCGTTTATCTGCCAAATCCGCAAGAACTGGACTGCCGCCATCACCCCTATCGCACCATAAAGAAGATAGGTTGTCGGAGCCCCCAGCATACCGAGCTTATAGGGCCCCAGTTGCCAAACAATCAACGCCAAAGCAAAGAACAGCGGCAGGTTCATTGCCACGTAAAGGACGAAATCACCCTTACTGGTTACTTCCATCGCACCGCCCCGCTTTGGCTTGAAGTAAGTCGAACCTTTTGGCGTATCGCGAACCAGGGTGAAGAAAACCGCCGCATAGATAATTGCGATAACGCCGGTCGTGCCTACCGCCCAGCGCCATCCGTTATCGCCACCGAACCACAGCGCGAGTGCCGGCAATGAAAGCCCGGCAAACGCAGCTCCAAAGTTACCCCAACCGCCATAGATACCCTCAGCCAGTCCCAGCTCCTTCGCCGGGAACCATTCACTTATCAGACGGATACCCACAACAAATCCCGCACCAACAAAGCCCAACAAGAATCGGGTGACTGCGAGCTGTTCAAAGGTTGTGGAGAGTGAAAATGCGATACAGAGAAGCCCTGACACAACAAGGACCAGGCTATACACACGGCGAGGGCCGAGTGCATCCACTAACATACCGATAAGAATTCGAGCTGGTATCGTCAATGCCACGTTGAGCAGCAACAAGGTATTTACTTCCGAGGCTGACAACCCGAACTGATCTCGAATAGAAGACATTAGGGGGGCGTGATTAAACCAGACCAGGAAGCTTATAAAAAACGCTACCCAACTCAGGTGAAGAACTTTGATCCTTCCTACGAAAGAAAAGAATCGAAAAGAGGTATCGCTCATACGTTGGCCTGTAAACATGCGGAATTTGCCAACAGATCGTGAGGAAGGTTCTAAGGGAGGGGCCAAGTGTGGCGAACTATCAAAGCAAAACAGGAATGGCCGACACCTTCACTTCCTTCTAGCGGCGTCGTTGCCGGAACCTGTTGGAGCCTAAATCTAGACCAGACACATGAGCAATATATATTCCATCATACTTTTAACCTTTAAAAACAATACGTTGGGACCCCACCAGAGGCGACATCCCTTAAACAATGCACCAATACTGAGCAATCTGGGCGGCACCGCACCACTATAGGTTATTGTTCGTTAGTTTTTTACAGGCAATAAAAAACCCCCGTCGGCGAAGCCGCGGGGGTTTTGGTATTAAGAGCCTGACGA
>NZ_DELU01000008.1:0-45392 GCF_002352785.1 Marinobacter sp. UBA2688
TAACTCCCCCTCCTACTCGATGGCTTCGTCGATGTAGATTTCGGGGGTCTCCCCGCGTACATCGAAGTAAAACCCATAGGTACCAGTCTCGGGCGGGGTAAAGCGGAAGTTTTCGAAGACCGCGGAGCAATTAGTCTTTACCGGTTTGTTCAGCTGAACATCCTTGTCTTCTTCCGACAGATAGCCGCAATTGGTGCCTGACGTCCAGTTGGCATCACCAAACTTGAACTCGTAGGGTTGCCCGTCAGCCTTGAGTTCCACTTCCGTGCGATAGAGCCCGTTGTCCACTTTCTTGACCTTGTATTCCGGCAGTGCATCCCACCAGGCAAATTGCCCACGTAGATACAGGGATTTGCTGTAATCGCGTTCACCACCGGTGGTGGCGCAACCGGCTGTGATGGCCATAACCGAGGCCAAAGCCAGCGTTGTGAGTTTCCTGTTCATGATTGTCTCCTTTATGGTTGCTGGCCCCATGGGTCTGTTCTTCCATGGGGCCGCCAGGGCCGTTGTCAGCGGCCTTATCGATTGAATACAGCCACTGACAGGGCCGGTACCGTGAAGGTGCCGTTCGCTGCCGCAGCGGTCTGTTCCGGGGAGGTGTCCGCCATCACGGAGAAGGCCTCACTAAGGCTGGTGTCCAGTGCCTGTTGGGTCCCTGTGCTGTTGATCACCACGACGACCTGATCCACGTCGCTGTCCAGATCGGTCAGGCCGTTGTCGGGGCCATCGTCCAGGCTGAAGGCAATCACGCCGGGTACCTGGCTGGGACCGGTGTTGTGGAACGCCAGCCGCTCACTGACCTGTTCAGCGGTGCGTAGACGGAAAAGCTCGCTTCCGCTACGAACGGTCAGCAACTTCTCGACCTGCTTGCGGGTGTAGTCGATCTCGCTTGGCGTTGGGCCGGCCGGGAACTGGCCGATAATCTCGGTGATCAGGTCCCAGTTCGCGCCGTCTTTGTCCTGACGGGGCAGGCCACGATTCCAGGCGGTTTCCTGGTAACTGAAGTCGACTTCATTAAACCAGTCGCCGGAATCGTAACTGTCCCTTTCCATGGATTTGGAACGCAGCAATTCCGAACCCATATGGATGAAGGGAATGCCCTGGCTGAGGATGGGGACGGAAAGCCCCACCACCTGCATCTGGGCACGTTCCTGAAGCGTGGCGGCGAAATCCGCCTTGTACTGGTTGTTGTCCCAGAGCGTCTGGTTGTCGTGCTTGGAGACGTAGTTGATGATTTCCTGGGGGTCGCTGGTATACCCGGCACTCTGACCGTTGTAATCGATCTCCGCGCCGGTTCTGGTGGTGCCATCGGCGGTGACCAGCGAATAGTTGCTCAGGCTGCCGGCAATGCCGACGCGGATCCAGTCGCTGATCTGCAGCAGGCGGGTTTTCTCAGCGTCACTGCCGCTGTTTCGGTCGTTGGGGATGCTGAACAGACCATTGCTGAAGCCCTGGTTGGCGCGCAGTGCGTCACCGCCATCGAAGGGGCCGCCACCACGTACGGCGTCACGCAGGCGATCGTTGAAGGAGCCGATGCCCGTTCCGGCCATGTTCGGCTGGATGGCGTTGACGCCACGCGCATTATTGGCGACTTCACCGAAGTTCCAGCCCTCACCGTAGAAGTAGGTGTCTGGATCGACCGCAGTTACGGCATCCAGTGCCTTTTCCATGTTCGACAGCATGTGATGCCCCATCAGGTCAAAGCGGAATCCGGAAATGCCGTACTCCGACGCCCAGGTGACCAGGGAGTCGATCATCAGCTTTTCCATCATCCGGTGCTCGGACGCGGTGTTTTCACAGCAGGTTGACTGCTCAACAACGCCGGTTTCGGGGTTCTGGCGGTGGTAGTAGCCGGGGACCAGTTTGTCGAGAACCGACTTTTCGGCAAGCCCGGAGGCGTTGGTGTGGTTGTAGACCACATCCAGGACCACGTTCAGGCCCAGATTGGTGGCGGACTGCACCATTTCACGGAATTCCCGTATCCGGGCCACGCCGTTGGCATCAGAGGCATAGCTGCCCTCGGGAACGGTGTAGTGCACCGGGTCATAGCCCCAGTTGAAGCTGTCGAGGCCACGAAAAGTGCCATACAGCGCCTGGGCATCGCCGGTTGCAGGGTCGAAGGATGCAAGGACCGTGCGGATGGTGTCGCCACTGCCGCAGAGGTCCGCATAGTTCGCTGCGGCTTCGTCAGACAGGTCGCACAGTTTGCTGAAGTCGTCGTCGATATTGACCACCTCGGCCGGGTCTTCGTTGATCGTTGCGATATCGAAGGACGGCAGCAGGTGGAGGTGGGTGATGCCAGCGTTCGCCAGGCTTTCCAAGTGGGTGACGCCATCGCTGGTGGATTCCGTAAAGGCGGCGTACTTGCCCCGATTGGCCGCTGCAACGGTTTCGTCGGTGGCGCTGAAATCGCGAATATGGGTTTCATACACCACGACATCCTCGGGTGCCTGCACTGTCGGTGGGGTCAGGCTGTCCCAGTTGGCCGGTTTCAAGTCGCTGTCAGCCAGGTCGACGACCTGCGCATACACCCCATTTTCGGAAAGGCTCAGGGCATAGGGGTCCGATGTCATAGTGGTTTCGATGGCATCGGTACGGGGGTGGTAGACCGTCACTTCATACTGGTAGAACTTACGGTCGACATCGGTGGTGTTGCCGGTATGCCTCCAGACACCGTTATCCCGGGTCATGTCTACCGGATAGCCGCTCACCATGCTGCCGTCGGCATTGAACACGTGCAGGCGCATGCTCTGGGCGGTTGGGGCCCAAACTGCAAACCCGGTATCGGCGCCGCTAACGGTAGCGCCCAGAGTGCCGTCATAGGCATAGAGATCGTCGAGCACACCCGGGATCTGAAGGCGGGTAGCCGATATCAGCTCATCATTGCCATTGTAGGCGCCGGCAATCAGTTGGCCGCGCAAAGCGTCCATTTTGGTCTGACTGTCTGTGTCCACGCTATAGGCCGGCCAGCCCGCAAGATGGGGGAATGCCTCTTTCAGATCTGGCGAGAGGGTGGTTGCGCTCAGCTCAATAGCGGTGCCCCCGTTCAGAGTTTTATCGGAGTCATCGACAGTGATGCCGGCGCCAGCGTCATATCGAAGTTCGACTCGGGTTGCCGAGGCGGTGTCGGCAAAAACAAGCGTATTGGCATCCAGCCAGTGTGCCTTGGCGCCGTCGACGGCCAGTTCCTCGGCTTCGATCGGGTCGGGGGAGAGCAACTGACTGCCGCTGATCGTGAAGATCCGATTGCCCAGGGCGCCAAAATGCCAGCGTTTATCATTGTCACCCAGGTCTTTCTCATCACCCTTGTGCATGATGAAGTTCATGCAGTCTCCGCCATCGCGCATGGGAATGATGTAATAGGCGCCGTAGGTGTCGTTCACACCACTGGAGGTGTGTGGGTCGGTCCACTCGGTCGGCACGCCTTCCGCCAGGCCATCGCAACCGGCTGCGGTGTCGTTCCAGAGATGGAGCCCCCAGCCGTCGTAGTCGCCGGCGGGGCGTTTGTAATAGAGGATGGCTTCGTTGTCGCCGGGTTCCAGCAGGGCGGTTGAGTCCCCGCCTCCGCCGTCGCCGGAGTCTGAAGATGAGCTGTTGCTACCGGAGTTGCAACCGACAAGAGCCAGGGACAAAGCCAAGGCCCAGCCGCCTGCAACCAGTTTATGGTCAGGCATAACGCGTATCCTTTTTCCATTGTTGTTGTTTGGGATGTTGCTTGCGAACCGGCAGAACCTGTACGCAAACGTTGCAGGATCATGGTTGCGCGAAGAGCTCGGCCACACATCCTTCGGCAACGGACTTTTGCGGGCGTAGTCTGAGGGGCGTATGGGGAGTAGAGAATAGAGGAGTGGTGCGTACAAAAAAGGGCCGGCTGAAAAGCCGGCCCAAGGAGGTCCAACGAGAGTGTGTGGGGTTTAGAGCCTTACCACCAGGTTTCGATCTGGGCACCGATCTGGATGTCGCCATCGATGCCCTCACTGCGAGCGGCTTCCGCCTGATCGCCAAAGAACGCTGCGGCGTAGGCGCGGATCACCGGGCGTGCCCAGTAACCGGGACCGGCACTCCACTGCTGCGCAATGGCTACCTTCTGCAGATCGGTCTCTTCGTCGTTATAGGGCTGGTGCACGTCCTCGTAGCCAATTTCCAGAGCCGTGCTGGTCACGGAGTTCCAGTTGTAGATCGGGCGAGCAACAACGCTCAGGCGGGTGGGTTCTTCTTCATTGATCGGGCCGTAGGTTTCACCTTTGGAATACAGGGCGGAGTAGCCAAGCTCCCACGGGCCACCGAGTTTGATTACACCATGGTTCAGAACCCGCCAGCTCTTCTCAAGCGTACCGGGGTAGTAGGGCCCATTGAGGCTTGAATTGCCACCCTGGTTATTGAATGCTGCTTCGCCCAGTGAGTCGGTCGCATACTGCAGGACGAACTTGTTAAAGCCGCCCATAAAGCCCGTCGCAAGCTCAACGGTACCAAAGAAACCATCCTCGTCCATGATGTCGGCCGCTTCCTGCTCATCGGTCAGGTCGGCCATGCCATAGATGCCCGCCAGTGTCAGCGTGCTTTCGCCAACCGGGAAGGCGTAGCGCAGGTCCAGCTTGTTGTTCTGAACGATGGTGTCGCTTTCCTGCTTGTCAAAGTTGATCCATGCAGCGGAGAACTGGCCAGCACCGGCCTGAATGTTTTCAACGCCGGCACCGTAGCCGGAGTTGTTAATATAGTACAGGTCCAGCTGGTGCACGTCGTGACGCTTGTAGTAGCGCTTGCCAGCCCAGAGCGTGGCGCCAGGCAGAGATTCGATGACGTTGGTGCCGGACACGTAAAGCTGACGCACCGCTACTTCGCCGCCGCTATAGGGGTTGCCGTTGTTGCGAGTGGTTTCCTCACCGGCAAAATCGACGCCGTTGACATCGTCGGCGCCGTCAAATGCCTGGTAGTCGTTACCCTGGTTGATGGCTTCGTAGGAGACCATGGAGTCGAAGCGGAACGTTTTACCGTCCTGGCTGAAGAGCTGGTCACCAAAGGCCAGTTCCGCATAAGTGTCGCATTCGTCTGCAAGGCGTCCGACAAAGTGGCCGTTGGCACCGCTACCGAAACAGGTTTGTTCCCCGCCACTGCTGGTGTTGGTGGAAAGGCCTGAGCGGGCGTAACCGTGGAACTCAACGGCGATGGCGGGCGTAGCCATGATGGCAGCTGTGACCGCAGCCGCAAGCGGGAGTTTGTTCGGGAAAAAGCGCTTATTGTTTTGCATCATCTGCATCCTGTGCTTTTTGTCTTTTTTGAATGTCAGGGAAGCGGAAGTTCCGACATCGTGTCGTGGACAGTCAGTTCCGGAACAGGCCTCCGGTTCCCTTGATTGCAGCTTCTGCCAATCAGACATTGGGAAACCGGATTTCATAGTCCTGTAACGGGTGGGGTAGTGCATCCTCCGCCCTGAAGAAAAAGGGGGGTGAGTTTTCAGGGGGAGGGGGGGCGTAGAGGGATGAGATGCTAAATCAGTGGTTTTGCTACCTTTAGACTGTGTGGTGCTCAGGTCGTCGGGAAGCGAGTTGGTTTCAGGCTTTCCTTGATTTTTTTAAGGTGGCCCAGGAAGTCTGCACCGCGCTTGAGAGTCACGCCGGTCGCGAGGATATCGATCACCGTCAGGTGAATAATGCGGGAGGACATCGGCATATAAACCTCAGTGTCTTCCGGCGCGGTTACCTCGATGACCACGGTGCAGACCTCCGCCAGCGGAGAACCGGGCATGGTGATGCCAATAACGGTAGCGCCGTTGGTGCGCGCATGCTGCGCAATCTCGACGGTTTCGCGGGTGCGCCCGGTGTAGGAAATCAGCACGATGACATCGCCCTTGGTGGCCCCCGCGGCAACCATGCGCTGCATCAGGGCGTCATCGTACGACATGACCGGGATATTGAAACGAAAGAACTTATGCTGGGCATCCATGGCAACGGGTGCGGAGCCGCCCATGCCGAAGAAGTTGATCTGCTTGGCCTGGATCAGATAGTCGATAGCCGACGCCAGTGCTTTTGGGTCAAGGGCCTGACGTGCCTTGTCCAGGCTGGCGATGGTGCTGAGCATGATCTTGTCGGAGAACTCTGCGACAGTGTCGTCGGGTTCCACATTCTGGCCAATATACGGTGTGCCAGTGGCAATGCTCTGGGCCAGGCGTATTTTAAAATCAGGAAAGCCGGTGGCTGAAAAGCCGCGACAGAAACGATTAACGGTTGGCTCACTGACGTCTGCTGCCCTTGCCAGAGCGGCAATGCTGTATCGGGTGGCGGCACTTGGGTCGCGAAGAATCGCTTCGGCAACCTTGCGCTCCGATTTATTGAGCGTGTCCAGTCTTAGCTGGATATCTTCGAGCAGGTTGTCATCGCGTTGCGCCTGGTTCGCAGCCATTTGGGATACTCCCTGAATCATCGGCGTTCTTGTGAAAATCCGCGCTGATTATAGCGTGTTTTTGGGAGGTTTGTGGTAGTAAAAGTGTCATTAATTCGAAAATATCCTTGGAAAACGTCATATTTGGTGTCATTATTTGCATAAAATTACTACATTGATGCCTCGAGTCGTGCAGTAGTGCGCTGCTGCATGAAAACAAAGAGAGAAGGAACCGATGGCTGATCCGATAAATACCCGCTGTGACCTGATGATGTTTGGTGCGCTTGGTGACCTGGCGCAACGCAAACTGTTTCCCGCGCTGTATCAGCTTGAGCGTGCGGGGCTGCTCCATAAGGGCACTCGTATTTTAGCAATCGCGAGAAACAAGGCAGACAGCAGCGAGGTTCGCAAGATCCTTCTTGGCAAGTTGAAAGAGCACGTCAAGAAAGTCGAATTTGACGCCGAGGTGGCTGAGCAGTTCCTGCGGCGCGTGGATTACCAGTTCCTCGATTTTGCCAACCCTGATGGCTACGGTGCCCTCAACGACTGGCGCAGCACTGAACCCAGCAACCTGATTGTCTACATGGCGACACCACCAGCCATGTACGGCGAGATTTCGCGTAACCTCAGGGCAAACAACTGCTGTGATCACAACACCCGGGTGGTTGTCGAAAAGCCAATCGGTCACGACCTGGAGTCGTCCAAGGTCATCAACGATGAGTTGGGCGAAGTCTACAACGAAAACCAATTGTTCCGTATCGACCATTATCTGGGTAAGGAAACGGTCCAGAACCTGATCGCGCTGCGATTTGCCAACAACCTCTTTGCCTCGCAGTGGGACCAGAATCATATTTCCCACGTCGAGATATCCGTGGCTGAGAGTGTAGGTATCGAAGGCCGATGGGGCTATTTCGACAAAGCCGGTCAGGTTCGCGATATGGTGCAGAACCACCTTCTTCAACTCCTGTGCCTGATCGCCATGGATCCACCGTCGGACCTGTCTGCAGACAGTATCCGCAATGAGAAAGTGAAAGTGCTGAAGGCGATGCGCCGCATCACTCCGGACATGATGGATACCCATGTGGTGCGCGGGCAGTACACCGCTGGCACCAGTGGCGGAAAGCCCGTGCCGGGCTATCTGGAGGAAGAGGGCGCGGCGCGCGGCAGCAAGACCGAAACCTTTGTGGCCCTGAAAGCCGAGATCGATAACTGGCGCTGGTCTGGCGTACCGTTCTACATCCGTACGGGTAAGCGCCTGCCGGAGAAGCTGTCGCAGATCATCATTCACTTCAAGCCGGCGCCACACTACATCTTTGATCCGGATCAGAAGCACCTGGCGAACAATAAACTCATCATCCGCTTGCAGCCGGACGAGGGCATGTCCCTGCAAATTCTGACCAAGGACCAGGGTCTGGATAAAGGTATGCGCCTGCGCCAGGGGCCTCTGGAACTGACGTTCTCGGAAACCTTCGAAACCGATCGTATCCCGGACGCCTACGAGCGCCTGCTCTGGGAGGTCATGAAAGGCAATCAGTATCTGTTCGTCCGTCGCGACGAAGTGGAACACGCCTGGCAATGGGTTGACCAGATCATGCGCAATTGGGACGACAGTGGCGTGCCGCCAAAACGTTACGCCGCAGGTACCTGGGGCCCGGTTGCCTCCATCGCCATGATTACCCGTGACGGAAGGAGCTGGTATGAAGATGCATGACCTGAATCTGCCGGAGTCAGTGGATGCGTATTTTTTCGACACCCCTGGTGATACGGCGGTTGCGCTGGCGGATGCAGTCGCAAAACACCTCTCGGAACGGCTGCTGATTGCACCCCGCGCCAGTCTGGCGGTGTCTGGCGGCTCAACCCCGCTGCCATTTTTCGAGGCCTTGCGGGAGAAGCCGTTGGATTGGGCGCGCATTGACGTGCTGCTGGCGGACGAGCGCTGGGTCTCCGAAGACGATAACGACAGCAATACCCGCCTGGTGCGGGAAAGTCTGTTACAAGGCCCTGCCTCGGAAGCCCGGTACCTGTCCCTCAAGCAGCCAGGCGACACGCCGGCTGACGGCTTGGCGGCCGCGGAAACAGCCCTTGAGGAGCTCCATCTTCCGCTGGATGTGCTGATCCTGGGTATGGGCAACGACGGCCATACGGCGTCATTGTTTCCAGATGCGCCGGAGTTGGATCAAGCCCTTGATACGGATTCGACCGCCATCGTGGCCCCCATGACGCCACCTTCCCAGCCCCAGAAGCGCATTACGCTGACGCTGCGTGCCCTGAGCCGTGCGGGTTTTACGGCATTGCACCTGAAGGGGGACGACAAGCTGGAAACCCTGCAGGGTGCCTGCAGCGATATCGAAAACATCCGCGAAATGCCCATCCGCGCTTTCCTGAAACCGGGGCTGCAGGTTTACTGGAGCGCTTAAGGCTGTTCGCCCGAGATTTGTTATACCGGAGATATGTATGAACCAATTGTCTGACTTCCACCGCGAGCGCGTCCAGGCGGTCTTGAACGCTTCCCCGCTTGTTCCGGTGATTACCATTAACCACCCGGACGAAGCGCTGCCACTGTGTCAGGCTTTGGTTGATGGTGGCATTCGAGTACTGGAAATCACCTTGCGTACCCCTCATGGCGTGAAGGCCATTGAGCAGGTACGAAAAGCGATCCCGGATGCCTGGGTTGGGGCGGGCACGGTCACCAGCATTGCCCAGTACCGGCAGGTTGAAGCCGCCGGCGCCCAGTTCGTGATCACGCCGGGTGTCACCGAGGCCATTCTGGAGTTCGGTGTGACTTCGGAAGCGCCGTTGCTGCCGGGCATTTCAACGATTTCGGAGCTGATGGTGGGCTACAACCTGGGCTACCGCGAATTCAAGTTCTTCCCGGCCGAAGTCGCCGGCGGCATCCCCGCCCTGAAGGCGTTCTCTGGTCCTTTCCCGGACGTTACCTTCTGCCCGACCGGCGGTATCCGCCGCAACACTGCCAAGGACTATCTGGCCCTTAAGAACGTCTCGGCCGTTGGTGGTACCTGGTTGACCCCTGGTGATGCCGTTGCTTCCGGTGACTGGGGGCAGATTTCTGAGATTGTTCGCGGGAGTCTTGGTGACCTGTGAGCTCTGTTCTCGGTCTGTAGCCTGAGAGGTTGGGGTATTCGCGGTTGGTGGCAGGGCCGTTCGGGAAACGCTACGAGCACATCCATGTGCGCTTGGAATTGGCCATCCATGGCCAATTACATTCCCGAACGGCCCTGCCACCAACCGCTTGTTCTGACTCTTAAGATAGCTCTTTCGGTGCTTTGGTCATGTATAAGGTGTGGATACGGCAAGTGTTTTAAGCAGATATAAGATTCGGCACGAATAACACGAACGCTAAAAGTGCTGTCTGGCGATAACTGGTTAGTTCAAACAAGAGGCTGCGGGGCGGGGCTTCCCAAAATGTAATTGGCCAGGGATGGCCAATTTCAAGCGCACATGGATGTGCTCGTAGCGGTTTTGGGAAGCCCCGCCCCGCAGCCTCAAGGCACCAAAACCATCAGGCTACAAAAGACGACACCTCCCAATTCCCGTCTAGCGAATATCAGCCCCAACACGAACAATCTTCATAGTGTTCGTGCCGCCCTGGGCATTCACATAATCGCCCTTGGTAATCACCACCAGGTCACCCTCTTTGACGGCCCCCATCCGAACCAGCTCAGCCACCGCGCGCGAGTTTGTCTGCTCGGGCGGAATCGTCGCCGAATCAAAAGGCACCGTCTGTACACCACGGAACATCGTTACCCGATGTTGAGTAGAGTGATTGCGCGAGAAGGCGAAAATCGGAAGGCTGGATTTGATGCGCGACATCAGCAGGGGAGTGGCACCGGTTTCCGACATGCAGATAATCGACGTCACACCATCCAGGTGATTGGCCGCGTACATGGCAGACAGGGCGATCGCCTCATCCACATGCTCCATGCTTTCATGAATGCGGTGCTTGGACTGATGCATCGACGGATGCTTTTCTGCGCCCATGCAAATTCGCACCATGGCTTCCACCGCTTCCGTGGGGTAGTCGCCGACCGCCGTTTCTGCAGACAGCATGACCGCGTCGGTGTAGTCCATCACCGCGTTCGCCACGTCGGAAACCTCCGCCCGGGTCGGCATCGGGTTTTCGATCATCGACTCCATCATCTGGGTGGCGGTAATCACCACCGTGTTCAGGGCGCGGGCGCGGTTGATGATGTGCTTCTGAACGCCCACCAGCTCGGCGTCGCCAATCTCAACAGCTAGGTCGCCCCTGGCCACCATAACCGCGTCCGACGCATCGATGACCGCATCCAGGGCGGCGTTATCGTGGGCCAGTTCCGCGCGTTCAATCTTGGCAACCAGGCGTGCTTCCGAGCCAGCTTCCTTCAGCAGGCGGCGGGCAACGTGCATGTCTTCGGCGGTGCGTACAAACGACACCGCGACATAATCGGCGCCCAGGCGGGCGGCGGTTTTGATGTCCTGCTTGTCTTTCTCGGTCAGGGCTTCGGCGGAGAGGCCGCCGCCGCGCTTGTTGAGGCCCTTGTTGTTGGACAGGGGGCCGCCGATAAGAACGCGGGAGGAGATGCTGGTGCCGTCAACGGACTCGACTTCCATCTCGATGCGGCCGTCGTCCAGTACCAGGATGTCGCCTGGCTTGACGTCTTCAATCAGTTGCTCGTAGTCAATGCCGACGCGCTCTTCATTGCCGGCTTCCTTGTCCATGCTGGCGTCCAGGATAAACTGCTGGCCGGCCTTGAGGGTCACCTTGTTTTCCGCGAAGCGCGCGATACGAAGTTTTGGCCCCTGGAGGTCGGCGAGCAGGGCGACAAACCGGCCGTTGGCGGCGGCAGATTCCCGCACCCGCAGGGCGCGTTGGATGTGGTCTTCCGCACTGCCGTGGGAAAAATTCAATCTCGTAACATCAACACCTGCAGCAATAATAGCTGACAGTGATTCCGGTGAATCGGTGGCGGGGCCGAGAGTGGCGACGATCTTGGTGCGCCTTAACATGGTTCCAGTTTCCTTTTGTTTTTCAGTGAAGCTTTCCGGTTGTGCTGGACGAAATGGCAGGTGAGCAGAGTTACTGGCTCGCCTTTTTCATCAGTGCAACAGCGTTGTCGAGCATCCGGTTGGAGAAGCCCCATTCATTGTCGTACCAGGCCATGACTTTCGCGTGACGGCCCATGGCCCGTGTGTGATTGGCGTCGAAAATGCTGGACAGGGCGTTGTGGTTGAAGTCCACACTAACCAGTTTCTCTGCGTTGTAGCCAAGGACCGGGTTGTTTTCCGCTGCAGCTTTCACGACCTCGTTGATTTCTTCCACGGTGGTGTCGCGGCTGGCGATGAAGCCGAAATCCACCAGGGAAACGTTGATAGTAGGAACCCGCACGGCCAGTCCGTCAAGTTTTCCGGACAGTTCCGGGATCACCTTGCCAATGGCTGCGGCTGCACCGGTTTTTGTCGGGATCATGGACTGGGTGGCCGAGCGCGCGCGATACAGGTCAGAGTGGTAGACGTCGCTCAGTTTCTGGTCATTGGTGTACGAGTGGATCGTGGTCATCAGGCCACTCTCAATGCCAATTTTCCTGTGCAATGCTTCAACAACCGGTGCCAGGCAGTTGGTGGTGCAGGAGGCGTTGGAGATGATGTTGTGTTCGGCGGTCAGAACGTCGTCGTTGACCCCGTAGACAACCATCGCGTCGGCGTCAGAAGAGGGGGCTGAGATAATGACTTTGCGTGCGCCGGCTTTGAGGTGACCCTCTGCCTTGTCACGGGCGGTAAACAGGCCAGTGCACTCGAAGACCACATCCACATGGTAGTCTTTCCACGGCAGTTCTTCGGGGTTACGGATGGCGGTGATGGCGATGCGGTCACCGTTGACGGAGAGTGATTCGGCATCGTGGTTCACAATGCCGTTGAAGCGACCGTGAACGCTGTCGTATTTGAGTAGGTGAGCGTTGGTTTCCGCGTCTCCCAGGTCGTTGATGGCAACCACCTGAAGCTCATTTCGGTAGTCGTTTTCATAAAGTGCGCGGAGAACATTGCGGCCAATGCGACCAAAGCCGTTAATTGCGATACGAATAGTCATGTTCTGGCTCCAGATTTGTTTGTTTATTGTTCGTTTCAGTTTCTGATGTAGTAAATATAACAACAAATAATGGAAAAATGAATGACTGGCGGGTGAAAGTAGCAAAAAAAGAAAGTAAACTTACGGGAATAAAAAAGTAATTAGATAACAAGTTTCAGGAGACCCACTATGCACCCGACCGTAGACGCGGTTACCAAGCGGATCATCGAGCGCAGTCGCGCTACCCGGCAGGATTATCTGGACAGGATGGGCGAGCTCAAAGCCCAGTCACCCCAGCGCAGCACGCTGTCCTGCGGCAACCTGGCTCATGGCTTTGCCGCCTGTAACCAG
The DNA here is from genome assembly GCF_002352785.1 of Marinobacter sp. UBA2688. Classification (NCBI taxonomy): domain Bacteria; kingdom Pseudomonadati; phylum Pseudomonadota; class Gammaproteobacteria; order Pseudomonadales; family Marinobacteraceae; genus Marinobacter; species Marinobacter sp. UBA2688. Next base: position 12,791 of record NZ_DELU01000008.1, read on the forward strand.
TCCGATAAAGATACCCTCAAATTCATGAACAAGGCCAATGTGGCCATTGTCTCCGCCTACAACGACATGTTGTCGGCCCACCAGCCTTATCAGGACTTTCCGGACGTGATTCGCAAGGCGGCCAACGGAATGGGCTCGGTGGCGCAGTTTGCCGGTGGCACCCCGGCCATGTGTGACGGTGTGACCCAGGGCCAGCCGGGCATGGAGCTGAGCCTTTTTTCACGCGACACCATCGCCATGAGTACGTCGGTCGCCCTGAGTCATAATATGTTCGATGCCACCATGTTGCTCGGCATCTGCGACAAAATCGTTCCTGGTTTGCTGATCGGGTCGCTGAGCTTCGGCTACCTGCCGACCATTCTGGTGCCGGCTGGTCCCATGCCGTCTGGGCTGCCCAATAAAGAGAAGCAGCGCATTCGCCAGCTCTACGCCGAGGGCAAGATCGGTAAAGACGAGCTGCTGGAGGCGGAATCCCAGTCCTACCACAGCCCCGGTACCTGCACGTTCTATGGTACCGCCAACAGTAATCAGCTTCTGGTGGAGGTAATGGGGCTGCATCTGCCAGGGTCGGCCTTCGTGAACCCGGGTACGCCGCTACGTGAAGCCTTGACCCGTGAGGCAACCGAACAGGTTATCCGGCTGTCCAAGCCCCACGGAGGCTCGTTGGGTCTGGGCGACATGGTGGACGAAAAGAGTATCGTGAATGCGCTGGTGGCGCTGCTGGTGACCGGTGGCTCCACCAATCACACCATTCACTGGATCGCCATCGCCCGAGCCGCCGGCATCATTGTCGACTGGAACGACTACTCCGAGTTGTCATCGGCGGTACCTTCGATGACGCGTATTTATCCCAACGGCCAGGAAGACGTGAACGCCTTCCACGAAGCGGGGGGAACGCCGTTCCTGATCCGTGAGTTGCTGAGTGCCGGTCTGCTTCATAATGACGTTGAGACGGTTGTGGGGCATGGGCTGGAACAGTACGCACGAATGCCGGAACTGGAGAATGACAAGCTGGTGTGGAAGCCGGCGCCTGAGAAAAGTGCCAAGCCGGATGTGCTGAGTACGGCGGCGGAGCCCTTTGCGCCGGACGGCGGGTTGCGGGTTCTGGATGGCAATCTTGGCCGTGGCGTGATCAAGGTGTCGGCCGTGGCGGAGGAGCACCGCGTAGTGAAGGCACCGGCTGTTGTGTTCAATGACCAGAACGAACTCAAGGCGGCCTTCGATGCGGGTGACCTCAACCGCGATTGCGTTGTGGTGGTCCGGTTCCAGGGCCCGAAAGCCAACGGCATGCCTGAATTGCACAAGCTGACGCCGTATCTTGGTGTGCTTCAGGACCGTGGCTATAAGGTTGCGCTGGTTACCGATGGTCGCATGTCCGGAGCGTCCGGTAAGGTGCCGGCAGCCATACACGTCTATCCGGAAGCGGCGAATGGTGGGGAGCTTTGCCGGGTGCGCAATGGCGACGTGATCAATCTGGACGCGGTTGCCGGAACACTGGAGATTGAGGTGTCGGCTGAGGAATTTGCCAGCCGCGAGGCAGAAAAAGCGGACCTGAGCAGTTATCATCACGGCCTGGGCCGGGAGCTGTTTGGCTGGATGCGCAAAGCCGCCAGCAACCCGGAAGAGGGCGCCAGCTTTTTCTGGAATCACGACGCATGACGAAAGACAACTACTCGCTGGTAGGAGACATCGGGGGTACCAACGCCAGGTTTGCTCTCGTTCGCTCCGGTGACGTTACCCCGGAGGCTGTTGAAGTCCTTGCCTGCGGGGACTACGACAATCTTGATGCTGCCATCGTTGATTACCTTGCCCGCTGCGGCGTAGGGGAGGTGCAGGATGTCTGTCTTGCGGTAGCATCGCCAGTCCAGGGCACCCAGGTGCGGATGACCAACAACCACTGGCGTTTCGACAGCGAGGAGGTTCGCAGGCGGTTTGGTTGGGGCGCGTTCAAGGTGATCAATGACTTTACTGCCATGGCCCTCGGGGTTCCCCATGTCAGTGCCGATAAGCTGGTCCACGTTTGCGGCGGCCCGGGCAATGCGGCGCGCCCCCGGCTGGTTATCGGTCCGGGTACCGGCCTGGGAGTGTCAGGGTTGGTTCCGTTGCAGCATGGCTGGGTGCCGCTGATGACTGAGGGTGGTCACGTGGACTTTGCCCCGACAGACGACACCGAGATGGCTATCCTGCGGATTCTGAAGGCCCGGTTCGGTCGCGTTTCCGTCGAACGTATCCTGTGTGGTCAGGGTTTGCTGAACCTTTACCAGGCCCACGCAGAGATACAGGGCGTGGCCGCCCCCCTGGATGCGCCGGAGAAAATAACCGCCGCCGCGTTGGATCAGTCTGATCTGCTTGCCCGCCAGACTTTGCGGCACTTCTGCGAGATTCTTGGGCGCGTTGCCGGCAATGGGGTTCTGACTCTCGGCGGCACTGGGGGTGTTTACCTGTGCGGAGGCATTCTCCCCAGGTTCATCGATTTCTTCCTGGAAAGCCCGTTCCAGAAAGGTTTCGAAGACAAGGGGCGGATGCGTCCCCTGCTGGAATCAACGCCGGTTTACGTGGTGATGGATGGGTACACCGGTTTATTGGGGGCTGCCGAAGCGCTGGCCAACCCGGAAGTGTAGTCCGGCGCTCATTCACAGGTAGTGAATGAGCGTATCCCTCTCAAAGCGGTATTGGCGGTTATACACGCCCTTGTCTGAGCGTTTCCCCGCCGCCAGTACCATGGTCACCAGGCCCTTTCGCGGTAGCTTCAACAGCCGTCTTACCCGGCATTCGTCAAAGCCTTCCATGGGGCATGAATCGTAACCGTGGGCCCTCAGCGCCAGCATGGCCAGCTCAAGGCAATCATCCAGCACGTGTTCCGGCACTGGCTCGTCGGTAAATCGGCGTACTGAACGCCGGCTGCGAACAACCTCGCGAAACGCATTCAGGGTGGCGTTGGAGTCAACATCTGACTTGGCATTCATGGGCGGAGCAGTCCTTGTGCCGTTCTCGGAATCGTCGATTTGTGGCTAACGGGTTGAGGCTTTATGGTTACGTTAAGTGGCTGTGTATGCAATGGCCTATTCTTCTGGAGTGGTTGGCACAAATGACCAGTCTTTATTCCCGGATGCCGTTTGGTGAATTGGTGGCGAACGTTCGCCAGTGCCGGATCTGTGAAGCTCAGTTGCCCCTCGGGCCCCGGCCGGTGGTCCAGATCTCGCAGTCAGCGCGTTTGCTGGTGGTGGGGCAGGCGCCCGGGCGCCGTGTTCACGATACCGGATTGCCGTTCAACGACCCCAGCGGCGACCGGCTGCGTAACTGGATGGGCATTGACCGGGACACTTTCTACGACGAACAGCAACTGGCGATCTTGCCCATGGGGTTCTGTTATCCCGGCACAGGAAAGAACGGTGACCTGCCACCACGGCCGGAGTGTGCGCCTGCCTGGCGGGACCTGCTACTGGAACGCCTGGAGCATGTGGAGCTGACGTTGGTGATTGGACAGTACGCTCATGCCTGGCACTTGCCAGGGGCGAAAACGTCGGTGACTGAGCGGGTGAGGCAATGGCGGGAGGTGTGGCCGACCATGTTGCCGTTGCCACACCCCAGCCCGAGAAACAACCTTTGGCTACGGCGCAATCCCTGGTTCGAGCAGGAGGTTATTCCCGAGCTGCGCCGCCGGGTAAAGGATATTCTGGACGACTGAGCTCCCAGGTGTCTGTTGTACACCTATCGGGCTTCTTCCCAGCGCGCAAGAAGATCCTCGTAGCGAATGGTTTTCCCCGGTGGCTTTTCGTTCTTCAGCTTCGGCTTCGGAGCTCCTGGTTGTGCGAGCCACCAGTCGCGACCTTTTGCATCGTCGTCTGATGCGATACGGGGTGGGCAATTTTTGACTGTGTAGTTGCGTTCCATCACTGCCATCGCCCTGTCCTGACTTTCGGCCAGTTTATCCATGGCCTGCTGTGCTGTGCGTTCTCCCGACATTGCATCGGCGATGTTCGGCCACCAGAGTTTGGCCAGTTTGGGATAGTCGGCGATATTAACACCGGTCGGTGTCCAGGCTTCACGGGCGGGGCTGCGGTAGAACTCCACCAGCCCGCCCAGTTCCGCGCTTCTGGCCTGCATTTCCGGGGAGTCCAGGTCCGATTCGCGAATTGGCGTCAGGCCCACGAGCGTTTTTTGAAGTGATACCGATTTTGAGACGGTGAACTGGGCGTAGAGCCAGGCCGCTTTCTGGCTGCGATCACTCATCACTCTGGGAATGGTCCAGGCGCCTACGTCCTGATAGCCGAGTTTCATGCCTTCCGACCAATAGGCGCCGTAAGGGGAGGGTGCCATTCGCCATTTCGGCGTACCGTCGTCATTGACCACGGGGAGCCCGGGTTTGGTCATGTCGGACGTGAAGGCGGTATACCAGAAAATCTGCTGGGCAATCTGGCCCTGAGCGGGAACGGGACCAGCCTCGGAAAAGTTCATCTCTGGCGCTTCCGGTGGCGCGTAGCTTCTGAGCCAATCTATGTACTTCTGCAAGGCATAAACAGCGGCCGGCCCGTTGGTGGCGCCGCCTCTCTCGACGGAGGAGCCAACAGGATGACATTCCTCCATCCGGATTCCCCATTCATCCACTGGCAGGCCATTGGGCAGCCCGGGGTCGCCAGCGCCCGCCATGGATAGCCAGGCATCGGTGAAGCGCCATCCAAGTGACGGATCTCGTTTGCCATAGTCCATATGGCCGTACACGGGCTCGCCGTCGATCTCCTTCACATGGACGGTGAAGAACTCGGCAATATCCTCATAGGCGGACCAGTTCAATGGCACGCCAAGCTCATAGCCATAGCGCTCCAGGAACTTTGCGCGTAATTCGGGGCGCTGGAACCAGTCGTAACGGAACCAGTAGAGGTTGGCGAATTGCTGGTCCGGCAACTGGTAGATTTTTCCATCCGGGCCCGTCACGAAGCTCAGGCCAATAAAATCCTTCAGGTCCAGCGTGGGCAGCGTGTACTCGCGCCCCTTGCCTTCCATGTAGTCACTCAGTGCCAGTGCCCAGCCGGTGCGCGCGTGGGTGCCAATCAGGTCTGAGTCGTTGACGAAGGCGTCATACCGACCCTTGGCAGCCATGATCCTTTGCAGGTTGACCTGCCGGATGACCTCGCCTTCCGGTTTCAGGTCGTGAGTCACCTTTATGCCGGTAATGTCGGAAAACGCTTTCGCGAGTACTTCGGATTCGTAACGGTGCGTTGCCAGGTTCTCTGACAGAACCGAAATCTCAAGGCCTTCCAGCGGCTTGGCGGTGTGTGCAAACCAGGCAAGCTCTTCTGCCTGTTGCTCCGTAGATAGCGTGGACGCCTGAAAATTTTCTGAAATCCACTGATTGATGACCTGCTTGCGTGCTTCCGGCAACGCACTAAACGTATCTGAACCGTGACCGGCTGCGCTGAAGCACAGCAGACAGGTGGTCGCAGCGACAATTGGCCATTTCCTCATGGAACACCTTTCTTGTTGTTAGTTACACGTGTTTTGTTGGTTTTGCTACATTATTCAGAGTAATGTTCGTTTTATGGTTCGTCAACGAAAATTTATCAACATTTCTGTATCTGTAATTAAGTCAATAAAAACAGCAATATATGGATTGTTTCGTTGTTTTTTGCGCCATGAAAGGGCGTAAATTTCAGATAAAATATGTTCTAAAACTTTCCATTTTTTCTTTAGCGCGCTAGATTTGTTCTGTCTCGAAAACAGAAAGCGGCCGAAAACCGCAATGAATGTTCGAGATGACAGTGTCTGTTAGCAAGAGGTAGCCCATCAAGTTACTGATATAAAGGTTATTTCAGGTTCCAACGAGAGGAAGTGCTGATAGGCCAGAAAATCTCAAACAATAATAGGAAGCTATCATGATCGAAAACAAAAACTGCGCGAATGTTAAGTCTTTCAAATTGTCTGCGCTGGCGGCCGGGGTTGCGATGGTTGCCGGAGCGTTTGCTGCGCCGGCATATGCTGATACCACGTTCGAATCCGACAGCGGTTGGAGAGCGGGATTCAATGGTCACATTCCGATCTTCGCGGTACTTGGCAACTACGACGATCCAACGGACGAAGACTCGTTTACCATCACCACAGGCTTTAACCCGGCTACGCTGCAAACCAACATCTACGCTCCCACACAGAATGGCCTGGAAGTATCGGGTCACTTCCAGATGAACGCAGACATAGCGCCTGGTGATGCCAATGCGAATTTCCGCAGCCGCGTGTCCGAAATCGCGGTTGCCGGTGATTTCGGTCAGGTCAACATTGGTAAGGGCTTCGGGATCTTCGGTGTTCCAGCTATCGGGGACAACGGCAGTGCCCTGGGTGTCGGCCTGATCGGCGGCCCGGACCAGGTGGCTGCAACGGCGGGACGTATTGGTAACGGTTACTTCTACGCCAACTTCACGCCGCGTGTGATGTATACCTCGAATAGCCTGGGTGGTCTGCAATTCAAGGTGGGTGTATTCAGCCCCTCCAAGGTGGATGGCGTAGCTGATGCGGAATACAGCGCGCCCCGAATTGAGGGCAACGTGGTCTACACCGCGGATATGTTCTCGTTGTGGTCAAGTGCCTTTACTCAGGATGTAGACTCGAAGACCGGCACCTTTGACGACTACACCATGTCTGGTGTCGATTTTGGTGGTTCGGTGTCGCTCGGCAACCTGAATGTTCGTGGTAACTATTCCATGACGTCCGGTACCGGGAACGGCGTATTTGCCGCTCGCCTGGATCCGAACGAGGAAGACGCCAGTCAGTGGTACGTTGAGACGACATACGGCTTCAACCGCACCACATTGGGTGTCAGCTACGGCGAGGGTGAAGACGACATCAACTCGAGCGCGAACGATACGGATCTGACCATGGTGTTTGCGCGTTACGCCGCTACGGACGCCCTGACCCTGATGGCCGAGTACACGACGCTGGGCACAGAGGGTGGTCAGGGTGAATACGATGCGTTCATTGTTGGCTCACAGCTGACGTTCTGATAGAAGCGGAAGAGCCTTATACACCCTACTGACTGGACGAAGGGTGGGGCAGGAAAAGCCGGGTGCCGTAAGGCATCCGGCTTTTTCGTATCCAGGGATACCGGGGAGTGCTTGCCAGTAAAGGGGCACAAAAAAGCTCCGGGCGGGGGAGGCCGGCCGGAGCGAAATGCCTGAGAGAGTGATTCAGGCGCTGTGGTGGAGAGCAACGGTTTGCGGTTGCGGGGTTGCCTGGGAGGATAGATATCTGTCCAGCTCCCGAACATCGTCTTCAGTGGCATAGAGCCCCTGTTTGGTGCGGCGCCAGAGAATGTCCTCCGACGTCATCGCCCATTCATGCTTGATAAGATACTCGACTTCGCGCTCGTAGAGTGTGCCGGCAAACCGATATCCCAGATCCTGGATGGATTTTGCGTCGCCCAGAAAGTCGTATGCCTTGGTGCCGTAAGTACGCACGTAACGGCTGTATACCGCTTCGGGAAGCCACGGGTATTCGGCTGACAGGCTTGCCTCGAGAGTGTCGTGATTCTCGAAATCACCGCCGGGCAGGATGCCTGTTTTGGTCCACGGGCCGCGAGCGTGGGGGAAAAACTGGCAGAGTTTGTCCGTCGCAGCTTCCGCAAGTTTGCGGTAGGTGGTGATCTTGCCACCAAAGACGGAGATGACCGGCGCCTTGCCCTTTTCCCGGCTGACCTCAAACGAGTAATCGCGGGAAGCCTTCTTGGCGTCTCCCTCTTCGTCGTCCATTAAAGGTCGAACGCCGGAATAGGACCACACGACATCGCTTTCCGTTAGTTGGCGTTTAAAGTGCGAGTTGACGATATCCAGCAGATATTCGGTTTCTTCCGGCGATATTTTCGCTTTTTTCGGGTCACCTTCGTAATCCACATCAGTGGTGCCTACCAGGGAAAACTCGTCCTCGTAAGGGATGACGAACACAATGCGTTCATCCTCGTTCTGGAGAATATAGGCCTCGGTTTCCCGATTGAGGCGAGGCACCACAATATGACTGCCCTTGACCATGCGAATGGTTTTTGGCGCTTTCATGGCGAGGCTTTCGCTGAACAGCCGGCTTACCCAGGGGCCTGAGGCATTCACGATCACCTTGGCGGAGACGTGGTGGATACTGTCGTCATTCATATCCTGAAGCGAGACGTTCCATGAATCGGCGCCGCGCTCGGCGTTGATGCACTTGGTTCTGGTCAGAATGGTGGCGCCGCACTCCTGAGCTTTCTTTGCGGTCAGTACCACCAGGCGAGCGTCATCCACCCAGCCGTCTGAATACTCAAAACCTTTGGTGATGTCCGACTTGAGCGGATCCTTCTCATCGAACTTTATGGAGCGCGACCCAGGAAGGACCTCTCGCTTGGCCAGATGGTCATAAAGGAACAGTCCGGTCCGGATCATCCAGGCGGGGCGAAGGTGAGGGCGGTGTGGCAACCGAAAGCGCATTGGCCACATGATGTGTGGCGAATTTCGCAGCAGCGACTCCCGTTCTGCCAGGGCTTCACGTACCAGGCGGAACTCGTAGTGCTCAAGGTATCGGAGACCTCCATGAATCAGCTTGCTGCTGCTGGACGAGGTGGCTGAGGCGAGGTCGTTCATTTCGCAAAGCAACACCTTCAGGCCGCGGCCTGCGGCGTCCATGGCGATACCTGTGCCGTTGACGCCACCGCCCACAACGACAACGTCAAATGTATTGTTCTCCTCGGTCATCTCGAGTCATCTCCTGACGCCAATGAAAGGACGCTTCCGGCGCTCTTTCCGATTTTCACAGAAACGTATACCCACATTATGCGAAAGCAAAATATATTCGTAAAGGAAAATACAGAAAAAAAACGAAAAAAGATGGGCGAAGGCTTTGGGAGTCACGCTGCCAGGCTATGACTGGGTGATGGTTACGGCGATGGAGGGGTCAGACCAGGTGCAGTTCCACGTTGTTTTCACGCAGGAGCTGGCGGATTTCGACGGGAGGCGGTTCATCGGTAAACACATGATCTGCCTGAGCAATGCTGCCGAGGCGCACCATGGCGTTGCGGCCGAACTTGGAATGGTCCGCGGCCAGCAGTACCTGGCCGGAATTCTCGATGATGGACTGGGCAACCCGGACTTCCCGGTAATCGAAGTCCAGCAAAGAACCGTCACTGTGGATGCCGCTGATACCGATAATGCCGAAATCCATCTTGAACTGGTTGATGAAGTCCCGAGTGGCTTCACCCACGATGCCGCCGTCGCGGTTACGCACTTCGCCGCCGGCAATAATGATGTGGAAGTCTTCCTTGGCGGAAAGAATGGATGCGACGTGAAGGTTGTTGGTGACTACCTGGAGGTTGTTTTTCTCAAGCAGGGCCTTGGCAATGGTTTCCGTGGTGGTGCCGATGTTGATGAACATGGAGGAGTTGTCGGGGATCATGTCGACCAGTGCTTCAGCGATGCGCTCCTTGGCTTCCAGGTCCATGATTTTGCGAGCCTGGTAGGCCGTGTTCACCGTGCTGGAGTCGATGCCGGCGCCGCCGTGATGTCGGCGCAGTTTCTTCTGGCTGGCCAAGTCGTTCAAATCCCGGCGGATGGTTTGCGGCGTTACCTTGAACTGATCAACCAGTTGCTCGGTGGTCACGAAGCCGTTCTGCTGGATGAGCTCCATGATCAGGTCCTGTCGGCGTCGTTGTGCCATTCAACTTCCTCCGGTTCACGGTTTTTCTGTAACGAACGAAATAGCGATTTCAAACCTGAACTCAGTTTAGAGTGTTTTGTGCCTTTGTGCAGCATTTTTAGGGGCTTGTGTGAGGCTTGCGAAGTGCGGGTAAGTTTTCGTCCGCAAAAAGGGTTGGCTTTTGTTTTCAAAAAAGTAAAAATACGAAAAAATAAGAACACTGGCCCGAGGCAAAACAACTATGACTCAGTACATTCTGTCGATCGACCAGGGGACAACCAGTTCCCGCGCCATCCTTTTCACCCTGGATGGCAACATCCACGCGACGAGCCAGCAGGAGTTCCCTCAGCATTTTCCCGCGAGCGGCTGGGTCGAGCATGAGCCGGAAGACATCTGGCGTACTGTCCAGGAAACCTGCGATGACGTGATGGCCAAGGGGTGTGGTGACAACGATGAGGTTGTCGCAGTTGGCATAACGAACCAGCGTGAAACCACGGTGTTGTGGGACCGCGCAACGGGCGAGGCCATCTACCCGGCGATCGTCTGGCAGGACAGGCGAACCGCGGACTGGTGTGAATCGCTCAAGAAGCAAAGCCTTGAACCTTCAGTGAACAACAAGACAGGGCTGTTGATTGACCCCTATTTTTCGGCGACGAAAATTCGCTGGATACTGGACAACGTACCGGGCGCCCAGCAACGGGCGGAACGCGGAGAATTGGCGTTCGGCACGATCGACAGTTTTCTTCTTTGGCGACTGACCGGCGGCAGGGAGCACAGGACCGATGCGACCAATGCCAGTCGCACCCTGTTGTTCAACATTCACGATCAGGATTGGGACCCGGAGCTACTTGACCTGTTCGGCATTCCTGCCTCGTTGTTGCCGCAGGTGATGGATTCGGCAGCGGACTTCGGCCAGATCGTCGGTAACGATCGGCTGGGTGGTACGTCCGTCATGGGTATGGCGGGGGACCAGCAGGCGGCCCTGTTCGGCCAGACGTGCTTTGAAACCGGAATGGCGAAAAGCACCTACGGTACCGGCTGTTTCCTGATGCTGAACACCGGCGACAAGGCTCTGACGTCAGAGCACCGCCTGCTCACAACGGTAGCCTATCGCCTCAACGGAAAGCCTGCCTACGCGCTGGAGGGGAGTATCTTTATCGCCGGTGCGGCTATCCAGTGGCTGCGAGACGGATTGCAGCTGATTCGGGACGCCTGTGAGACCGAACCCCTGGCGGAAGGCACGCCGGTGGACCACGGGGTCTATCTGGTGCCAGCGTTTACGGGCCTGGGCGCACCGTACTGGGACCCCAACGCCCGTGGGGCGATTTTCGGGCTGACCCGTGATACCGGGATCAAGGAAATCGTGACCGCTGGCCTGCAATCGGTTTGCTATCAGACCAAGGATCTGCAGAAGGCGATGGAGAAGGATGGCATAAGGCCCATTACCCTGCGTGTGGACGGTGGCATGGTGGCCAACAACTGGGTACTGCAGTTCCTGGCGGATATCCTCGGGGCGCGGGTCGATCGGCCTGCATTGGTGGAGACCACCGCGCTGGGCGCGGCCTATCTGGCTGGCCTGCAGGCGGGTGTCTACAAAAGCCTGGAGGATCTGAGCAGTATGTGGCGATGCGACCGCAGTTTTGAGGCAACGATGACTAAAGCCCAACGTGACAAGCTCTACGACGGCTGGCTTAAAGCCATTCGCAAGCTATGACTACCTTACACCCAGATCCCGAAGTCGCTTGTACAGGGTGTTGCGGCTGACAGCCAGTTCCCTGGCTGCACGGGACACGTTGCCCATGCACTGTCGGTAGACCACCAGTGTCTGATCCATGGTGTCATTCCGGGAGTTGTCATTCGCCTGGGGCGATTCTCTGTAGGGCGATGCATCGAATACCGGTTTGCGCTCGGGCCTGGTTTGACTCTCATAATCCGCCAGGAAATCCTCCGGCAGGTGCCAGAGTTGCACGTCGTCGCCGTCGGCAATGGCCACGGCGACGCGGACGATGTTCACCAGCTGGCGAATATTGCCGGGCCAGGGGTGATTCTCAAGCGCCGCCATTACCTCATTGTTCAGAGTGTCCGATTGGCCGCTGTCACGATGCTCCAGATAGATTCTGCGGATCAGCTCGCGCCGGTCCATTCGATCCCTGAGTGCTGGAAGCTCAAGGCTGAGGCCATTGATGCGGTAGTAGAGGTCCGCTCTGAACTCACCATTGTCGATTCGATCTGCGAGCGGGCGGTTGGTCGCAGACACCAGCAGTATGTCCACGGGAATGCGTTCCGTGGAGCCCACCGGTGTCACTTCCCGTTCCTGCAGAACGCGCAATAGCCGGGATTGGGCGGCCAGGGGCATTTCTCCGATTTCGTCCAGGAACAGAATGCCCTTGTCGGCCTTGCGTATCAGGCCCAGAGAACCCTGGGCGCGGGCGCCGGTGAATGCGCCGGCCTCGTAGCCAAACAGTTCGGATTCGACAAGCTCCGGTGGGATCGCCGCACAGTTAACGGAGACCAGAGGCTGCGCGCATCGTTGGCTGGTTCCATGCAGGGCTTTGACCATCACTTCCTTGCCCACACCGGTTTCACCACAAATCAGTATCGGAACGCCTCTCTCCAGAACCTTCCTCGCCTGGTCGGCACAGCGCCGGACCAGTGGATCCCCATGTTCAATATCGTCCATGGAAACGCCAGCCATGCCTGGCTCCGTGGGCCTGGCACGGGGTATTGCGCGCGCGGGTTTTGTGGTGGCGGTATCGAGCGAGACCGGCCGCTTCAACAGTCCTGACAGCCGCACTCGTTTCGTGGTCGTGAGCTGTATGGGGGTGTTGTGGGAGTGATTCAGTATCAGGTTCCGGTTTTCAATGAACAGCGAGTTCAGGTTGCGCCCTGACAAAGGCTCGCCGAGTAGTTGATCTGCCCGCTGATTGGAGGCAACTATGCGGCCGCTGGGGTCAAACGCGATCAGTCCCGACCAGGGGCTGTCGATATTGTCCGCCGTGGTGTTGAGGGTGAGGATAAAATGATTGCCCCCCAACTGCCTGACGATCAGACGGTTTTCAACCGATTGCGAAAGAAGACGAACCATCCCCAGCGTATGCGCCTGCGGTAGGTAGGCATCACTGAAGGCACTGAGAACCCCCACCAGGGTTCTGTCGGTATCGAATATCGGCGCCGCAGAACTGATGATGCTCCGGTTGAGTTTGAGAAAGTGTTCGTTTCGCTGGACCTGGACGGGCGAGCGGGTGGCGATGGACGTGCCGATGGCGTTGGTGCCAGCGTAGCGTTCGTGCCAGCTGGCGCCTGCGCTGAACCATGGCCGCAGATGGCTTTCGGTAATGCGTTTGTCGCCCCAGCCCTTCAGGACCTGGGCATGGGAGTCGGCCAGCAGGATCAGGCAGCGGCTGTTGGACATGATGTTGTTGTAGTAGGGAAGTACTTCCGTCTCTGTTGTGCTGAGTAACGCTTCGTAGTCTTTTTCCAGCGTTTCCCGGGCACGGTCGTCGAGGTTCGCGGGTTCGGGTTCGTAGTCATGGTGAAGCCCGTAACCAATACAGCGGTTCCAGGAATCCGCGATGATGGATCGGTATTCCGCCCTCTCTTGTTGCCTTTTCACGCGAATCCTCCGCGTTCCTGAAGTTCGTTTTGTTTTTTCGCACCCCGCCAGGGTGGCCCGAGGCCGCGAATCTGTTCGCTACGATGTTCAATAATGTGCTCATTGGTTGTTCAGGTCAATGTTCAAACTGAACAAAAAGTTTGATAGCGAACATTTTTGTTTTCAATAAAGAAATTTTCCAGAAATTTAATGGCAATAAAAACAATGGTCTACGTATTTGCTCGTGGTTTTCACCTACATTGGTATGCTCATTGCCTTTATGTATTCGAAATCGAATTTTCGCCGGTCGCCTGCGGTGACGGCGGATAACGTGCCACAAGAACAACAAAGGAAAGCCTATGTCCTTAACGCTGGAGAACCTCTCCCGTGTCGTGGATGGAGTCGATTACATCCGCGACGCGAACATCACGTTTGAGGCAGGTTCGTTCAACGTTCTGCTCGGGCGTACATTGGCCGGCAAAACCTCGTTGATGCGGCTGATGGCCGGGCTGGACAAGCCCGATGACGGCCGCCTCATCTACAACGGCAACGATGTCACCGGGCAAAGCGTTCAACAACGCAATGTCTCAATGATCTATCAGCAGTTCATCAACTATCCCAACCTCACGGTGTACGAAAACATCGCCTCGCCCCTGCGTCTGGCCAAGATGAAGGAGAGTGAGATTGACCGACGGGTTAAGGAAACCGCGAACATGCTGCAGATTGACCCCTTGCTGAAGCGGTATCCGCTGGAGCTTTCCGGGGGGCAACAGCAGCGCACGGCGATGGCCAGGGCCCTGGTCAAGGACGCGACCCTGATCCTGTTTGACGAACCGCTGGTGAACCTCGACTACAAACTGCGGGAAGAGTTGCGCGCTGAGTTGCGGGAACTGTTCCGCGAACGCCAATGCATTGCCGTATACGCCACCACCGAAGCCAACGAGGCTCTGGCGTTGGGAGGTGTCACCACGCTCCTGAACGAGGGACGGATCGTTCAGAGCGGCCCGGTGATGGACGTTTACCGTAACCCAGTGAACACCCTGGCGGCACAACTGTTCAGTGAGCCGCCCATGAATATGATCAAGGGCCGGGTCACCGACACGGAAGTGACCTTCGACGAATACTCCCATCATGCGTTGACCCAGGAACTCGCACGGCTCGAACCCGGCGATTACTGGTTTGGTATCCGCCCGAGTCACATCGGACTGGTCCCCAACAATGAGGATGATCTCGAGATGTCGATGGAGGTTGAGCTCAGTGAAATCAGTGGCTCCGAAACCTTCATGCACGTGCGCAATCGGTACTTCGAGATGGTGATGCAGTTGATGGGCGTACACCAGTACCACACGGGTTCGCCCATCAAGATCTACCTGCCCATCAACAAACTGTTCGTATTCGATAAAGACGAAAGCCTGGTGCACACACCGGCCCAGGTCGTCACAGGAGGGTCGGTCTGATGGCTGAAATTCATTTGAAGTCCCTGGCTCACAGTTACAGCGACACTCCTGCCGGGCCCGATGACTACGCGATCCGTCAACTGGACCATGTCTGGGAGAAGGGGGGGGCGTATGCATTGCTCGGTCCGTCCGGCTGCGGCAAGAGTACGATGCTGAACATCATTTCGGGTTTGCTCCAGCCCTCCGAGGGCGACGTACTGTTCGATGGCAAGCGGGTGAACGAGCTGTCCCCGAGGGACCGGAACATTGCCCAGGTTTTCCAGTTCCCCGTGATCTATGACTCGATGACGGTGTACCAGAACCTGGCATTTCCGCTCAAGAACACCGGCGTGCCGTCGTCCCAGATCAAGGCCAAGGTGCATGAGATCGCGGAGATCCTGGAGATTGAGAGCGAGCTGCAGAAAAAGGCCAAGAACCTGTCCGCGGACCAGAAGCAGAAGGTTTCCATGGGTAGAGGCCTGGTTCGGGGCGATGTGTCCGCCATCCTGTTCGATGAACCGCTGACGGTTATCGATCCCCAGCTCAAGTGGAAGCTGCGCCGCAAGCTCAAGCAGATTCACGAACAGTTCGATATCACCATGGTGTACGTCACCCACGACCAGCTCGAGGCGTCCACTTTCGCCGACAAAATCGCGGTGATGTACGGCGGTCAGATTGTTCAGTTTGGCACCCCAACGGAGCTCTTCGAACAGCCCAACCACACATTTGTGGGGTATTTCATCGGTAGCCCCGGCATGAATCTGATTGAGGTTCAGCGTTGCCCACGCGGGGTCTGCTTCGGCAGCACGGTTGTCCCGCTGAGTGTTCAACACGTCGAGCTGTTGCAGCGCCTGCAGTCCAACAATCTCAAGATCGGTATTCGCCCGGAGTTTATCCAGGCGTCCGATATGCCGGCGGACGATACGTTTGAAGCCGAGGTGTTGGATGTCGAGGACCTCGGCACTTACAAGGTCATGACAGTCAAGCTGGATTTCGAAACGTTGAAGGTTCGGCTGACGGAAGACCAGCACTTTGCAGTTGGCGGCCAGGTTCAGCTCAGCTTTCCGGAAAAGTGGCTGAAGCTTTACGTGGACGAGTTTCTGGTAGAGGAGAAGGACCAATGAATAAGGTTCCCAATAATCGTGCCTGGTGGCTCGTTCTGCCAGTGTTCATTCTGGTGGCGTTTTCTGCGCTGATACCGTTGATGACCGTCGTGAACTATTCGGTTCAGGACATATTCGGGCCGGGTAATGCCTACTACGTGGGTACCGAGTGGTTCGAGGAAATTCTGGCCGACGAGCGCCTGCGAGATTCGCTACTGAGGCAGTTTCTGTTCTCCGGCGCCGTGCTTGCGATCCAGATACCGCTGGGTATCGGGGTGGCGCTGATGATGCCGAAATCCGGTATCAAGGCCTCGCTGTGTCTGATCCTGCTGGCGATTCCGCTACTGATTCCCTGGAACGTGGTGGGTACCATCTGGCAGATCTTCGGTCGGGGAGACATCGGCCTGTTCGGCTGGGGGCTCAATTCCCTGGGTGTTGACTACAACTATACGGGCAGCACGGTAGACGCCTGGCTGACGGTACTGTTGATGGATGTCTGGCACTGGACGCCCCTGGTGGCCCTGTTGTGCTATTCGGGTTTGCGCGCCATACCCGAGGCTTTCTATCAGGCCGCTGAGATTGACCGCGCGTCCAAATGGGCGGTGTTCCGCTACATCCAGCTGCCGCGCCTGAGAAGCGTGCTGGTGATCGCCGTGCTATTGCGGTTCATGGACAGCTTCATGATCTATACCGAACCATTCGTGCTGACAGGTGGCGGCCCGGGCAGCTCAACCACCTTCCTCAGTCAGACACTGACCACCATGGCCATAGGCCAGTTCGATATCGGTCGTGCGGCGGCATTCTCACTGATCTACTTCCTGATCGTGCTGCTGGTGTCCTGGTTGTTCTTTACCGCCATAACTCACCTCGACAAAGAAAAATAAGGAGAGAGTGATGACCTATTCACGTTCAAAGGGCTTCGGGATGACACTGTTTATCGTGCTCCTGCTGACCCCGATCTACTGGCTGCTGAACATGTCGTTCAAGACCAACCAGGAAATTCTGGGCGGGCTGACGCTCTGGCCCCAGCAGTTTACGCTGCACAACTATGCGGTGATCTTCACCGACGCCAGCTGGTACTCGGGTTACATCAACTCGATGATCTACGTGTCGATGAACATGACCATCACATTGTTGGTCGCACTGCCGGCGGCTTATGCGTTCAGCCGCTACAAGTTCGTCGGCGACAAGCACCTGTTTTTCTGGCTGCTGAGTAACCGCATGGCGCCACCGGCGGTGTTCCTGCTGCCATTCTTTCAGCTGTACTCGTCTATCGGCCTGTTCGACACGCACATTGCGGTGGCACTGGCCCATTGCCTGTTCAACGTACCACTGGCGGTCTGGATACTGGAAGGCTTTATGTCCGGTGTTCCCCGCGAATACGACGAGATGGCCTATATTGATGGTTACAGTTTCCCGAAATTTTTCGTGAAGATTTTTCTGCCGATGATCCGCTCGGGGATCGGTGTGGCCGCGTTCTTTGCCTTCATGTTCTCGTGGGTGGAGCTACTGCTGGCGAGGACGCTGACGTCGGTGGACGCGCAGCCGATAGCAGCCATCATGACCCGAACGGCGGGGGCCAGCGGTATAGACTGGGGCGTGCTCTCCGCCGCGGGTGTGCTGACCATTATTCCAGGCGTGCTGGTGGTCTGGTTTGTTCGTAACCACATCGCCAAAGGTTTTGCACTGGGCCGGGTATAAGGAGATCTATCATGATTGCGTGGATGAACTGGACACCAAGCGTTGCTATTTTCTTTGCCGTGATCGCCTGCATTCTGGCGTTTATGACGGTTTATGAGGTGGTTTCGCCCTGTACCGAAAGAAAGGGCTTTCTGCCCATATCGACAACACGCGGGGACCGGTTGTTTATCGGACTGCTGTCCGCCGCCTATATTCATCTGGCTTTTCTGGCCGTCAGCGATATCACTCTCTGGGCAGCGCTGGTGGTGTCCGTGATATGGCTTCTGGTGCTGCTGCGCTGGGGGTGAGCCAACACATTAGGATTTTCGTTTGCCAGGGAAGGCCGAAAAAAAATCTTCTGAATTATTATTGAAAACGGTTGTAAAAAATTCTTTAACGAACTATTTTCAGTTAAATGATCGGATTCGAACATTATGATTCGGAGCCGATCGAAAGGATAGCGACTAGAACGCTATGCAGTGAAAACTGGAGCGCAGTCAGTATTGATGTCGCGTTTCGAACAAACCAAAACAAGACGAACGAGGTTGGATATGTTCAAGAACAATAAATATCCGAAAACCCTCCTGCTGAGCGCCGCGATTGGCTCGGTCGGGTTGGGTCTCAGCTTCCAGGCAAGTGCAGATCAGTATTCTGACGCCGCCAGGAAGTGGGTCAACGAGAAATTTGACGACTCTACTCTCACCAAAGAAGAGCAGATGAAAGAGATGGAGTGGTTCATCCAGGCCGCCAAGCAGTTCCGTGGCATGGATATCAACGTGGTTTCCGAAACCATCGCCGTTCATGAGTACGAATCCAGTGTGCTCGCCAAGGCCTTCAGCGAGATCACCGGCATCAACCTGACCCATACCCTGATTCAGGAAGGGGATGTGATCGAAAAGCTGCAGACCCAGATGCAGTCGGGCCGGAACATCTACGATGGCTGGGTCAACGACTCTGATCTGATCGGTACCCACTTCCGCTACGGCAAAGCAATGCCCGTCGAGGACATCATGAACGGCGAAGGCAAGGATCTGACCCTGCCGACACTCGACCTGGACGATTTTATCGGCCTTGATTTTGCCACCGCCCCGGATGGCAAGCTTTACCAGCTTCCCGATCAGCAGTTCGCCAACCTTTACTGGTTCCGTGCTGACTGGTTCGAACGCGCGGATCTGAAGAAGCAGTTCAAGGATATCTACGGCTATGAGCTGGGTGTGCCGGTCAACTGGTCTGCCTACGAAGACATTGCTGAATTCTTCTCGGTACACGTGAAGGAAATTGATGGTAAGCGTGTCTATGGTCACATGGACTACGGCAAGAAAGACCCGTCACTGGGATGGCGCTTCACTGACGCCTGGTTCTCCATGGCCGGTGCCGGCGACAAGGGCCTGCCTAACGGTCTGCCTGTCGACGAGTGGGGCATTCGCGTGGATGAGTGTCACCCGGTTGGTTCCAGCGTAAGCCGTGGCGGTGCCACCAACGGTCCAGCAGCCGTCTACGCGACCACCAAGTATGTTGACTGGCTGGAGAAGTACGCGCCGCCTGAAGCTCAGGGCATGACCTTTTACGAGGCCGGTCCGGTACCGGCCCAGGGTGCGATTGCCCAGCAGATTTTCTGGTACACCGCGTTTACCGCCAGCATGATCAAAGACGGCCTGCCCGTGGTAAACGAAGACGGCACCCCGAAATGGCGCATGGCTCCCTCTCCCCGTGGACCCTACTGGGAAGAGGGCATGAAGCTTGGTTATCAGGACATGGGTTCCTGGACCTTCATGAAGTCCACGCCGCAGAAGCGTCGTCTCGCCGCATGGCTGTACGCCCAGTTCACGGTTTCCAAGACCGTGTCCCTGGAAAAAACCATGGCTGGCCTGACACCGATTCGCGAGTCTGATATCAACTCTGAACAGATGACTGAAATGGCACCGCAGCTTGGCGGTCTGGTGGAGTTCTACCGCAGCCCGGCCCGTGTGCAGTGGTCACCGACCGGTACCAACGTGCCTGACTATCCGAAGCTGGCTCAGGTGTGGTGGCAGTATATCGCCCAGGCTGCAAGCGGTGAGGCAACACCCCAGAAAGCACTGGACGGCCTGGCTGAAGCACAGGACCGCATCATGGAGCGTCTTGAGCGTGCCAATGTTCAGGAAACCTGTGGCCCGAAGCTGAACGAGCCCCGTGATCCTCAGTACTGGCTGAACCAGCCCGGTGCACCGAAAGCCAAGCTTTCGAACGAGAAGCCCATGGGCAAGACCGTTCCTTACCAGGAGTTGCTGAAAACCTGGGAAGAGGCTCGCGAGAGCTGATTTCTGAGACGGCTCGAGTAGTCCCTCAGTAAATCACTTACCTGTAGTGCCCTGCCGTTGTCCCGGGTTTCCTGGGGCAGCGGCAGACCTAACACCGTCAGGTCGGTGGGTCTTGGCCGGTTGCTTTCATTCCCCCCCTATTAGCATTTCAGGCGTTCCCCCGTGTTTAGCGGGTTGACCCTGCCGGCCCTTTTTCCACCTTTTTGCACCTGATCTTTCCTTTCCAAATTCCGGACCTGTCCAGGGCTGGCAGCAGGGGTTGATAGGGCATGAGAAAAATTTCAGTTATCCATCGTCTATACCTGGGCTTCGGTTTGCTTTGTGTGATCATCGCAGGCTGGGGGCTGTTCAACGGCAGTATGATGACATCCATTTCCGAGGGTACGTCTGCGGTAAAGGAGAGAATCTTCCCGTTTCAGCGTGCTGTCCAGGCTGTCGAGGCAACGACAGGGGGCAGTGGCATGGCGGTCATCTCGCTCGCCAGGGTGAGGGACAACCAGGAACTGGAATCCCGCTATGGAAGGCTGATAGAGAAAATGACCGCGCTGGATAAGCAGGTGACGTCACTCGCTGCCGAAGCCGGCGAAATCCGCTTGCTTACTGGATTCGAGGAACCCGCGCAGCAGTACCGGGAGGCCCTTGGCGCGCTGCAAAAACAAGCGGCCAGGCTTAGCGAACACCAGGCGGAGGTTATCCGGGTATCTGAGTCAGTGAACCGTGATTTATCCGACTTTCTTGCCAAAGCCTCGGAAATGAAACAGTTGTTGCTTCGTGAAGCATCAGCGCCCGCAGGGTCTGACATTTATCTGAAAGACCTGCTCATGACGGTTATGGGGAACCTGTCCAATATTGAACTGCTAATTATGCAATTGGTCAGCACCGACGATGCCGAACGGCTCAAAGCCGTGGTGGAAAACCTGCGATTCAACACCGTGACGGTTGAGCAGGATATTGAGGCCATCATTGGCGAGATTGCGTCGCTGGAGTCGCTTGCGCCTATCGCAAGCGATTTCTTTGAGTCGGTCAACAGTGAGGCCGGCATAGTCAGCCAGTATTACGATTACCGCAGCAACCTGCTGGCGGTGAACAGCACCGTCGCGGACATAGAGGCCGGGCTTGATAACCTCAACAGCCATATTGACCGGATGGTCGCGGCGGCCGGAGAGGCCGCTGTACAGACCGTCGACAACCTGGATGCCACGGCGCGTTTCTCGGAACAGCTGGTGTATTACCTGGTACCGCTAATTCTGTTTATTGCCGTTGTGATCTCGGTGTGGTTGGGGCGGTTGATCAGTATTCCTCTGCGTGCCACCGTCAATCACCTCTCGGCGATGGCTGGGGGCGACTATAGCCGCGAACTGACATTCCGCGCCAACGGCGAGTTTATTGAACTGAAAGAGTCGGCCAATAAGCTCGCAGCGGCCATGCGGGAGGTGTTGGGCAGCCTGCAGAAAGCCGGCGGTGAAATTACCGGTGTGGCGGCGTCCAACGCGGATTTTTCCCACGACCTGAGCCAGCGTATTAGGGGGCAGGCCGATGACCTCAATTCGATAGCGACCGCCATGACGGAGATGGAAGCGTCCTGCCATAACGTGGCGGAATCCGTCAGGGACACCCACCAACTGGTGGAGTCGGTGAACAGTCGGGTTGATGAAAGCAAAGAGACCGCCAACGCCAACATGGAGTGTGTGAATGAACTGGAAGAGCAGATACAGCAGACCTCCGGCAAGCTGAAAAAGCTGGAGAGTGCGTCCCACGACATCGGGCGCATCACCGAATCCATCGATGAAATCGCCAACCAGACCAACCTGCTGGCGCTCAACGCCGCCATTGAGTCCGCCAGGGCTGGAGAGTTTGGCCGTGGTTTTGCGGTGGTGGCCGACGAAGTCAGACAGCTTGCCCAGAAAACTACCAGTAGCACGGACACCATTCGTGGCCTCGTCAACCGTCTCCAGGGGGATGCGGCCGAAGCCGTGAGGTCGATGGAAGACAGCTTCCAGCGCCTGGAATCGGTCAAGTCCCTGATCACCGATGCCTCCAAAGGCGTTGAAACCATTCGAGAGGCCGTCGACCAGATCCGCAATAGCGCGGAACATGTTCGTACCGGCATGGACGAGCAGGAAGACGTCAGCCGTTCGGTGTCGCGCAATGTTACCGAAATCAGCGGGTCGTCATCGGAAAACCTGGCGGAGATCGAACAACTGGTAGCGACCAGCGACCAGCTCAAGGCATCAATGAGTGATATCGAAGCGTTGATCGGGCGATTCCGGGTGTAGTCGAACCCGTTTGAAGTTCCTATTGGGGTTTTCCATATAACAAAATCATATGGAATTGTGTTCTTTTTCGCTTGTGAATGTTCGTAAACGAATATTACAATCGAGTGAGCTGTTCGATAGTGCACCTATGTGTGCGGAAACAAAAACAACACGAGCAAGTAGGTTAATGATTATGGAGCGTATTCAGTCCGTATTCGCCCGGGAAATTCTGGATTCCCGCGGTTTTCCCACAGTGGAAGTGGATGTTGAGTTGGGAAACGGCGTGGTCGGACGCGGTCGCGCGCCGTCGGGCGCCTCCACCGGCTCCAGGGAGGCCCTGGAAAAAAGGGACGGTGATCCTGATCGGTACAATGGCAAGGGTGTGCTGGGGGCTGTCGAAGCGGTTAACCGCCACATCGCACCAGCGATTGAAAACCGGGTGGTGTTTGACCAGTTGGTGATTGATCGGCTGATGCGCCACCTGGACGGCACCGATAACAAGTCCGGTTTTGGTGCAAACGGCATTCTCGCCGTGTCCCTGGCGGTTGCCGATGCCGCCGCCAACTTTCGACAGCAACCGCTGTACCGCTATCTGGCAGAACTCTATGGTTGCTCCGGTCCGTGTGTGTTGCCGGTACCCATGATGAATATCATCAACGGCGGTGCCCATGCAGACAATACCGTTGATCTTCAGGAATTCATGATCCAGCCGGTCGGAGCGCCCAGCTATAGCGAGGCATTGCGAATGGGTGTTGAAACCTTCCATGCACTGAAATCACTGCTGACCGAGAAAGGCCTTTCCACCGCCATTGGTGACGAAGGCGGTTTCGCGCCGGATCTGCGCTCCAGCGAAGAGGCGTTGGATCTTGTCCTGGAAGCCGTCGTCAGGGCGGGTTATCGGCCGGGCACGGATATCGTGCTGGCTCTGGACTGTGCCGCGTCCGAGTTCTACCGCGATGGCCGCTACGAGTTGTCCGGAGCCGGAGCAAGCTTTGACTCCGCCGGCTTTGCGGATTATCTGCTGTCGCTGGCGATGCAGTACCCCATCGCGTCCATCGAGGACGGTATGGATGAGGACGACTGGGATGGCTGGAAGCTGCTGACCGAAAAGCTGGGGGAGCGGGTGCAACTGGTAGGGGATGACCTGTTCGTGACCAATGCGTCACTGATCGCGGATGGCGTGCGGAAGGACATCGCCAATTCGGTTTTGATCAAGTTCAACCAGATAGGCACCCTCACGGAAACCTTTGAAGCCATTGGAACGGCACAGGATGCTGGCTACACCGCGGTTATATCCCATCGCAGTGGTGAAACCGAGGATACGTTTATTGCCGATCTGGCAGTGGCAACCAGAGCAGGTCAGATCAAGACCGGTTCCCTCTGCCGCTCTGACCGTGTTGCCAAGTACAACCGGTTGCTTCGTATCGAGCAGGACCTTGGCGCCCACGCTTTCTATCCCGGTGTTGGAGCCATTCGCTGTGCCCTGGATACCTGACACGTCGATACGAGGAATCACAGGAGACAAACCATGAGAAAACCCATTCTGATTGCGAACTGGAAAATGAACGGCAGCCTGCACTCCAACCAGGCGTTGCTTGTGCGGATGCTGGCAAAGCTCCGCCCCTTTCGCAAAACCATTGATATGGCCATTTGCCCGCCGTTTCCCTATCTGTTCCAGGTTCGGGACCTGCTCGGGTACACCGGCATCGCACTCGGGGCGCAGAATGCCAGCCGTGCGCCGTCCGGTGCACACACCGGGGAAGTAAGCGCCACCATGTTGCATGAAATGGGGTGCCGTTACGTATTGGTCGGGCATTCGGAGCGACGCGCGCTTTACCACGAGTCCGACGATGATGTTGTTGCCCGGTTTCAGCAGGTGCTCTCCGCGGGGCTGATACCGGTGATATGTGTTGGCGAAACGTTGGAAGAGCGGGAGCAGGGGTGGACGATGAAGATCGTTCAGCGACAGCTGCAGACGGTGATTGACCAATGCGGCATGTCCGGCCTGGCTGGCAGCATCGTTGCCTATGAACCGGTCTGGGCCATTGGCACCGGCAGGACCGCTACCCCGGAGCAGGTGGCGGACACCCACCGGGCTATCCGCCAGTTTCTGGAGAACTGTGAGACAGGCGCAGGGCAGTCCGTGCGCATTGTTTATGGTGGCAGTGTGAAAGCGGCCAACGCGGCGGCTCTGTTCTCGTCACCTGAAGTGGATGGCGGCCTGATCGGCGGGGCGTCCCTGCAGGCTGACGAGTTTTCAAACATTGGCGCGGCGCTGGCAAACACGGTTAACCCAGTGACATCGACGCTCACCTAGAGGTTGAGCGGCTGTCCGGCTTCCTTGCGTCTGGCTTCCCATTCCTGCCGGGTCTGGGCGGCCTCATCGCCGGGCATGGAGTCGATGATCTCGAAGTAGTCAGCCGAGTACTCGTCTTCCATGATCTGGTTGCGGGGCTTTACCCTCACAACGTAGACCGTCTGGATGTTCTGGTGGTCGAAGTCGCGCCAGTACTGCTCGTCCTTCAGGAAAGTGTACCGGTGGCCTTCCAGGGCTCGAATAAGCTCGCGTGTGTCCGTGGTGCCGGTTCTTTCCACGGCATCCTTGTACTGGTAGACGATGCTGTAGGCAGAGGCTGCCGCAGTGGAGGGGCGCATCTCGTAGCGGCTCGAGAAGGCCTCTACGAATTCCTTACCGCGGGCGTAGTTGTACTGGTAGGGAACGCTCCACACCCAGGGCGAACCGCCAACGACACCTTCCATAATGGTCGGGCCCACCTGGCGGGCCATGCCGAGCGTGAGGTTGGGTACCACCACCTGCATTTTCTTCGTCAAACCCATTTCGTAGGCGACGTTCAGCGCACGCACCATGTCGTCGCCAAACAACACCATCATCAGGACCTTCGCGCCACTTTGTTCCGCCTGTTCCAGAGCCTGGCGAAAATCCGTAATCAACGCGCGGGGAAAGGGTGTCTTCACGCCCTTATGAGCGTCGGTGTTTTCGGTATTGGTGAATTTCCGGACCGATTTCTCCACCGACCAGCCCCAGGTGTAGTCTGCCGTGATGTAAAAGTATTCGTCGCCGGCATGCTGGGTATTGAGGTATTGGCTCAGTACCTTCGCCGTCATCCAGGCATTATAGGGTTCGCGAAACATGTGACTGTGGCCGGCGGCGCCGGTGGTGGCGTTGGAGTAGGTCAGGGTTCCGAAGTAGATACGGTTTCGGTCCCTTGCTGCTCTGCCGGAGGCAATGGCTACTGCGCTGGAAACGCCACCGAATACCATTTGCACCCCTTCGCGGTCGATCAGCTCAGCGGTGTTTTTGGCGCCCTTGTCTGGTTCGCCGGAGGTGTTGCGTATCACCAGTTCCACTTCGCGACCCATGATGCCGCCGGCCTTGTTGATTTCGTCAACCGCCAGGAAAGCGCCCAGGCGTTGTTGCAGGCCCTGGTCCTTGTAGCGGCCGGTCTGGGGGTAGTTAAGCCCGATTTTCAGGGTTTCCGCTGCAACGGGAGCCGCCGCCAGCAGGGTCAGTAACAAAGAGAGAAGCAGCTTCTTGCAGAGCATTGGCACAGGCCTCCTTGGTCGCGCCGGGCCGGTAACGCAGGCCCTGATATTGTTGTTGTGGATCAGGACCAGTGTCGCGGCTGTCTGCAAAAGCAACAATCGGACTAAGGTGGAAGTTGTGTAACGATTTGTCAGGCGTTGACGGACGTCACAACGCACATCCGGGTCAGGCAACCGCGGTATTGCGAACCGATTCCAGTAGCCGGTACCAAAGGGCCCGTGGCATAGGGCTTCGAGCGCCATTGAGCGCTGAGTGAATGCGCTCGGGGTTCATGGAGCCCAGCACGGGTATAGGCGTGCCGGGAATCTGTCGTAACCAGGCGATAGCCAGGCCGGTGTCATCCAGACCGGTTTCTTCCCGAGCCTCTCCCATCAGCTCTGCCGGGATGCGGTCCGCCAGGCCACCACCACCCAGCGGAGACCACGCCAACCAGCGCAGTCCATCCGCAAGATGAGCTTCAAGGGTGCCATCGAACAACGGATCGGTGTGGAGCAGGGATAACTGGCTTTGATTGCACACCAGCGGTAGCTCGGTGTTCCGGGCCAGCCATCGCCATTGCTCGGGCAGGAAGTTGGAGACGCCGATCTGGCGAATCTTACCCGCGGACACCGCCGCTTCCAGCACCCGCGCGACGTCCTCGGCCTGCATCAACGGGTCAGGACGGTGAATCAGAAAGGTGTCAATCTGTTCTACCGCCAGTGAGGCGATGGCCTTGTTGATCGCGTTTTCCACATAATCTGCTTCGGCCCGGTAGTGTTTTACCCGCCACTGCGAGGTGTCCCGGTCGGCCGGTACGATGCCGGTCTTGGTGATCACCTGCAGGTTTTGGGCCAGGGCCGGGTGAGCCCGTAATGCATCCCCGAACAGCCGCTCACACTCGCCACCACCGTAGATGTCGGCATGATCGAACACGTTCAGGCCGTCATCCAGTCGCGCGGCAATCCAGTCTGCAAGCCGGGCGGGTTGCGTGAGGCTGGGATGGTCATGGAGCCGCATCATTCCCAGAATCAGGGGTGTTTCCGGTGTGAATCCTGCTGTTTGGGTGTTTTGCACGATTACTCCTTGCCGAAGGCGATCACCACCCGGTCGTCGCCGTGGGTTCTTGAAAAGACGTAGGGTTTGGTACTGAGTTGTTTGTGTTCCCCGGCACCAATTGCCGGGTGACGTGCCCGGAACTGGCCCAGCTTTGTCCAGTGGGACAGGACCGGCTGTGCCGTGCCATTTTCGATGTCGGCCCAGTTCATGTCCGAACGGGTGCCCTGGTGGCCATCAGATCCCGTGGGCCCGAAAGCGCGGCCGGATTCGTCTCCGTAGAATATCTGACTGGTGCCTGGTGTAAACAGCAAGGCGGCGGCGACCCGCTTCTGCAACGCCGGTTTGTTGTCGGCAATGCGGCTGAACAGCTGGGTGTCGTGGGATGAGATATAGCTCATGACGTTGAAGGGTTTGTCGCCGTGCATCTTGTCGGAATACTCGCTGTAGATGGGCTCCATGGCGGGCAGGCAAGCTGCACCGGCCTGGGCTTCCTCCTGCAGGTCAAAGTTGATGACGGCGTCGAATCCGGCATCAAAGTAGCTGCTTCGGGTCACGGTATGGGGGAATACCTCCGCGACCATCCAGAATTCCTCCGCTGGTAACGGCTGGCCGGGATTATTGGCGCGATAGGTGTCCAGTGCATCCTGAGCTTTGGTTTTCAGTTGTTTCCAGGCTTCCGGCTCCACGTGCTTGGCGGTGTCCACCCGGAAACCATCAACACCGAACTCGCGCACCCAATCGGTCAGCCAGGTGACCAGATAATCCCGGACGGTGGCGTCTTCAAGCTGTGTGGCGCGGGTGTTTTCCTTGTTCTGCAGGAAAATGGGCAGGTCCACCGCTTTATCGGATTCCGTCTTGAAATCCGGCAGGAAGGCGAGGGAGCCCCGTACCGGATCGATGGAGGCTTTGGGCGGCGTGTCGTAGTCGCCGATGCCGGCGCGAACCCAGTCCTTGCCCCACCAGTTGGCCCAGCCCGGATGATCGTAGTCGATCAACGCATGGTAGGCGTGGAAGTTCTCCCAGGATTCCGGTCGCCAGTCGCCCCATTGTTCGGGCAGGTGCTTTTCGAAGCCTTCGCGCAGCCCGCCAACGTTGAAGGTCTGCATATCCTGAAGGGTGGCGTAGCCCGGGTGGTTCATAACCACGTCCATAACCACGCGGATGCCGCGGGCATGGGCTTCTTCCACCAGGGTGCGGAATTCCTCGCGGGTGCCGAAGTTGGCGTCAGGGCGGGTTAAGTCCAGAGCGTAATAGCCATGGTACCCATAGTGTTGGAAGTCCCCCTGGTCACCACCGCCAACCCAGCCATGAATCTGCTCGAAGGGTGGGGTGACCCAGACAGCATTGACGCCGAGATCCTTCAGGTAGTCCAGCTTCTGTGTCAGGCCGGCGAAATCCCCGCCGTGGAAGGTGCCGATTTCATCCTTGCCGTCGGGCTTGCGGCCGTAGTTCAGGTCGTTGTCGGTGCGGCCATTGGCAAAGCGATCTGTCACGGTAAAGTAGACAGTCGCGCCCGCCCAGGTGAAGCTCTGCTCCGGAGCGTCCACGGCTTCCAGCAGCAACAGGCCTTCAGCGTCCGGGGCCGGGGTGAGGGTGACCTGGCCATTTGTCACCTGTGCCTTGTTGCCACTGTAGTAGTCTCGCACCCAGTCGCCGTCTTTGAAGGCATTGCCGACGGTAACGGTCATCTCTGCCTGGGTGGCGGTGCACATCCCGCCGGTTGAAACAGCGCGGTTGTCCGAGGGTGGGGCGGCAGTCTCGAACTGGCCACCGGCGCAGCCGGCAAGCGAGAGGCACGTCACAAGGCTGGCGGTAAACCTGATTTTTTTCGGGGTCTGTCTCATGCAATGGGCTCCGGTTCCATTTATTGTTGTGGTTATGCAATCAAACCAGACCTGAACGGAGGGTGGTAGACGGAATTCACTACGCCTCACTACTCCCCCGTTCTACGCCTCAGGGAATGAAATCAGGGCTGATGCCAGCAACAGCAAATTGCAACACAGTTCGGTTACTCGCAATAAAAAGATTTGCGTTCAGCCCGCCCGGCCAACCTCGTGTCAGGGCGGACAACAAGAATAAGGCAGGAACAAGCAGAGGAAACACCTGATGAATCGTCGAACTTTTATCCGTAGTTCACTCGCAGCTTCCATTGTTGCAGCAACCTTTGGCATGTCCGCACCGGCTCACGCCGAGATCGAGGAAGGCAAGCTCCTGGTCTGGATCAACGGCGACAAGGGCTATGACGGCCTGCAGGAAGTAGGCGACTGGTTTACCGAGGAAACCGGCATCCCCGTTGAAGTGGCTCATCCAGACAGCGCCACTGACAAGTTCCAGCAATCCGCCGCCACGGGCAATGGCCCGGACATCTTTATCTGGGCCCATGACCGTTTCGGCGAATGGGCGCAAAGCGGCATCATTTCCGAGGTCAAGCCGTCACAGCGTGTTATCGGTGAGAACTTCGATTTCACCTGGGATGCTGTGACCGTCGATGGCAAGATGTACGGTTACCCCATGGCCGTCGAGTCCATTGGTCTGATCTATAACAAGGATCTGGTGCCCGAGCCGCCAACCGCCTTCGAGGACATTCCCGCCATTCACAAACAACTGGCGGAAGATGGCAAGCGCGCCATCCTCTGGGACTACAACAACACCTATTTCACCTGGCCAATGATTGCCGCGGCCGGCGGCTATATTTTCGCCCAGAACGAAGACGGCAGCTATGACGTCAAGGACACTGGCGTGAACAACGAAGGTGCCATGAAGGGCGCCAACATGCTCACAACCCTGATTGAAGAAGGTGTGATGCCTCGTGGTGCGGATTACAGCGCCATGGAGTCCAGCTTCAACAAGGGCGAAACCGCGATGATGATCAACGGCCCCTGGGCCTGGGGTAACCTGGAGAAGAGCGGCATTGACTTTGGCGTTGCCAAGTTGCCCACCGTCGATGGTCAGCCCAGCAAACCCATGGTTGGCGTGATGGCGGCGACTCTGAATACGGCCAGCCCCAATAAGGACCTGGCGGTAGAGTTCCTTGAGAACTACGCGCTGTCCGTCAAAGGCCTGAAAATGGTGAACAATGATGTTCCCCTGGGGGCCGTGGCCAACAAGGAGTTCATGGACGAGCTATCGTCCAACCCGAATATTGCGGCGACGTTTGAAAACGCCCAGTTGGGTGAACCCATGCCGAGTGTGCCTGCCATGGGCGCTTTCTGGTCCTCCATGGGGCCGGCTCTGCAGAACATCACATCTGGAAGACAGCCCGTTGAGGACGCCCTGAACTCAGCAGCACAGCGCATTACCCGGTAATGCCCCCGATGGGAGTGCCGTTGGCCGCCGTGCCGATGGTTCTCCCAGCCGTGCTTACCTGTTGTTGTAAACCTGCCCTCGCCAGACGTTGGCGACGGCTTTAAACGGGCTGACTACAATGATAACGGAAACCCTGTCCTCCCCCGGAACCGAAAGCAGACTTCCAATGACCCGAATGATTCTAAAGTGGGGTGCCCTGGCCGCATTGGTAGGCATGGCGCTCTACCTGATACTGGCATTGTATGCCCAGCAGGAGTTCGTGTTCGCGATGCTGTTCCTGGTGCTGACGGCATCAGCGGTGTTTGTGTTCGTGAACAAGAAACTCTACGCCCATCGCTACATTTTCCCTGCAGTAGCCGGTATGGGGGTGTTTGTTATTTTCCCGCTGATGTACACGGTTGGTATTGGCTTTACCAACTACAGTGCCAGCAACCTGCTGAGTTTTGAGCAGGTGAAGGACAACCTGATGGACCGGACCTACCAGTCCGATTCCGTCCGCTATAACTATGAGCTTTTCAACACCGATGCCGGTTATGTGATCTACCTTGAGGGTAAGCACCAGAACCTGGTTTCGGCTCCGCTGGCGCTGGACGGTTCCGACACCAGCGCGCCGGTCTTACCCGCTTCGGATAAGCCGGCTGGCGAGCCGCTGGCCATTCGCGACATTATCCAGTTGCGATCGGAACTGTCGGAGCTGGACCTGCTGACCGAAGACGGGCGCGAGCTGAGCATGGCCAGCCTGCGTGCCTTTGCGGCCATCAACGCCCAGTTCACGTTGCACGACAACGGCAGCATCACCAACAACCAGACGGACGTGACCTACTTTCCGGACCACGACACCGGCTTCTACCGCAGTGCGGAAGGTCAGACACTGTCGCCGGGGTGGACCGTGAACATCGGCTGGGACAACTACCTGAAGGTGGTGTCCGACCCGAGCATTCGCGGGCCGTTCTTTGAGATCTTCGTATGGACGCTGTCCTTTGCCGTGGCAACCGTGGTGTTCACCCTGGCGCTCGGGCTGTTGCTGGCGAACCTCCTGCAGTGGGACCAGATTCGCGGAAAGGGCTTCTACCGCACCATGCTGATCCTGCCTTATGCGGTACCGGCGTTTATCTCGATCCTGGTGTTCAAGGGCCTGTTCAACCAGAACTTCGGTGAGATCAATCTGGTACTGGAAGGCCTGTTCGGAATGCGGCCTGACTGGTTCAGTGACCCGGCGCTGGCGCGAACCATGATCCTGATCGTTAACACCTGGTTGGGCTACCCCTACATGATGTTGCTCTGCATGGGCTTACTGCAGGCGATACCGAGGGATCTCTACGAGGCCTCCGCGATGGACGGGGCAGGGCCGGTGAACAACCTGTTCAATGTCACCCTGCCGCTGATCATCAAGCCATTGATGCCGCTGTTGATCGCAAGCTTTGCGTTCAACTTCAATAACTTC
The DNA here is from genome assembly GCF_002352785.1 of Marinobacter sp. UBA2688. Taxonomy (NCBI): domain Bacteria; kingdom Pseudomonadati; phylum Pseudomonadota; class Gammaproteobacteria; order Pseudomonadales; family Marinobacteraceae; genus Marinobacter; species Marinobacter sp. UBA2688. The sequence continues at coordinate 44,149 of NZ_DELU01000008.1, forward strand.
GTCCTGATTGCGCTATTGACCGGTGGCGCGCCCGATATTATCGGCGCAAGCACACCTGCGGGCACCACAGACCTGTTGGTGAGCTACACCTACCGCATCGCGTTCCAGGATTCCGGACAGAACTTTGGCCTGGCGGCTGCGATTGCCACAGCCATCTTCCTGGTGGTTGGCGCCCTGTCGCTGATCAACCTGAAACTGTCCAAAGTCAAAGTGTAAGGAGCTACCCATGGCAATGGTTCAACCCCGCTCCACCAAGTATCGCGTTCTGGCGTCCCATCTCGGGATGCTGGGCTTTATCGTGATCATCCTGTTCCCGCTGCTGATGGTGATCTCCATCTCCTTCCGCAGCGGTAACTTTGCAGCCGGCAGCCTGCTGCCGGAGAACCCTTCGCTGGAACACTGGTACCTGGCGCTGGGCATTCCCTACACCGGGGAGGACGGCACGGTCACCCAGCCGCCGTTCCCGGTATTGTTGTGGCTGTGGAACTCCATCAAGATCGCAGTGATCTCCTCGGTGATGATCCTGGCTCTCTCGACCACCAGTGCCTACGCCTTCGCCCGCATGCGTTTTGCAGGCAAAGGCTTTGTGCTCAAGTCGATGCTGATCTTCCAGATGTTCCCGCCGGTGCTGTCTCTGGTGGCGCTGTATGCCCTGTTTGACCAGATAGGCAACCATGTGAGCTGGTTGGGGCTGAACACCCACGGTGCTGTGATCGTGGCCTCGCTCGGCGGTATGGCCTTGCATATCTGGACCATCAAGGGCTACTTCGATTCCATTGACCGCTCCCTGGAAGAAGCCGCCATCGTGGATGGGGCAACCACGTGGCAGGCGTTCCGCTACATCCTGCTGCCGTTGTCGGTACCGATCCTGGTGGTGGTGTTCATCCTGGCCTTCATCATGACCATCATGGAATACCCGATGGCATCCGTGCTGCTGGTGGACACCGACAAACTGACCCTGGCGGTCGGCGCGCAACAGTACCTGTACGAGCAGAACTACCTGTGGGGCGACTTTGCCGCTGCCGCTGTGCTCTCCGGGCTGCCCATTACGCTGATCTTCCTGTACTGCCAGAAATGGATTGTTGGTGGGCTGACAGCCGGCGGCGTCAAGGGTTGATGCCGCTGGACTGAATTGAACGTTCTCCTACGCCGCCACGGAGGATCCCGGGCGGCCCTTCCGCGAGAAATGCGTCTTCCTTTTCCGCACTTCGCGACCCGGTCAGGCTAATACCCCCCCCCCTGCT
>NZ_DELU01000008.1:45500-72955 GCF_002352785.1 Marinobacter sp. UBA2688
AGGTCCTCCCGAAACACGCTGTGAATACGTCCGTGTACGCTCGGCTACGCCATCCATGGCTCCGCACGGTTTCGGGAGGACCTCCGCCACTATTCAGCTACCTTGGAAATAGTCGATAAACCGGGTGTATTCACAGCGTGTTTCGGGAGGACCTACCAGCCTGTTTGGCGGCCAGGCCAGGCCAGACCAGATTAGACGATACTGAAAGGGCAAAAAAAGGGGCCGGTACGTGACGGAACCGGCCCCTGAAAAGGTGTCAGAGCAGATCAGAAATCAATGCAGGGTTCCCGGTAAAGCCGGGGGCAGGCGTTGCCGTCTTCGCGGAACAGGTGGCACTTGATGGCCTTGATGCCCAGGGTGACTTTCGAGCCTTCCTGGACGGGGTCGCTGCCGTCGGTGCGCATGGTGATCACGCCATCCACGCCGTTCACGTCCATATGCACCAGGGTCTGATAACCCAGCCGCTCCACGACGGTGACTTCGCCGTCCAGGTACATATCCGCTTCTTCGTCGTTGCTCAGGTGCTCCGGACGAATGCCCACGGTGACAGATTCACCAGCGGCCAGCTCATGGCCGTTGATGGGCAGTTCGAGAGAGTGTTTGCCGGGCATGGTAACGGTTACGGACTGGCTGCAGGCACTCTCCACGGTGCAGTCGATGAAGTTCATCTTCGGGGAACCGATAAAGCCTGCCACGAACCTTGTTGCGGGGTAGTGGTAGAGTTCCATGGGCTTGCCGACCTGGGCGATGGTGCCGTTATCCAGGGCAACGATCTTGTCGGCCATGGTCATGGCTTCCACCTGATCGTGGGTGACGTACACCATGGTGGCGTCCAGCCGCTTGTGCAGGCGGGAGATCTCGATGCGCATCTGCACCCGCAGGGAGGCATCGAGGTTGGATAGGGGCTCATCGAACAGGAATACCGTGGGCTCCCGAACGATGGTGCGGCCAATCGCAACCCGCTGGCGTTGACCACCGGACAGATCCTTGGGTTTGCGTTCCAGCAGGTTGTTCAGTTGCAGCAGTTTGGCGGCGTCGTTAACGCGCCGGTCAATCTCGGCCTTGTCAGTCTTGGCGAGTTTGAGCCCGAATGCCATGTTTTCCGCCACGTTCATGTGGGGGTATAGCGCATAGGACTGGAACACCATGCCCACTTCCCGTTCCTTGGGAGGCAGGTTGTTGACCTTGTCGTTGCCGATGTACAGGTCGCCAGAGGTGATGTCCTCCAGCCCCGCGATCATTCGCAGCAGGGTGGATTTGCCGCACCCGGAGGGGCCGACAAACACCACAAATTCACCGTCGTCGATATCCAGGTTCACATTGCGGGTGACCTGGGTTTCGTCATAACTCTTGCAGATGTTTCTTAATGTGACGCTGGCCATAACGTATGTCTTCTTGTTTGATCTGTGAAAGCGGACTCAGAGTGTTGCAATCTCCACACCCCAGGGCTGCAGTTCCAGCTCCCGGTCATTCCAGGAACCGCCGACAAAATCCGGCGCGCCGCTGACTCTCTGGCCCGCGGCCGGAGCTGTGATTCGAACTTGCTGATCAGTCAGGTTCAGGGCGACCAGGAAAGTGGCGCCTTCATAAGTCCGGGTGTAAACCAGAGTGTTTTCGGGGCTGTCCAGAAACTCAATGTCGCCCTTCAACAGTACCGGTTGCTGTGCACGCCAGCCCAGGAATGTACGGTATGCCTGCAGGATGGAGTTTTCCTGTTCGTGCTGAACGGCCACCGCAGCACTGTAGTGTTCATCATAAACCGGTAGCCAGGGGCGTGCATCGGAGAAGCCACCATTGGCCTCTTTGTTGTGCCATACCATGGGTGTACGGCAACCATCCCGGCCTTTGTATTCGGGCCAGAAATTGATGCCATAGGGGTCCACCAGGTCTTTGTATTCCAGCTCCGCCTCGGTCAGCCCCAGTTCTTCGCCCTGATAGATGCAAACGCTGCCACGGAGTGTCAGCAGCATTGCCATATAGGCTTTCAACTGTTCGGGCGAACGCGCCTGCCAGCGGGTAGCAACCCGTGAAACATCATGGTTGCCGATGGCCCAGCAGGGCCAGCCGTCGGTCAGTTTTTTCTCGATGGAGTCGACGGTCTTATGGAAAAAGTCGGCTCCATGCTGTTCTGTCAGCAGATCAAAGGAATAGGCCATGTGCAGCTTGTCGCCGCCACTGGTGTATTCCGCCATGGTCTGCAGGGAGTTGTCGTCGCCGATTTCCCCAACGGTAGTCGTGCCGGGATACTGGTCGAGCAGGGCACGCAGGCGCTGCAGGAAGGCCAGGTTTTCCGGGCGGGTCTTATCGTATTTGTGGAACTGGTATGCGTAAGGGTTTTCCTTGCGCACACCAATGGAGCCTTCAGCAACGGCGTTGCTGGGCGGATTGTCCCTCAGTTCCGGATCGTGGAAACAGAAGTTGATGGCGTCCAGGCGGAAGCCGTCCACGCCGCGGTCCAGCCAGAATTTTACGTCTGACAAAACCTGTTCAACCACGTCCGGGCAGTGGAAATTCAGATCCGGTTGGCTGGTCAGAAAATTGTGCAGGTAGTATTGCTTGCGGCGGCTGTCCCAGGCCCACGCGGAGCCGCCAAACACCGACAGCCAGTTGTTAGGTGGGGTGCCGTCGGCATTCGGGTCTGCCCACACGTACCAGTCCGCTTTCGGGTTGTCGCGGCTGGCGCGGCTTTCAGTAAACCAGCGATGCTGATCGGAGGAATGGCTCAACACCTGGTCGATCATGATCTTCAGATCGCGTTTGTGGGCCTCGGCAATGAGTTCATCGAAGTCCTCAATGGTGCCGAATATCGGGTCCACTCCGCGGTAGTCTGAGACGTCGTAGCCAAAGTCCTTCATCGGCGAGGTAAAGAAGGGTGACAGCCAGATTGCATCCACGTTGAGGCTGGCGATGTAATCGAGTTTGGCAGTAACCCCAGGCAGGTCACCAATGCCATCGCCATTGGAATCGTAGAAGCTGCGTGGATAAACTTGGTAAATGACGGCTCCACGCCACCAGTCCGGGTTTTTCATCATCTTGCCTCGCTTAACACCCTGGCGGTGAAAGATTGTTATTGTGAGAGCGGAGAGCATCCGCTGGAATAGCTTTCATGCATAGTGCGACGATGCTCCCGGCTGTTCATCCTCCTGACGCACTTTTTATTGGCGTAGACGGGGGGATGAGGGGGGCGTAGAGGGGATGAGTCAGGGGCTGGCATCAAAACAACGATCAAACACAATTATTGAAACGAGGGTGGGTGGTGAACAACGGATGGTTAAATAAGGGGACAGTTGCACGGACGTTGGCGTGGGGTATGGCCACGCTGCTGACTGTGGCCATGCCGGCCCAGGCCGAATGGGTACGTGTGAGCGGTACGGCAATGACCACCGCCATAGAGATGGAGTTCTGGACCGAGGATCCGGCCGTGGCCAGCGAGGCAGGAGATGCCGTGCTGGCTTTGTTCGACCGTATCGACCGTCAGATGAGCCGTTACCGGGAAGATTCCGAACTGTCCCGGGTTAACCGCGAGGCGGCCAACGGACCGGTGGAGGTGAGCGACAGTCTCTTTACGGTGCTTCAGCAGGCGCTGCGGATTTCTGAATTGAGCCATGGCGCCTTCGACATCAGCTTTGGTTCCATCGGCTACCTGTACGACTTTCGCGCCAGACAACAGCCCTCCGATGAAGAGCTGGCGGAAGGCTTGGCAAAGGTGAATTACAGATCAGTAGTGCTGGACCCCAGTGCCAATAGCGTCCGATTCCTTGATGAGGGGGTGCGGCTGGATCTGGGTGGCATTGCCAAAGGGTATGCCGTTGACCGTGGTATCGACATCCTGAAATCGTTCGGCATTCGTCACGCCCGCTTGAGCGCAGGGGGAGACCTGCGGCTGCTGGGTGATAAGCGCGGCAAGCCCTGGATAGTGGGTATCCGGGACCCCCGATCCGAATCACGCAACGCCATGGTTTTGCCACTGACCAACGTGGCAGTGTCGACATCAGGCGATTACGAGCGCTTCTTTTTTGACGACAACAACGAGCGTGTCCATCACATTCTCTCGCCCGCGACTGGAAAACCGGTAAAAGGCGTACAGAGTGTGACTGTCCTCGGCGACGACAGCATCACAACCGATGGCCTGTCCACGGCGGTCTTTGTGCTTGGGGCGGCCAAGGGGCTTGAAATGGTCAATCGGTTGAAGGGCATCGACGCCGTCATCATTGATGAACAGCGTCAGGTGCATTATTCGGACGGGCTGATGCCACCGGAAAGGGAGTGATGCAAAAGGGGTGTGCGACCGGGCCCGTAAGCCCGGTCACGCAGGGTCACACAATCGGTTCGAGGGCGATGAGCCGATCACGGCTGTTTTGATTCCCGAGGCCATGATTGGGGAACCGATCGGAGTTCTCGAACATGCCTTGTTCCCCATGCAGGGCCATGTAGTTGAGCAATACCGTCTGCACCAACTGGTTTACGTTGTTGGCCGCAGGGCTCGAGGCGGTTTCCACGGAGGCGTCCGAGCGCATAAAGCCAATCTGGTTGGTGAGGGCAGTGGGTTGGCCTGCCGGGCTGTAGACCAGGAAGAAAGACGCAGCCGTCTGCTGGTTGTCGCCTGTCCACTCGCCTTTGCCGCGCCCGGCCATGGATTCGTCCAGCCGACCATTGCTTGATACGGAGCCGTCGCTGAACACGTACAGCATCAGCGGCGTGCCCGTCCGGTGGGCGTATTCCAGGCAGGCACCCATGCAGCGGCCCGCCAGGTAGTCCCGCTCTTCACCGGTGCCACGCTCGCCAGTGTGGTAGTCATAACCACCCAGCGTAACGGTACCGGCACCGGCGTAGCCATTCTGGACCAGTTTCATAACGGCTGCTGTTTTGCGGATTTCCCGGCCCAGCCGCGAGTTTTCGTTGAACTGGGCTTCGGTGAAAATGCCACCCACGATGTCCGTATCCTGAGATGGATCGATAGAAGACGGATCGGCAAAGCGTTCGGTCAGGTCTGCGCTTTTAACATAGCCGCAGTTGACGAGGTCCTTCACCACATCGTCTCTGGTGACAAGTGTGGTATCGACATTGTCCAGTTTCTTGCGGCTGATGCGCTGGATGGACTCCATCACGGCGACGGCATCGTCCTGATCCAGAATGGCGGTCAGGTCGCCCACGTCCACCAGCCCCGAAACATCGCTCGGGCGGTCAATCTTGGTGGGGCGTACTTGAGGATTGATCAGGCTCATGGGCGCCATGGAGTTGCCGCCACTTTCTGAGCTCTGCGAACCCACAAGTGTGAGTAGTTCACCGTCAGCGCCCGCCTTGCTGATGCCGTACATCGGGTTATGGGGGTTATTGCCGGTGTCGTTCTCGGAACGGGCGGCAATGATGGCGCCATTGATGAAACCACGGGCGGCAATCGACGTGCTGTCTTGCATGCCCCGCAGGAAACCGCTGTCGGAATGGAACGCCAGGCCAAACTCCTGGTTCACGAAGGCCGGGTCGTTGGGCAGCATCGTGCCGGGCAAGCCCAGCTTGTTGTAGCCGGCCGTGCTCAGGAAGTCGAACTGGCCACCGGATTTGCCCATCAGCACATTCGAGCCGGCGATGTTGGCACCGCCGGCGAGGTCAAAGCAGATAAAGGGAATCTTGCCCGCGCCTGCGGAGGCGATGCCGCAGGATTCTTTCCAGTCCTCAAGGTCCGGAGACAGCGCTGCAGCCGCCTGTCGTGGATTGGCGAACAAGCTGAACACGGATGCGCCACAGAGGGTGGCTGCACCGGTCATAAAGCCCTGCGCGATGAACTCGCGTCGGGTTTTCGGTCTTGAGTGATCGCTGTGCAGGAGAGGTTGATCCGTCGCCAGTGCACGTTTGCGAGAAGGTTTGATATACATGGTCAACGTCCTCTACTGGATCAGTGTCACTGCACTGCCCAGTACGGCTGCGCAGCTTGCTTTGACAACGGTTTCGGTACGGCCGGCTTCGCAACTACCACCACAGGTGGTGAGTCGTCCCATCAGCGCGTCCAGCTCGGCTTCAATGTCCGCATCACTCGGTTGCGTTGTCAGGCTTGTGCCGACGAACTTCTCCATCAACGGCGTTTTGATGAGATCCCGGCCGGCGTCGTCAAACGCAGTGCTCGCATTCTCGCCAAAGTCAAAGCCCGGGAAGAAGGCGTTGCGGCGCGTGGTATCCGACACCAGAACATCACAGTACTGGATCGCCATCTGGGTAATCGCCATTTGATGGGATGACAGGAAGCCTTCAAGGTCCTCCACGGTCGGTAACTGCTGCTTAACCGTAGTGAATGTTTCGGCAACGCCCGGCTGGGTGGTCGGAATACCCGTCACCTTGGACATGGACGCATTCACTTCGTCAAACGTCTTCAGGCCGATGGCGGAGAATTCCGTGCTACCGGTTTCTGGTGGCTGCGTCGGGACAGGGCCTTCCACTCGAACGTCTGTGTTACTACCGAGCTGTTCAAAGGTCAGGAAAAACTGATCGTTTTCCGGGCCTTCTTCCAGCGCGAGAACCGTGCCGAGTCTCGACAGTGGCTGGCCGGAGCCTGCTACGTAATCACTGGCATTCAGTGTTAGATCCAGGTTGGCGAACGATTGGCCTACGACCACTTCGCGGCCGTTGATGCCTATTCTCATGCCCTTCAATGGTATACCCGATGGAGACTGGGTCTCGTCGAGACTGATGAAGAACGGATTTGAGAACAAATAGCCGTAGTTGTCGAACTGGCTGACCTCAAAGACGATAAAGCTTTCCGGCATATCCACCAGGTGGGATACGCTGAACAACAGGAAGAACTTCTGGCCAACGCCCACGTCGTAGTTGGCGGCAACCTGCTCTGCGGTGAGGGCACGGTTGTGGATGGCAAGCATCCTGACCGCGCCTTCCCAGGGCGATTCACCGTCCGTCTCATTGCCCAACACCAGGGCGAAACTGTCGTCCCAGTCGGTCAGCAGGCCGGCGGAATCCGGGTCGACATCACCGGAGGGTTCGCCATTCACAAAAATTTCGCGGCCACCGTCCGGTGAAAAGTTCACCACCACGTGTTGCAAGGTCGCCTGCAACAGCATCGGGTTGGCTTCGGTCAGCATTGGATCGTTCTGGTCGGTGGTGGTGCTCCGATGCAGGAACTCGTAGCTCTGCATGTCCTGGCCCAACGTGAAGTTCCGCGCTGTCGAGGAGCCGGAGTAGGTCACGATGCGGGAGTCTTCCTGGGTGATGTTGCCGGGCACAACCCACGCTTCGATGGCGTATTCGCCGGAGGCGGTCAGCAGGGTGTGCAGCTTGCGGCTGTCGGCAGTGGAGCCTTGAGCCTTGCCGGCACGGATCATTTCGCCTTCTTCGGTTTCAAAGGCAGGGCCAATATCAATACCCCAGCCACCAACCCAGCCAACGTTGCCGCTGAGCGTCAGGTCCAGGGGTGGGGAAATACCGCTGGTATCAAAGGCCGTTGGGCCGTCGCCTGCTTTGAATTCGTAAAGCGCGATGACGTTGTCTTCGTATCGGCCGCCGGCATTGGCCAACAGACCGTCGTTGGCGAGGTTCAGTGCCTTGCTGGTCACCAGGTTGGAGGGGATTGGCTCCGGGTCCCCGAGGCGATCAATGAAGGCCTGGATTGCAGCCAGCATCTCTGTGGCAGAATCGAGGCACTCAGCATCCCAACAGTTATGACGGTCGTCTCTCAGCCTTTCTACGAGCCTTGAAGAAGCTTCATCGGTAAGTATCCATTCATCGGTGACCGGATCTTTTCCGTCGTTCAGATCAATGCGGCTTTTGGACTGATCGTACGCAATGCCGACATTGGAGCTTGCAATGTAGGGTGTCTGGCCGTTGCTGGTGTGGCATTCGCTGCAGTACTGGGTTAGTACTGGGTAGACGGTGTTTGCAAAGTCGTCGGTGTCTGACGGAAAGGTCAGTGTGTTGTTCACGTCCTGGATGTTTGGAGCGCGAAGTTCGACCGTTTTAACCGATCCCTCCGAGCCACCCGCCCAGTTTGAAATGTAGACCGTCAGCAGGTCGGTACAGGCAGTGACGGACGTCGTCCAGCAGTTGTGGCCACCCGCTACCTTGGTCACCATCTCGGACTGGGACGGGTCGGACAGATTAACAATGGTATTGGCCTGGGCGTAGGCAATGTTGATGTCGCCCTCATGCACAAACTGTGGTGACTGGCCGCCGGCGTTGTGGCAGGCGCCGCACTTGTTCTGGCCAGAAAGCTCATCCCACACGCTGCGCTTGAAATTCAGTACATCGTCGCTGGCGGGGGGCGGGCCACTATAGCTAACGGTATTGGAGCCGCCGCCGGTGTTCGGAAGGGCTTCGGTAGACTCGCCACTGTTACAGCCCGCAAGAAAGAGCAGGGCGGCAATAACGGAGAACAGCGCAGCGGGGGCTCGGGTTCCTTTACTGATTATGGTTTTCATAATGTCCTATTCCCCCCGGCAATACGCGGCAGATTCCGCAAAGGCAGTTTTGAGGTTGTACCCGCTGCGGAAACTCGTAACGATTTCGCTAATCTTTGAGCGATCGCTATCGTTTGAGGGCTCTCGCAGGCAGACATTGCGGAATACTTTTTTCACCTGGCACTGGGCAAAGGCGTCGGAATTGGCAAACTCCCGCCCCAGGCTCTTGGCGCCGTTACCGGAGCCGGGCAGGGAACCATCCCAGCCCAGGCGCCGATTGGTGCCGGACCGCCAATAGTTGTCCCAGCCATCGTCCGGCGTCACGTATCCCTGCTCAAAGGTGGTTGAATTGATGTGGTATTTGGCGACAACGCGGGTACCCGTTTCCGGGTCCACGTCGCTAACAGAGTTGTAGATCAGCCTGCCCAGTTCGCCGTCAGGGTCCGTGTCCGCGTTGTACTGGTAGTCGTAGTAGGCAAAGGCCTGGGTCATGGGGTCCATGCCGGTATGACAGCCAACGCAGTTGCTGAGGAATACCCGGCTGTCGCCACCCGGGCTTCGCGACACATCCTGGCGGATGCGGTCCGGTGGCAGGGATACGTCCGCGACCTGCTCCAGGTCATTGCACATGTGGTTGAGCAAGGTAAACCGAAACATGGCGCGGTTGGTGCCCGCGCTGAAGAACGCCCTCGCTGCGGCCCGGGAGGTGATCACACCGGCCGTGGCGCCCGTGGGCAATTCGGAGTTCAGGCTGGACTGTGTGGTTTGCTCCAGCACGTTGTCATCACTGAGGGAGTAACCGGAGCGCTCAAGGTCCTCATAGTTGTCGTTGTTCGACGTTGAGTATGCCGAGATGCCGTTCAGGCTGGCGTTGCCCACATAGAGTATGTCGTCATATAAGACGCGTCTAAAATCATGATTATCCCGCACAATACCGATGACCGTCGCCGTGTAATCATTCAACGGCACGAAGGGGGACATCGCCTCATTTGTCCATGGTGCAACGAAATTTTTGAGGGTAACATCGTAAAACGCTGGATCTTCCATGGCCGTGTAGGCGGCAGAAACGGCGCCTGACGCACCATTGTTGGTTATATTTGCCGCCATCTGATCGAGCACCTCCGGAGACGGAGGAACACCGGCGATGCGTTCATGGATGCGTTTTGCCTGGTCCCGCGGGCCAGCGCTTGCGATGGTAGCGTGCGTTCCGACCAAAGCCAGCAGGACAGTGAGTAAAAATGTCCTCTTTATAAGTTGCCGGGTCGTACATAAGACTGTCATGATCGATTCCCTCGATTTCGTTAGCATTCGCACATTAGTACCATTTTACAATTGTTCAAAGTCTAGGCGAGCTATTAACGGCGGTTTTGAGTGCTGCTCCACGTTATTACATAGCGTTACGTAAAAGGCTTGGAGCACAGGCCCCGTCTCGACTTAGCGTATGTAAATGGATTTTCAGGCCAAACAGGGTTCGTTGGTGGTGACTAAACATTACGAAAATAAAATGTTCTCTTGCGTCAGTGGGTTACGTTACCATCTCGCTGTCCTGGGCCGGGTATTCGCGCTTCTTCCTGTCGCTCTGGCTGCAGGGTGTCTCCAGAGCGGCGACAGTCAGTCCAGTGACCCTGTGGTTGTTGAGAATCCGGTCGTCTTTGTAAAACGCCCCTTGCTTTTCGATGAGGACAATGGCGCGCTCATCGGTGACAACCTTGCCGAGCCTGCGGAGTTTCGTCCCGGCGCTCGCCTGTTCCTGAAGGATCGCGCGTCTCCCGACGCGCCGTCGCGAGACATCACTTCATCCGCTTTTCCGGGGCCGCTTGGCTACGACGTCAAGGATCTCACCGTCTCTTACGATGGTACTCGCGTTCTCTTTGCCATGAGGGCGCCGGAGATTGAAGACGCGGATGAGGACGAACAGCCAACCTGGAACATCTGGGAGTACGACGTATCTTCAGGCACTCTCCGGCGCGTTATCGAATCCAACGTCACCGCCGAAGCAGGGCAGGATATCGCGCCTGCTTACCTGCCTGACGACCGCATTGTCTTTTCCTCCACGAGGCAACGGGTGTCTCGCGCGATTTTGCTGGACGAGGGCAAGCCCCAGTATCCGGCGCTTGACGAGGAGCGCGAGGTTCCGGCCTTTGTCCTGCACGTGATGGATGCTGACGGGGACAACATCGAGCAGATCACGTTCAACCAGAGCCACGATCTGGACCCATTGGTAACGGACGAAGGCGCCATCGTATTTAGCCGCTGGGACAATGCCGGCCAAACCCAGGGCAACGGATTCAACCTCTATAAGGTCAATCCGGACGGCACCGGGCTCAGTTATCTTTACGGCCGCCACTCTCATGGCTCTGTCAGCGATGACGTCAACATTGAGTATCTGCGCCCGCAGGCGACGGATTCCGGTCGACTTCTGGCTCAGCTCCGTCCTACCGAAACCAACAACTTTGGGGCGGTTCCGGTTGAGATTGATGTCGAACGTTATGTAGAGGCGGGCATCCGCGTTGACGGCAATCCCGGCTCGGCGCAAACGCCGTTGGTCAGCGGGTTGTCCCTTGGCAATGAGATCTCGCTGCGCGGAAACTACAGCTCGGTATCCCCGTTTCTGGATGGCACCCGTCGCTACCTCGTTAGCTGGAGCCCATGCCGGCTGAGGCTTGCCACTGGCAATGGCGACATCCTCAACTGCACGCAGGAGCGGATTGCCTCGGGCGCCTATCGGGCCGCCGCTCCCGTTTACGGGTTGTGGTTGCTTGATATGGCGTCCGGCACCCAGCGCCCGATTCAGTCGCCCGAGGAAGGCCAACAGTTCGACGAGGCGGTACTGATGACCGAAAGGTCCCTGCCGACGTTTATTCCCGAATCGCAGTTCTCAGGCGATGCGGCGACCCTTGCAGAGGATGGTCTTGGCATACTGCAAATCCAGAGTGTCTACGACATTGATGGCGTTGATACTTCTCCGGCGGGTATTCGGCAGACAGCCGATCCGGCGATTGTTTCTCCGGACAACCTTCCCAGGCGCTTCCTTCGACTCGAAAAGCCGGTCTCAATTCCCGATGAAGAGGTCAGGGACTTCGACAACACCGCATTTGGGCGCAGCCAGGCGCAGTCGATGCGGGAAATTCTCGGCTACGTGCCGGTCGAGCCTGATGGGTCGGTTCGGGTGGCAGTGCCCGCCAACGTCGCGTTTGCCATCAGCGTGTTGGACGATGAAGGACGACGGATTGGCCCCCGCCACCAGAACTGGTTGAACGTCAGGCCCGGAGAAACCCTGGCCTGCAGCGGTTGCCATAACCCTGGCAGCGCGGTGCCTCATGGTCGCCCGGATGCGGGGCCAGCCCCAGTCTACGCAGGCGCGCCGACCACCGGCATCGAATTCCCGAATACCGACCCCGCTCTCTTCGCAGACATGGGTGAAACCATGGCGGAAACCTGGGCCCGGATTAACGGAACCCGTCGCCTCGGGCCGGACGCTGTCTATGTCGATCAGTGGACAGACCCCGATGATGCCAGTCTCACACCGGGAACAGGCTTCTCGTTGAGTTATGCGGACCTTGAAACGCCCGCGCCGATCCGTCCTGAGTGCGCCGATGACTGGCGCGCCGCCTGTCGGACCGTTATCAACTACGAGCAGCATATCCATCCGCTGTGGGGGCTTGAGAGACTCGTTGACGACGGCAATGGCAACGTTGATAACTACACCTGTACCGGGTGCCACTCGAACACCGATGCAGCCGACGCAACACAGTTGCCGATTGCACAACTGGATCTGAGCGACGGCGCCTCCCCGGATGAGCCCGATCATTTCAAGTCCTACCGGGAGTTGATGTTTAACGACAACGAACAGGAGTTGGTCGGTGACCAGCTCGTTGACGTGCAGGTTGAATCCGGGGAGTTCCTGCGGGACGAAGATGGAGAGCTGATCCTGGACGATGACGATAATCCCATTCCCATCCTGGTGAACGTCAACGTGCCTCCCACCATGTCCGTCAATGGAGCCCGTGCCAGCGGCAACTTCTTCAATCGATTCCGTGCCGGTGGCAGTCACCAAGACTTCATGAGCCCTGCCGAGCTGCGACTCCTCGCCGAATGGCTTGATGTCGGTGGCCAGTATTACAACAACCCCTTTGATGCTCCGGCGGACTGATAGGACCCGAACTGTTAACCATGAGACTGGCCCTGATACTGCTGTTGATGTTAACTGCGCCCCTTTCCGCTGCCGCCGACTGGCTGTGGGGCGGTGCCGACGAGCCAATGCCCCAGGTTCAGGTGGCGGAACCGTTTGTGGAGTGGCGCACCGGCCCGGCTGTGGGTTATCCGGTGTTCCATACCAGCGAAAAGGGCGAGTGGCTGACGCTGCGCATGCGCAAGACGTCCTGGCTGAAAGTCACCGACCGTAAGGGCCGTGAAGGTTGGGTGCATGTGGACGATGTGCAACTGACGCTGGATGGCGAGGGCGAGCAGGTCTCACTCAGTAATCCACGTTTTGATGATTTCAGCAGCCGCCGTTGGGAGGCGGGGTTGATGATGGGCGAGTTCGAGGGCGCGGCGGTAACTGCGGTTTACGGCGGATATCTCCTGACCCGCAACCTGTCGGCAGAGCTCTGGGGTTCGCAGGTACTGGGAAGCGCCTCTGAAATTCGCATGGTGAACGCCAACATCGTTCACCAGCCGTTTCCGCACTGGCGTATTTCGCCGTTCTTCACGCTGGGCGTGGGGCATATTTTCATCGAGCCCAAGGCCACCCTGGCGGACCCCGGAGACCGGGATAACAGCATTGGGCACGCCGGCCTGGGCCTGCGCGCCTATGTCACGGACAACTATTTTATCCGTGCCGAGGTCAAGGACTATAAGATTTTTACCAATCGGGCAACCAACGAAGAAGCAACAGAATGGAAAATCGGATTAAGCATATTCTTCTGACCGTCCTGCCGTTTGCGGGCCTGCTGCTGGTGCCAACCGCTGTCAGCGCCCAGGAGGACGACCGGCCATTGATCGAGCCGGATGTGCGGCCCCAGAAGGTCGATGAGGCGTTGATCGACACCGAGAATTTCGAGATCGGTGCGTTCGCCGGCATCATCAATATCGAGGATTTTGAGTCGTCATTCCTGTGGGGTGGCAAGCTGACCTACCACCTCAGCGAAACCTTCTTTTTTGAAGCCAATGTGGGCTTTGCCGAAGGCGGAGAAACCAGCTTTGAAAAGCTCGCCGGGGACGTTCAGGTGTTGTCGGACGAAGACCGGGACTACCGCTACTACAACATCAATATTGGCATGAATGTGCTGCCCGGTGAGGCCTTCCTGACCGAGAACTATGCCTTCAATACCAACTTCTACCTGATCGGCGGGGCCGGTGCCACGGACTTTGCCGGTGACACCCGGTTTACCTTCAACGTGGGCGCTGGTTACCAGGTATTGCTGACTGACAGCGTATCGATCCATCTGGGGGTGCGTGAACACTTTTACCGGATTGATGTGCTGGGTGAGGAAAAAACGTCCATGAATACTGAGGTCAGTGGTGGCCTCTCTGTCTTTTTCTGATAACAGGAGTCAATGATGACAACACGGTTTTTGGGATTGGCCCTGACCCTGGCGACGCTGGTTGGCGTTTCATCCGTTCAGGCCGAGGAAATGAACATTCCGGCGCCGGACTTCACTCTTGAAAGCCGTCAGGGCGAGAACCTGCGGCTACAGGATTTCCGTGGCGAAGTGGTAATGCTCAACTTCTGGGCGTCCTGGTGCGGGCCCTGTCGTCAGGAAATGCCATTGATGGATGACCTGTACGCTCAGTACAAGGATCTCGGTTTCACCATCCTGGCGGTCAACGTGGATGAGAACCGAGACGAGGCACACCGTTTCCTGGACAAGGTGCCAGTCAGCTATCCGATCCTTTATGACCCGCAGAGCGATGTCAGCGAACAGTACGAAGTGCAGGCTATGCCGACCACGGTCATGATTGACCGCGATGGCAACGCACGTTTTCTCCATCATGGCTACCAGCCCGGCTATGAAGACGAATACGAAACGCAGATCCGGCAACTGGTGCGGGAATAGCTTGAGGCAGGTGAGTGTATGAACCCTTTCAAAGCAGTGATGGCATCGGCAATCGTGATCCTAATGACGGCGGGGGCGGCCGGTTGCAGTGACATCAAGCCCTGGGTGAAGCCCTATGAGCGGGACAAGCTCGCGGACCCGGTCATGAGCCTGAGCCGGCATGGAAAAGCGGACGCCTATATGCATCACGTGTACCAGGTCCGTGAATCCGCAAGGGGGGCGGAAGGCGGCTCCGGAGGTGGTTGTGGCTGTAACTGATTGCTCCCGGCTGTTCCCTGTGCTGGTAAAGGGGCTGGCGTGTGCGATGGCGTTTGTACAGATCGCCACCGCAGCAACGCTGCCGCAAGACAACGTGGATGTCCTTTATCATCGCTATGATGGCGGTGGCATGGTCATTGATGGCCCCTCCGTGCTGGTGCGCAAGAGCGTGGGCCCCCAGGTGTCGGTGTCCGGCCAGTATTACGTGGACATGGTATCCGCCGCGTCCGTGGATGTGGTGGCGCTGGCCAGTGAATACACCGAAGAGCGCACGGAATACACCCTCGGGGTGGATTACCTCCATGAGGACTCCATCCTGAGCCTGGGTTACACCAACAGCTCAGAGAACGATTACGAAGCCAACACCGTCTACTTTTCCGTCAGCCAGGAATTCTTCGGCGGCATGTCCACGGTCACCCTGGGTTATGCGCGGGGACAGGACGAGGTGGGTGTCAGGGGGGACGAATCGTTCAGCGAAGACGCTGATCGCCAGAATTACCAACTCGGTCTGAGTCAGGTCATGACCCGCAACAGCCTGCTGGGCGTTGACCTGGAAGTGGTGACGGACGAAGGCTTCCTGGAGAACCCCTACCGCCGAAATCGCTATATCGACCCGAACGACCCCACCAAATTTATTCTTGACCAGCCTGAGCGTTACCCGGAAACCCGCACCAGTTTTTCCGTGGCCACCCGGGCCCTGTATTACCTGCCTTATCGGGCATCGATTCGCGGTGAGTTCCGTTATTTCAGTGACAGCTGGGGCATTGACGCCCAGACCTTCGAGCTCGCTTACGTTCACGCCCTGAATCCGCGCTGGACGCTGGAGGGACGTGCCCGATACTACGTCCAGGATGAGGCGGATTTCTACAGCGACCTCTACGCCTTCGAAAACTCCCAGACCCACCTGGCGCGCGACAAGGAAATGAGTGCGTTTTCCGGCACTACCCTTGGTGGCGGCGTGGTGTACGAGTGGAAACAGACTTCGTTGCCGGGCATCCAGCGCCTACAGGCGAGCCTCTTGGTGGACTGGCTCGATTTCAGCTATGACAACTTCCGGGATGTCACTGTGTCCGGCGATTTCCTGCCGGGGCAGGAGCCCCTTTATTCGTTCGATGCCTTCGTAACCCGGGCATCGCTGATTCTTGAATACTGACCAGGTCGGGACGATTCAACATGATGACCTTGAAGAACACATTCGCACTGCACATTGTCAGCCTGGCACTGGCGTTCTGGCAGCCGGCAGCCATGGCCCAGGACAATAGCGAAGCCGAAACCGGCGACGGTGCGGTCTCGTTGAGCGTTGAAGAGCTGAAAAAGCAGGTGATCCGCCTGAACCGGGACCTGTTCATTCTGGAAGAGGACCTGCTGTATCCCGCGAGTACCCAGTTTGCGGTGTTTCTCAGCCTCGACACCGGCGAATTCCTCAAGCTGGATTCGGTGAAACTCAAGGTCAATGACGAAACCGTTGCCGCGCACCTGTATACCGAGCGTCAGGCCAAAGCATTGCAGCGTGGCGGTATGCAGCGCCTGCACATCGGTAACCTCAAGACGGGCGAACACGAGGTGACGGTGTTTGTTGAGGGTATTGGCCCGGATAACCGCGCCTATAAGCAGGCCGCGACCTATCAATTGCAGAAGGATACGGATACCGCTGCCCTGGAGGTCCGCATCCGCGACCGCTCATCTGATTACCAGCCCGAAGTGGCGATTGTTGAGTGGGAGTAACGCGGTCCGTGATTGAGTGGCTGAACCGAATGACGACGGGCGCCCCGGCGGGACTGACTCTTGCCGGTACGCTTGCGGCGTTGCTTCATGGTCCGGTGGCTGTGGGTGATGAACTGCCGCAGCGCGCAAGTGATCCTGCCTATGGTGTGGCTCTGTATGAGTATTATCAGGGCAATGCGTTTGAGGCGCTGACCCGCCTAAACGTGGCCTCCGCCGAAGGCGGCATCGATGGTCATGGTGACCATCCGGCGCTCGTAGAGGGCGGCCTGATGCTGTCCTACGGTATGACCCACGAAGCCGGCGCGCTGTTCCGGGAGTTACTGGACGAGAACGCAGCGGTGGCGCCGGGTACCCGCAACCAGGCCTGGTTCTATCTGGGCAAAGTGTTCTACCTTGAGCAGGATCCGACCGCGGCGCGAGATGCCCTTGAGCGGGTGGATGACGAGCTGTTGCAGGACGAAAGCGACGAGCTTTACCACGAGTGGCTGTACCTTCGGGGCCAGTTGGCCCTGTCCGGAACGGCCGGGACCAGTGGCGAAATCGTTGACGAACTGATCGACTCGCTGCCAGAGAGCTCACCCTGGCGTGCTTACCTGCATTACAACCAGGCTGTTGGCATGCTGTCTGAAGGCCAGACGGAAGAGGCGATGGACGCTTTGGCCAGCCTCGATAGCTTGCTTGGCGAGCTGCCCGAATTCGAGCCGCTGTTAGCCAACGAAATGTCGGCACTTCGGGAGCGGGTAAAGCTCTCCATTGGTCGTCTTCATCTCAGCAGAGGTGATTTTGCCGGCGCCATGGCCAGCCTTGAGCAGATCGCCCTCGACGGCGTGTTTTCCGACCAGGCCCTGTTCGATTATGCAGTTGCAGCCTCTCGCGAAGGTAGGGCGGGCCTGGCGTTGCAAGCGTTGAATACCCTTCAACAACGCCCTCTGTTCACACCCTGGCTACAGCAGGTGCCTTATGCCCGCGGCTTCCTGTTCGAGCAGATGGATCGTCAACAGCAGGCGCTGCAGGCGTACCGTGAGGCTGCCAGTCATTACCAGTCACTGAGTACTCGCCTGTCGGATGAGCGGGAGCAGCTAACCGAAGCGCGATTGATCGAGGCGCTTCGCTTCGTGCGTGAGGGAGATAGTCCCGGGCAGCCCGGATCGATGGACGCGGAGATGGTTCGTCCCGAACCGGGAGAAACAACCGTACTGACCGATGCCTATGGGCGTGTAAAGGTCCGGCCCGGGGATTACAGCCTGGCTGGATTGTTGGCGACGGAGTCCTTTCAGCTGTCCCTGCGTGATCTGCATGAACTCTATCGGTTGCGCGATTCCCTTGGCCAATGGCAAACGCAGTTGGAATCCTTCGATATCATGCTGGAAACCCGTGCCCAACAGCGGGAGCAACGTATCCGCGAGACCCGCGACGCACTTGATGCGCTCAACGCGGATCAATGGCTGGCGCGACAGGCTGAGTACCGCAGCGCTATTGAAGACGCGTTGGCCAGAGAGGATCTGCGCTTCTTCATGACGCAGGAACAGCACGAACTGGCGGACCGACTGGCGCAGGTGGAAAAGACCCTGTCGCAGCTGCCGGAGGACGAATCCACCCGCAAACAGCGTGAAACCTTCCAGCGGATGAACGCCTATTTCAACTGGCGCATTGCCGATGATTACGCGGTCAATCGTTGGGCTGCCGAAAAGCAGCTGCGGGAACTGGACCGGGCCATGGAGGTGTTCGTCGATCAGCGCGCGTTGATTGAACAGGAGATGGCATCGGGTGGAGAAAATCAGGCCCTGGCAGCCCGGGTAGAGGCCCGCCAGGCCGCGCTGCAACGTTTGCAGGGCGAGTTGGACAAGGCACTCTCGGCAGCACGAACGGAACTGCTTACCCTGGTGGATACTGAACTGCAGCAACAGAGCCAGGAGGTGCAGGGGTACCTCAGGGCAACCCGTCATGCAGCGGCAAGATTGGCGGACACGCTTTTCCTTGGTCGCAATGGTGCGGCGGCGAATCCGGCCACCGAAGCGGGAGGTGACCGTGACTAAGCCGGTAATCCGCAGCCGCCTGGATACCCTTCTGCCAGTGCTTGTCGCAGGCCTCCTCGGGGGCTGCCAGTCGCTTTCAATGCCGGATGTATTCGGCGGTGGGGATGACAGACAGCCCCAGCCGGGGACTCTGGCCACTCTTCAATCCATCGAGGAAACCATCGAGCCTGCGCCGGATACCCGGGGCGGCACCAGTGAAGTATCTCTGGGGGAGGTGATGGACAGTTACCGCGCCTTGTTGCCTCTGTTGGAAGACCCCGCCAAACAGGTTGCCGTACGTCACCGGCTGGCGGACCTGGAATTCCAGCGTGCGGAAAACAAGATGGTTGAAACCGCAGAGGATGAGATGGCCGGGGCTATTGAAGCCTATGAACAACTGCTGGCTGGGTATCCGGAGCGGCCCGGTAATGATCAGGTTCTTTACCAGTTGGCCCGCGCCTACGACCTGCGCGGCATGAGCGAAGAACACCTTGCCACACTGACAACGCTGGTGAATGAGCATCCGGATTCGCCATTCTGGGTCGAGGCCCAGTTCCGGCGCGGTGACCTGCTGTTCAGTAATCGCCGGTACACCGAGGCTGAACAGGCGTTCCGGACGGTGATCGACGCCGACCCGGCCAGAAGGGACGACGCCTCGTTCCTGGTCAACGCCCACTACATGCTGGGCTGGAGCCAGTTCAAGCAGGGGAGTTATCGGGAAGCCCTGTTCAGCTACATCAATGTGCTGGACCTGGTCATGCCGGAAGAGCAGGACGTGGAATCCGTCGGGCAGGAATACCGCACCATGATGGAAGACCTGTTCCGCGTATTTGGCCTGTCACTGTCTTACCTGGACGGTGCGGACACCCTGCAGGCCATCTTCCGTGAGACCGGCGAGAAACCCTACGAAATCCTCGTGTATGACCGCTACAGCGACCTTTTGCTGGAGCGGGAACAGTACACAGACGCCATTGATGTATTCGAGCGCTACATCGATGCGCGGCCACTGAGCCCATGGGCGCCCCGGTACCACACGCGTATCATCGACACCCTGGCACAGGCCGGCTTTACCGCTGACATACCGGATCGCAAGGCGGCGTTTGTTCGGGACTACAGCATTCACAGTGCCTACCTGCAACAGGCGGATGACGAGACAGCGTTTTATATCGGGCAACAGCTGGAAGAGCTGATCCCGGAGCTTGCCAATCGCCACTATGTACTGGCGGGCGAGACAGAAGGTTTGGAATCGGATGAGCATTATCGTCAGGCGGCGGTGTATTACGAGGCCTTCGCGGATACCTTCCCGGCCCACCCCCGCACACCGGAGATGCTGTTCCTGCTGGGTGAAACCCATGTAGAACTGGCTCAGTGGCCGGAAGCCATCGAAGCCTTTGAACGTGTGGCCTATGACTTCCCATGGGAGGGAGAACCACCCGAACGCGCCGCTGAGGCAGGCTATGCGTCGGTACTGGCCTTCCGCGAATATGCAAAAACCTGGCCCCGTGAGCCCGCTGAAACCTACAATGATTACACCGAGTTCCAGCAGCTGAATCGTCAACGATTCGTGAACGCCTTTCCCGACGACCCTCGCTCGGAAGAAGTGCTCTACATTGCCATGCAGCACGAATTCGAGCGCTATCGCTATGGGCAGGTGGTTGAAATGGCGGATCGCATGATTGCCCGAGTTCCCGCGCCCGGGGCGGATATCCTCACGGAAACCTGGTTGCTGAAAGCCCACAGCCTGTTTGAACTGGCCCGATACGCCGAGGCGGAAACCACCTATCAACAGGCCTTGCGCGTCATGGCAGAGGCCGATGAGCGGCGGCCGGATGTCATTGAAAGCCTGGCCGCGTCCGTTTTCCGTCAGGCGGAAGCGCTGGCGGATGCCGGTGATACCGCAGGCGCGGTCAGTGAGTTCCTGCGTGTGGGCGTGGTTGCGCCCACCTCGGCCCTGCGGGCCAATGCCGAATACGATGCTGCCACCCTGCTGATTGAGCTTAGCCACTGGCAGGATGCCATCGATGTGATGGTGGCGTTCCGGACCCGCTACCCCGAACACGAACAAATCGATACCCTGCCAGCGCGCCTGGCACTGGCCTACCGCGAGACAGAGCAGTGGGAGAAAGCCGGGGATGAGCTGAACAACCTGATTGCGATGGCCACCACGGACGAGGAGAAGCGCGAGAACCTGCTGATCGCCGCGGATCTGTACGAACGTGCGGGAAATACCGGCAAGGCCATCGACACCTGGCGCCGGTACGCCAATACCTATCCGGAACCACTGGACGTCTACATGGAGGCCGCCAACAGCCTGGCCGGCCTGTATGACGGGATTGGCGACGACAGCAGCCGTCGTTTCTGGCTGCGCAAGCAGATGGAGACCGTGGACGACAACCCCGACGAGGCGGACGACCGCATGCGTTACCTGGCGGCCGAAGCTTCGGCGATCCTGGCCCGGGAAGCTCTGGCCTATTACGACAGCATTCGCCTGACCTTGCCGCTGAATCAAAGCATGGCAGCCAAGACCGAGGCACTGGAAGAGGCCGTTACCGCCTACCAGAAAACCGCGAGTTACGGCGTGTCGTCCTTCTCCACAGAAGCGGGATACCAGATTGCACACATCTACGCGCGCCTCGGCCGTGACCTGATGGAGTCGGAGCGGCCGGAAGGGTTGTCGGAGCTGGAATTATCCCAGTACGAGCTTTTGCTGGAAGAGCAGGCCTACCCGTTTGAGGACAACGCCATCGACATTCATGAACAGAACGCCAGCCGCGCCCGCAACGGCATTTTCGATGAATGGGTTCAGCGCAGTTACGAAGCCCTGAAAACCCTGCTTCCGGGCCGTTACAACAAACCTGAAATCACCGTAGAGGTTGTCGATGAGCTGGGCTAGGTCATTCCAGGGGTGGACGCGAGTGGGCCTGCTGCTGGCTGTCGTGCTGGTGGCCGGTTGTGCGTCCTCGCCCAAAACCGACCCGGCAGATGTGGCGGAGGCAGAGCGCCAGGCCCGGGAGGCCGAGTTAACGCAGGACTTCAGCGAGGCGGTTGCCTTGCTCAGGGGAGGGGATACCGATAACGCGCGGAACCTGTTTGAACAGATCCATCAGGCCGACCCAGAGCGAACCGGACCCTTGGCCAATCTCGGCATTATTGCTCTGCAAGAGGGCAACCCCGAAGCCGCTGAAGGGTATTTCCAACAGGTGCTTGAGCGCGACCCGCAACACAGCGCAGCGTTGACCCATCTCGGAGTGATGGCCCGTGCGCAGGGCGAGTTCGAGCAAGCTGAAACGCTATACCGGCAGGCGTTGGAAGCCGATCCGAATCACCTGCCGGCCATGCTGAATCTGGCCATCCTGCTGGATATCTACCTCGGCCGGCTCGAGGAGGCTTTGCCTCTCTACGAGCAGTATCAGTCGCTGGCGGAAGAGCCGAATCCACGCCTTAAAGACTGGATCTTCGATGTCAGGAACCGCTTATGATTGCCAGAAAACACTTACTCAGCCTGATGCTGTTAATCATCGCGTTTCCCTGCGTCGCCCAGGACGGTGTTGTGACCATCGAAGGCACGCGAATCCGGGGCGACCAGGAAGTGCCGACAGTGCTTTACCTGGTGCCCTGGCAGGCGCCGGCGGTGCAGTCACTGGCCCGGCCGGACGAGCAGTTGATGCTCCGGCGCCCCATTGCGCCGCTGGAGCGTCAGGAATTTCAGCGCCTGGTGTCCTATCATCAGTATTTCCGCGCTTCAGCGGAGGATTCGACGGTGTCCGGACGTCCCGACTCAACGTCGGAATGAGCAGTGTGTCACACGTTGTTTGTGCACATACGCATGTAAAAACAAACCGCTACAAAGACTTGCGCGAACTTACCCCTGCCGGGGCGGTTGCCGCATACACTAGCCTGCAAACACGGACTATGGAGTGCCCTGAAAATGATTGAAACCGCCGTTCGCTTCTTCCAGGAAGGTGGCTTTTTCATGTATCCGATTGCCATCGTGCTGATTATCGGACTCATCGTTGCCGCCGAACGTTACATCTACCTCTCTGCCCAAAAGATTACCAATCGCCGGGATTTCAACCGGTTGCACCACATGATTGGTGGTAAGGATCTGAAGGGCGCGCTGAATTATGCCTCCGAGTCCGGCAGTGCCATGGCCTCCATGATCGGCTTCGGTCTCCAGCGCCTGGCCCGTCGCCAGTCCCGGGAAGAGATCGAGTACGCGATGGAAGAGGGGCTTCTGGAAGTCATGCCTCGCCTCGAGAAGCGCACCCAGTACCTGTCCACCCTGGCCAACATTTCCACGCTAATGGGGCTGCTTGGCACCATCATCGGCCTGATCGCGGCCTTTACCGCGGTTGCCGCGGCAGACCCGTCTCAGAAAGCAAGCCTGCTGTCCCAGAGTATATCCGTAGCGATGAACACCACCGCCTTTGGCCTGATGTCTGCGATCCCGCTGCTGTTGATCCACTCCGTGCTCCAGACCAAGACCAACGAAATCATCGACAGCTTCGAAATGGCTGGCATCAAGGTGCTGAACCTGATCACCGACGGAACAGGCGCAAGGCCGCAGGCACCGGCTGCTGCCCGCCCCGCAGAGCCTGCTTCCCGTGCGGCCAACCCCGCCGGGTCAGTGGCGTAACGGTTCAATCAGGGAGCTAAAGCCATGAGGCGTAAGCATCGTCGGCTTCGCAGTGACGCGGACCTCGACATCACACCGTTCATGAACCTGATGATCGTGCTGGTGCCGGTCCTGCTACTGAATATGGTGTTTGCACACACCAGCGTGCTGGAACTGAATTTTCCCGACGTGGACAGCAGTTCCGTTGAAGAGCAGAAGGAACTTCAGCTACAGGTTGTCATCTTCGAAGACCAGCTTGTGGTGTCCGACAACCAGGGCGGCGTGATCAAGACCATCGTCAACCGCGAAGCGGCCCACGACTTCGAGATGCTCGGTAAAGTCATGAAGGAGCTCAAGGGCAGGCTGCCGGACAAGCGCAACATCATCATTATGCCATCCAGCGACACCTCCTATCAGACACTGGTATCGGTCATGGACAAGGTGCGCTCTTACGAAGCGGTGGTTGCAGGTGATGTGGTCGAGGCCGAACTGTTTCCCGAGATCTCGCTGGGCGACGCACCGAAGAGGGCTGATCAGTCATGAAAGAGTCTGCGAAAGCCAAACGCCTGAAGCGCCATCATCGGCGTGGCAAACAACAGAGCAAGCTGAACCTGGTGTCGTTGATGGACATCTTTACCATCCTGGTGTTCTTCCTGATGGTGAACTCATCCTCCGATGTGCAGGTGCTGAACCAGGACAACGCCATCAAGCTGCCGGACTCCAGTGCCCAGCAGCCCCCGGGTGATGTGCTCGCGCTGACGGTCACGGACAACGATATCCTGGTGAACGGCCGTGTTGTGATGAAGCGGGAAGTGCTCCAGGCCTTCGGTGGTCAGGTTGAGCCCGCCCTGAAGGAAGAACTGGACTACCAGGCCAGCCGCTCCAGTGCGCCGGCACCGGATGCAGGGCGCCCCATCACCATTCTTGCCGACCGCGAACTGCCCTATGAACTGCTGAAGAAAATCATGTCCACCTGCGTGGACGCGGGCTACGCCAGTATTTCACTGGCTGTAAACCAGAAAACAGAGCAGGGAGCCTAGCTGTGGCAGAGTATCGTCAGGGATTGCCCTGGAATCAGGAGGCGGGAGAACGCAAGCGCTTGTTTGCGGTTGCCACCCTCGTGGTCCCACTGTTTATTGTGGCGGCTGCGTACATCACCTGGGTTGAGTTGCCGGAGCAGGACCGCAAAGAGCGTGAAGCCCTGCCGCCGCAATTGGCCAAGCTGATTGTTGAGAAACAGGAACCGCCACCAACCCCGGAACTGAAAGCACCGGAACCCGAGCCTGAACCCGAAAAGCCGGAACCGAAAGAGCAGCCCGTCGCCGAGCCCGAGCCCCAGGTACAGCCGCCAGCGCCGGAACCTGAGCCAGAACCGGAACCAGAGCCCCAGGTGGCGGAGAAGCCGGAGCCCACACAGCAGGACGTCGAAAAAGCCCGTGAAAAGGCAAAAAACACCGGTATCCTGGCGATGGGCGATGAGCTGTCCAAACTGAGTGCCCTGGGCAAATCCGTCAAACTGGACACCCCGGCCACCGTCACAACGGCGGAACCAATCGCCCGCAAGACCGGTGATACCCTGGCACAGAAGGCCAACACCGGCCGCAGCTCCGGTGTGGACGAATCCGGCCTGACCCGCGAAACCCGAGAGGTCGCCCTGGCGGAACGGCAACGAGCCCAGGTGGAGGAAGCCGAAGAAGTGGTCGCCCAGGCAAAAGCCGCCGAGCGCGAGCAACAGGCCGCGGCCAGCAAGCGCAGCCGCGAAGAGCTCCGCCGCACCATGGACGCGAACAAGTCGGCCATCTACAGCATCTACAACCGCGAACTGCGCCGCAAACCTTCACTGCAGGGCAGCGTAACGCCGGAACTGGTGATTGAAGAGAGTGGGGCGGTTTCAAGCTGCTCGGTGGTGGAATCCACCCTGAACGAGCCTGCTCTTGAGAAGAAAATCTGCAATCGTCTGCGGCTGGTGGATTTCGGCGCCCGCCCGGGTGTCGACAGGACGACTATCCGCTATCCGATCGAATTGCTGTCTGGTTGAACGGACGTTATTGGCTACCGAGTCCCGGCCACCAGGCCGGGACTAACCTGCAATTAGCGATCAGCGGCGATCGGACGAGTGGTTGATGCCATCCGTGGTAGGAATATCGCCCAACTCAAAGGGGTTCACCCCCTCTATACACGCCACGTTCACCCCAAACTGATTGGGGTTTGAGAGCCGTCTATGGTGTGTATAGATCCCGCAGGTAGAGCAGAAGTAGTGTTCAGCCGTTTTGGTATTGAACTGATAGAGGGTCAAATTCTCTGCACCCTGTAAGATTCTGAAGGCATCAAGGGGAACCGAGGTCACGACAGCACCACGCCGCGCGCACATTGAGCAATTGCAACGACTCAGGTCTTGAAAGCCGGTGGGGAGATCAACTTCGAATTGAACGCTGCCACAGTGGCAGGTGCCGCAGTTTGAACCTCGTAGGTCCATGTGGGGAAGACTCCTTATCTGTAGTACTAACGGAGATCCGTTTCAGAAAAATTAAAGATAACTTGAGAATATTTTCTTGATTCTTTCTTTGCTCAAAAAGTTTGATTCTATTTTAAAAGTTTTACTATCATTGCCTTTTTCTACGAAAAATACCGTGGACTTATCCGATCCGATAAAATAGAAAAATTCCTTATTGTCACTTAACCAAATACCGGAATCTCTGTTTTTCATGAAAACGTACTGAAAAGATTCAACGGCCTCTTCGTTGCATTCGAATTCGTTGTTGCTTAGAACAGACCTAAAAAAGACATCCGGGCTACAGCCGCCAGTATTTACTTCCTTATCTAAACTAAAGCCAACAATGTTTTTACCAGGCTCGTCACTGTATTTTGCGATTAGAATTTCACTATCTGTACCAAGATATCCCACTAAGTTAGGGTTTTTGGGGATATAAAAGTCAAGTTCTCCATAAACTATGCGCAAATCACTGCCGCTTGCTGACAACGAGAGAGGAAGAATTGACATAAATGCTAGAATAAAAATTTTATTCATATTAAAGACCCCACAAGGCTGCGCGAATATGGGTTTTATAATTTGCAGAAACTTGATCCCGACACATATTATAAAGGGAAGTGTCTCCAGACATTATTCGCTGGCCAATTTTTGCTATTTGCTTGATTATGTAATTGATGTCTGGAGTGTAGGTCGGTCTTGGCACCAAATCTATTGAAGCAGTACATGACTGCGCCTCTGTGAGAGCTTCATACATTACTTTTGCTGAGTTTTCGTTCACTGAGTGAGGCTGTGCCAAGCCTTGCCAGAAAAAATTGATTACAGCAGCTACATATTCCCTGTCATCTGATTTCATTCCATCTTCCTTTTTTGATAATAACTCTCCGGTGCCTTCCTGCACCGGAGTAAAAGTCTATCAAGACTGGTCTGGATGCTCCAGAGATCAAGGCTACCAGCCCCACCAACGCTCGACCTTGAGGATGCCACGCCAGATACTGCCAAGAATAGACGGAAACAGTTGCGGGAGTATCAACGCTGTCACGGCGAGCACGATGATACAGGTGAAAAGATAGTTACTGCTGAGAAAACCACCCGAGTAAGCCAGTTGCTTGTTTACCCCGAGCCAGATGAATGCTGCTGTGGGCACGGAGAAAAATAGAGATGCAAAGAGGCCAATCAATCTTGTTTCAATTGGCCCACCTTGGCTGCGCTTCCTTGCCATTTTTTGTGACTACTCCTTGTGTATTATGCCCGAAATCACCGATTGCAAGCCGCAGCGAAGCGAAGGGTTCAGCTACGGTGCATGGCTCGGCTATGTTTCGCTTTCTGGTAAGTCGAGCTGCCTCTCACTCCGCCAGACTCGTATGAGCACAACCTCTTTCGCCTGCTTGAGATAGACAACCCGAAATGGTGCGTGAATCAATTCGCGAATATGATCCAGGCTGAATTCAGGAACGACTCGGCCAGTATGCGCGGCTATAGAATGTAGGTGAAGCCGCAATGCAGTAACTGTCGCCTTGGCTGTCATGGTTAAATATTGCCTGGAAACGCAAGCCTCGCGCCTTCCGCCAGCGCAGATCGAATCACAGATAGAGCCGTCTCACGTCCAAGTGTTTTTGATTCATTCGCCAGAATAGTTCCCACTGACTCCGTTATTTCAAGCGCCTGGGGAGTGGCATTTAACAGCTCCAAGCTCTTGGGCGTCAACGTGACACTTTTAACAGCACCATAGACATTCTTACCGACCCATAAATACCCAGCATCTGTTAGCCAATTTACTGTCGCAGCTGCAAGCTCTTCGTACTCCTGCGCATTGTAGGAAAGCTCTTCATCAGTTCCAGATGCGTACCTTTGATAAACGCATTTACCAAGATGTCACCGCCGGAGTAATACTGA
>NZ_DELU01000016.1:0-5275 GCF_002352785.1 Marinobacter sp. UBA2688
CCCAGATGTCGGCGGCTGACCATGTTGGCACTGATGGCATTCATCAGGCCCAGACTGAGGCGCCCCCTGGTATCGTGCTCCAGCATGCCGCGGCTGCGAACCACAACAACGTTCAGGCGGTACCAGGGATGATTGAGAATGTGGTCTTCATGGCCCCCCAGCAGTTCTTCCAGAAACAACACACTCTTGCGGCTGACTTCCGCCATGCTGACGCCTTTGGCGAAGCGCTGGGATGTGTAGAGGTCCGCCAGCCGGGCCAGCTGCGCCTTGGGGTCATCCGTCGAGGCCACCGCTGCAAATCGCCAACTGCCAATGGAAGAGCCAATCAGCGAGCGCTCCTGTGGCGCCCTGGGCAGAAAGTCCCCAAAGATGGCTTTATCCAGGCCGGAAATGCCCAACGCCTTCGGGCCACCCGCTGCGCCAGGGATGACGTGCACGTCGCCCGCCGCAAACGGTTGCTCCCGCAACCGCTCAAAAGCACGGCGGCCGGCGCGTATGGTCAATGCGGGAGAACGGGTGTGTACTGCGCTCATAACGGCTCCTTGTTCCGAGCCCGCCAGTTTAGCGAACTGGGCTCCCGGCAGCCAGAGCGCGATTCTCGCCCGTTGAAAGGTGTAAAACCAACTACCTTCCCGTGAAGGCCGTGCTAGACTTTGCAAAAGCCCGGATCAAGGAATGCGGGCCCACCACAAACAGCGGGAGTGTGCTGTGAATCCTCTTGCCACTACAGACAACCTGGCCACCAACCCCACCCTGGCCGTGATTGGTTTTAAACGTCAGATCGTCTATCACCTGCATTTCTGGGCTTTTATTGCCGTCGCTCCGCTGGTGATGGTGCAATGGCAAAAAGGCAATGTTCTGCTGGCATCGCTTCTTATTCTGTTCTGCCTGAATGCAGTGGCCGTTATTGCATTCCTTCGATTCCGCGGTGTCTATTTTCTCCAGGGGCGCCTGTTCCCGACATTGGCAGTGGTCTGCGCGGTGTACTCCACCCTGATCAATGGCCACGCCGGGCTGTACTGGGCATACCCGGCCGCCGCCGCACTGTTTTTTTTGCTTCCGTTGAAGGAGGCCACCGCCAGCAATATCGTGTTTGTAGTCAGCATGTCCGTTGTGTCGTTTATTACGTTTCCAGAAGCGGATTTCTGGCGTATCACCTTTTCCCTCGGCCTGACCTGCCTGTTCGTGATGATCTTTGCCTGGCTGGTGGGCCGCCTGCAGGTCGAGCTGACTCGCCTGGCCACCACCGATCCCCTGACCGGCTGCCTCAACCGCTCGCAATTGGCGGATATTCTCAACGGCCAAATCCAGATGCGTGAGCGATACGAGCGAGTGTCCAGTCTCATATTGCTGGATCTGGATTACTTCAAGATGATCAACGATCGTTGGGGCCACCTGGCCGGTGACAAGGTGCTACAGGAGCTGACACTGCGGATTGGCAGGCGGCTGAGAGAGAGCGACCGTCTGTTCCGTATTGGCGGTGAGGAATTCATGCTGGTACTACCGGAAACCCGCCAGAAGGATGCTGACAAAGTCGCGCGGGAATTGCTGACCAGCATCAGTGCCCGCCCGTTCGTAGAAGGGATACAGATCACAGCCAGCGCGAGTGTGGCGGAAGTCGGCAAGGGTGAAACCTGGTCGGTCTGGCTGAACCGGGCGGATCAGGCACTCTACGAAGCCAAGGCGAGAGGCCGTAACCAAGTAGTCAGCGCCGCCAGGAGACCGCACGAGCAACCACCCGAAGATACTGAAGACAAAGCGTTGGCCAACGACCTGTAGCACCTCGGGCCTTACTCCGACTGCTTGCAGAAGTCCCGCCACGCCCGATACACCTCACCGGTAGATTCGAAATGAGGGTAGTGACCGACGTTGCGAAGGCTCACCACGTCCGCGTTCGGCACCAGCTCCCGGTAACGTCTGGCCATAGCGGAACCGGACACCGGGTCCGCCACACCCGAGATCAGCCTCATTGGCTGTTCTGCCTTCTGTAAGGCACCCACCCAGCGGTTACGATGGCAACGGCGCTCTTCCATGAAGTGAATCAGGTTATGCAGAATTCCGCGGCCATTGTTGTAGGTCAACAGGTACCAGAAGTCATCCATATCTTTCCGTGACGGCGGGGTCTCCGGGCCAAACAGACGCCGGAAGTTGCGTTCGAAGGTACGACGGGTGAGACCGCGACTGATCAGGCCACCGAGAGGGCTGCCCAGGAGCTTCTGAATTAACAGTGGGCTGTGGGCTTCCGGAAACAGGGCGCCGTTGAGAAAGCCGACCCGGGCGATGGAGAAAGGCAGCAACCCTTCCTGATCTCTGGCCAACAGTTCCTGGGCCACGCTGCCGCCATAATCATGGGCGAACAGACTGACTGTCTTCAATCCCAGACCGGCGATCCAGCCCTCGAACATGTCGGCCTGGTCTTCGATGCTGTAGTCGTACAGTGCCGGCTTATCGGAAAAGCCAAAGCCCAGCATGTCGAGGGTGAACAAGCTGTGATGCTGCTGCAGCATTGGCCACAGCCGGCTCCAGTCCCAGCTGGCCGTCGGAAAGCCATGCAGCAAAACCACGGGATCGCCCTGGCCCGCCATTCTGCTGAAGATCGCGTGGCCGCCATAGGAAAACCACTTGCCCTCCTGTTGCCACCATTCCAGTGTCGCATTCCTTGCGCCGGGGGCGGCACCCCGAACTCCCGGTATTACCTGTTCCATTGCGGTTTCCTGAAACCAGCCTGAGACTGAAACTCTAAATCAAACCAACCGCCCCTGCCAGATCTGGTCCGACAATTTGCGAACCAGAGCGTTCCAGGGTGGTCTTTTCGCCCTGTGTGGTCGTAAATCTGGAGGACGCGGGCAAATTCCCTTAAGCTTTCGCCCTGAACTGATTCATTTAACCGGAAGCGACTATGACCAACAAGCTCGACGACCTGGCCAGCCATTTTCAGCAGATCATTGCAGGCCTGGGCGAAAACCCTGATCGCGAGGGACTTCAGGACACCCCCATACGGGCAGCCAAGGCTATGCAGTTCCTGACGCAGGGTTACAAGCAAAGCCTGGATACATTGGTCAATAACGCGGTTTTCGAGTCCGCCATGGACGAAATGGTCGTGGTTCAGGACATTGAGCTGTACAGCATGTGCGAGCATCACATGTTGCCGTTCATCGGAAAATGTCACATTGCCTACCTGCCCAATGGCAAGGTGCTGGGCCTGTCCAAGTTTGCCCGTATCGTCGACATGTACGCTCGCCGGTTGCAGATCCAGGAAAACCTGACTCGCGAAATCGCCGAGGCCATTGAGGCGGTGACCGGCGCCAAGGGCGTGGCTGTGGTTATTGAAGCCCAACACATGTGCATGATGATGCGTGGCGTTGAAAAGCAGAATTCCCGCATGAAAACCTCGATGATGCTGGGCCAGTTCCGCAGGTCACAAGCCACGCGCACTGAGTTCCTGACCCTGATTCGGGATCGCTGAACATCCATTGTTGACCAGGAGGCCAGATGACTGCAGTGACCGGAAATCACCAGGCAACCGTACGCATCAAGGATTTGCTGCTGCGCGCCTATATCGGCATCAAGGAAGAAGAGATCAACAACCAGCAGGATGTGCTGATCAACGTCTGCCTGACCTACGATGCCGCGGCCGCCATCAACGAGAATGACATTCGCGCGGCACTGAACTACCGCACGATTACCAAGCAGATCATCGGCCACGTGGACGGCAACCGTTTTGCCCTGCTGGAACGGCTGACCCACGAGGTGCTCAGTATTGTCATGGAGCACGAAGCGGTTCACTGGGCGGCAGTGGAAATCGACAAACCCCATGCGCTACGCTATGCCGAGTCGGTGTCCGTTCGCCTTGAGGCACACCGGGATTCCTGAAGAGTTGATATCGCATGTCCCGAAACAGTCCTGAACAACTGCGCGAAATTCTGGAAACCGTCCGCACGATTGCGCTCGTGGGCGCCAGTGACAAACCCCACCGCCCCAGCCATGAAGTAATGGCCTACCTGCAGGGACGTGGCTACCGGGTGATCCCTGTAAACCCGCGGCTGACTGGCAAGACGCTATTGGGCGAAACCGTCTACGCCGATCTTGCATCCGTTCCCGGGACAATCGACATGGCCGACCTGTTCCTTGCACCGAACCACACCGACCCTGTTATCGATGCCGCCATTGAAAAGGGCATTCCGGTTGTCTGGATGCAGATTGGTGTGATCAACGAAACCGGGGCCCGAAGAGCGGAAAACGCTGGCATATCAGTGGTCATGGACCGGTGTCCCAAGCAGGAAATCCCCCGCCTGTTCTGAAGACAGCACTTCTGCCATAATCTAGCCAGACAATCAGAAGACTGGCAGAGCCATGTGGTTCCGACGTAAAACCAGCACACCACCTTCACGAAAACCGATTGCCCGTTCGCAGGCAGGTTTGCTTGACCCTGACGCCCAAACCAGAGTTGAGCGCGTCCGTCTGCCCGTCGATCTGCTGACTTACGGCATGCGCATCGTCAAGCTGGACCGACCCTGGATCGAAGTGCCCGTACTGTTCCAGGGTTTTACTCTTGAGAACGACCACCAGGCTCGCATACTCCGTCAGTACTGCGAATGGGCGCTGGTTGAAGGCGACGAGCAAGTGTTGGCTGAGGCCCTGGCAAGGGTCACCAGTCACAAACAGCGCACGGCTACCCCACTTCCGGAAACCCGCTCCCTCGCGGAAGAGATCCCCCGCGCCAACCAGGTATGGGGCAAGACCCAGGCATTCGTGGAACAGATCACCCTTGCCATTGAACGGGGCAATGATCTGAACCTGCAAGACGCCCGCCCGGTTATCCGGGAATGCGTGGAAAGTATCAAAGCCAACGCCAGTGCAATGTTCTGGATGAGCCGCATCAAGTCCCGCGACGCCTATACCGCGGAACACTGTTTGCGGGTGGCCATCTTTACCGTTGCCTTCGCACGCTTTCTGGGACTGCCCGACGAGGACCTGGAAATTGCCGGTATGTGCGGACTGCTTCACGACCTGGGCAAGCTTAAGGTTCCTGACGAAATTCTTAATAAACCTGGCGCTCTGAGCCCGGCTGAATATGCGATCATGCAACAGCACACGACGTTCGGCTATGAGCTGCTGAGCTCTGACCCGAAGCTGGATCCGATTATCGGGGACGTGACCCGTCACCACCATGAGCGCATGGATGGCCGCGGCTATCCGCAGCAACTGGAGGACTGGCAGATCAGCCGCTTTGCGAGACTGGTCTCCATTGTTGACGCCTTCGACGCCATGACCA
>NZ_DELU01000016.1:5369-8017 GCF_002352785.1 Marinobacter sp. UBA2688
GACGCCTTCGACGCCATGACCAGTGACCGCTGTTACCGAGACGGAATTCCGGCGTCTGATGCCATCCGCGTGCTGTACCGCAATCGGGGCCGGCAGTTCGATGCTGACATGGTAGAAGCCTTTATTCGCATGGTGGGTATTTATCCACCTGGAACACTGGTGGAGCTCAATAGCGGGGAAGTGGCCCTGATCGTGACTGTGCACCCGGGTAAAAAACTCAAACCCAGGATTGAGATACTGATGGATGCCAACAAAAAGCCGGTCCCTCCCCGAATCGTTGACCTGGCAAACCCGACAACCGAAGAGCAGCAAGCGATTCACCATCCGTTGCCGGATGGCGCTTTCGGAATTTCACTGAAGGGAAGGATTCAGCAATTGGTAACAGATCATAGCGTTTATCCCTCATAATTAGATGAATACGGCCGATATGTTAGTCACTCACCTCATCAACCGGAGCATTTTGTGGACAAACCTGCATCGGCGCTAACCCTGTTCGTGAGGGGACTGCTGAACCCGGCATTTCCGGCACTGATTTTCCTGGTGTTTCTGGGAATCGCCCTGGTTTTGCAGTACGGCATCGAAAAACAGGACCACACCCAAATCCAGTCCAATCTCGGCAGCGAAGCCACTTCGATGGCAAAGCGGCTGGAGCGGGAATTCCGTGTTCACGCAAACTCCATCAGCCGCATGGCGAAACGATTTGAAGCCTTGCCGGACACGCCAAAAGAGATCTGGGAGCAAGACGCCCGCCGATACCTGTCAGATTTTGGCGTCTACCAGGCGATCGAGTGGATTGACCGCGATTATGTCATCCGCTGGATGGTGCCGATCGAAGGTAACGAAGACGCCATTGGTTTCAATGTGGCCTTCTCCCCGGAGCGGCGTGCTTCGCTTCAGAAAGCACAGATGACCGGTGATCTGGATATATCTGGCGTCATTGATCTGAAGCAGGGCGGCAAGGGCATGGTCATCTATGCGCCCATATCCACCGGTGACGCCAACAACGGCTTTATTGCCGGAGTGTTCCGGATGGAAACCCTGGCTAATTACATGCTTTCCAACCGCGCCCTGACCTCCTTCCACATCGAAATCCGGGAAAAAGGTGACCCCGCCTACGTGCTTAACGATTCAATGGAAACAGACTCCAGGTTCTCCCGCACCCTGGATGTTGACCTGCCAACACTCGATTGGACACTGGCGGTAACCCCCTCCATCTCGTGGGTTGAGGAACAACGCAGCCGCTGGCCATTTGTGACCTTCATCGTCATGCTGTTCATGGGCCTGCTGACCAGCCTTACCACACTCCTGGTACAGCTGACTCTCAAGCGCAACCATGCACTGCTGAAAACCCGCCGGGAGCTGGATGCGGAAATCAGCCAACGTCAGGCGGTGCAAAAGGATCTCGCTCGCCTGGAAACGACAGACGCCCTGACCGGCCTCGCCAATCGCCGTTTTTTCATGGAAGACCTGGCGCACACCCTAAGCATCGCTGACCGTCAGATGCGCCAGGCAGCGCTGGTGATGATCGACCTGGACCGGTTCCAGACGCTCAACGATTCTCTCGGCCATCAATTCGGCGACGAACTGCTCATCAAAGTCGCTGAACGCCTGAATGCCCTGAGCGACGAGAAAGTGATGGTGGCCTATTCCGGCGGCGATGAGTTCATGGTGTGCCAGCAGCATGTTGAAAACATTGATGATGTAATCAATCTGCTGGGCCAGATCAAGCAATGCTTTGAAGAGCCGTTTGCCGTGCAGGGTGAGGAACATAGCATCACTGCCACTATGGGCGTGGCTGTCTATCCTCAAAGCGGCCTGGATGCCGATACCTTGCTGCGCAATGCCGATGTGGCGCTCTACCGCGCCAAGGAACAGGGCCGCAACACCTATCAGTTCTACACCGAGGGCATGCAGGACAGGGAGGTCATGCGCCTGGAATTGGACAAGGATCTTAACCACGCGCTGGCCAACGACGAGTTCGTGCTCTATTTCCAACCGCAACTGGATCTCAACGACTCGTCCATCAACAGCGTGGAGGCTTTGATACGCTGGCAGCATCCTCGCCGTGGCCTGTTGCCACCAGTGGACTTCATTCCCCTGGCGGAGGAAAGCGGTCGCATTACCGACATTGGGCGCTGGGTGGTCATGGCCGCCTGTCGGCAACTGGCGAAATGGCAGAAAGGCCCCTACTCCCATCTGCGCATCGCGGTGAATCTCTCTGGGCGCGAACTGGATGACGAAAGCATTGTCGACCATATCCAGGAAGCGCTGGAAAGCAATGGCGTTCCCGCGAGCCGGCTGGAGGTGGAGCTGACCGAAGAGATCTTCATCCAGAATATCGAGCACAACCTGAACCAGCTGACCAAGCTACACAAGCTGGGCGTGCACCTGGCCATTGATGACTTCGGCGTGGGTTACTCTTCGCTGGGTTACCTGCGGGATTTCCCAGTGGACCTGCTGAAGATCGACCGCTCCTTCATTACCGACGTTACCGAGCGCCACGACGACGCAGTGATTACCCGCGCGGTGATTAACCTGGCCCATAACCTGGGTATCCAGGTGGTGGCGGAGGGCGTGGAAACCCATGAGCAGCTGACTTTCCTCAAGAATCACCGCTGCGATCTGATTCAGGGTTACCTGATCAGCCG
>NZ_DELU01000016.1:8151-8327 GCF_002352785.1 Marinobacter sp. UBA2688
ATTCAGGGTTACCTGATCAGCCGCCCGATTCCGGCAGGCGAACTGGAGCGAGCGCTGACTGCTGGTTTGCTGGATATCGACACGCCGGTTGGTAGCTGATTGAAATGAGTGCCGCAATTCACCACTATTGCCGTATTCATTTTCAAGGTGTGGCCTCATGAGTTCAAAGTATCTGA
>NZ_DELU01000016.1:8461-8909 GCF_002352785.1 Marinobacter sp. UBA2688
CCTCATGAGTTCAAAGTATCTGACGGCGGAACAGGATGTCCGTCTGCGACGGTGGGAAGCCTGGAACAAGCGTTACTTTATTTTCGCGTTCTTCTCGCTGGTCATTGTTCTGGTCTTCAGTAGCCAGCTCGGGCTGTCCAGTGGCGACAGCTGGGGGCCGCTGGGACTTCTGATTGCCGCTTTAGTTACCCCCATTATCATTCTGCAACTGCGTCTTGCATGTCCCGCCTGTGAGCAGAAGATTGGCTGGCAGGCCAAGCTGATGGCCCCGGACCAGTGCAAAGCCTGTGGCACTTTCCTGCGCGCTAAAAACTCTTCCTGAAAAACCTTTGACCTGTGAGTAGCTCATAGGTTTTAGTCTATTCCTAATGCAATGCCTGGTGGTACCCGACATTGGGTGCCTGTTCGTGATTGAAAGGTATCTGTTTCCAAAACACGCTCCTGCGGC
>NZ_DELU01000016.1:9019-10043 GCF_002352785.1 Marinobacter sp. UBA2688
TCCATGTGACGCTTGGGCTCCGCACAGTTTTGGAAACAGATACCTTCCACTCACTTGTTCGACGTTCGGGATGGCCGGCAACGTTATGAAAGTCAAAGAGATCGCTATTGGCGCCGGGGTTAACCCGGACACCGTTCGGTTTTATACCCGTGAGGGGTTGCTGAAGCCCACGCGGAACCCGGACAACAACTACCAGCAATACGATTCCGAAGACCTGCGGCGGTTACGATTTGCCCGCAAAGCCCGGCAGCTCGGGTTCTCACTGCCGGAAATACGACAGATTCTGGAGCAGGCAGATGATCATCATTCGCCCTGCCCCATGGTGCGGGACGTGTTCCAGCAGCGGCTGGTGGAAGTGGAGCGTGAGATTGCCGAGTTACAGCAACTGCGTAGTCGTATGACCGCCGCGCTGTCCGCCTGGCAGGATATGCCGGACGGCACACCGGACGGACACACGATTTGCAGGCTGATTGAACATTGGGATGAATCCCTGCCGGACGACGGTTGGAAGGAGTAAGGCTCGATGAATGAGAAAACCGATTTGAACGACGGCCAGATTCAACTGGCCGTTACCGGCGCCAACTGTGCCTCCTGCGTGAATACGATTGAGAGCGCCCTGAAGTCGGTGGACGGCATCACCGGCGCTCACATGAACCTGGCTGACCGAACTGCCACAGCAACCGGGCATGCGGACCCTCAGGCTCTGATCAGGGCGGTGGAAAGCTCCGGCTATGGAGCCAGCCAAATCGAAGACCCTGACGCGGCGGACGACCGCAAGCAGGAGGAGGATCGTAAGCAGTACAAGACCCTGCTGGTGAAGATGGCTGTCAGTCTGGGACTCGGTCTCGGCCTGATGATCTGGGGCATGGGTTTCGGCACCATGATGGTGACCAGCGAGAACCAACTGATCTGGCTGACCCTTGGCGTGGTCACCCTGGGCGTCATGACCGTCACCGGTGGTCACTTTTTCTCCGGCGCGTGGAAAGCGTTCCGGCACCACAATGCCAACATGGATACGCTGATC
>NZ_DELU01000016.1:10141-10814 GCF_002352785.1 Marinobacter sp. UBA2688
CCTTGGGGACCGGCACTGCCTGGGTCTATTCCATGACGGTAGCCAGCATCCCGGATGCACTGCCGGAAATGGCACGGCACGTGTATTTTGAGGCGTCAGCGATGATTATCGGCCTGATCAATCTGGGGCAGGCACTGGAGCTTCGCGCCAAGGGCAAGACCTCGGAAGCCGTGCGTCGGCTGTTGGACCTGCGAGCAAAAACCGCCCGCGTAATCCGTGATGGCGAGGAGCAAGATCTGCCGGTGGAACAGGTTCGGGCGGGTGATCATATCCGCGTTCGTCCGGGTGAAAAACTCCCGGTGGACGGGGAGATTACCGAAGGCAGCACCCGCGTTGATGAAAGCATGCTCACCGGCGAGCCCATGCCTGTCAGCAAGGGCGAGGGCGACGAAGTGTCCGCCGGCACCATCAACACCCATGGCTCCATTATCTACAAGGCCACCCGCGTGGGCAGCGAAACTGCCCTCGCACAAATCATCCGTCTGGTGAAAAAGGCCCAGGGCTCCAAGCCCGCTATCGGCCGCCTGGCAGACAGGATTTCCTCGATTTTCGTACCCAGCGTGATGCTGATTGCCGTGGTATCGGCACTGGTCTGGTACAACGTCGGGCCGGAACCGGCCGTGGTTCACATGATGGTGGCCGCGACAACAGTTCTGATCATCGCCTGCCCCTG
>NZ_DELU01000016.1:10870-11277 GCF_002352785.1 Marinobacter sp. UBA2688
CTGATCATCGCCTGCCCCTGTGCCCTTGGGCTTGCCACGCCTATGTCAGTGATGGTGGGCGTCGGCAAGGCGGCCGAATACGGCGCACTGATTCGCCAGGGGGACGCCCTGCAGACGGCCGGCAAGCTGGATCTGGTGATCCTGGACAAGACTGGCACCATTACCGAGGGTCACCCGGCCGTCACCCGTTTCCATGCCACCGACGGCGATACCGGCAGGTTGCTGGCCCTGGCCGCCGGTCTGGAACAACACTCGGAGCACCCGTTGGCCGAAGCCATTATGGCGAAGGCGAAGGACCAAGGGGCAACGCCGGACAATGTCACCCGCTTCGAAGCCCTCAACGGCAAAGGCGTGCAGGGCGAGCTGGATGGACAAACCGCGCGCCTGGGCAACCGCCGCTGGCTGGA
>NZ_DELU01000016.1:11344-11717 GCF_002352785.1 Marinobacter sp. UBA2688
TGGGCAACCGCCGCTGGCTGGAGAGCGAGAACATTGATCTGGCCGAACTGCAGGAGGAGGCCAATGCCATCACCGCCGAGGCCGGAACCCCACTGTTCCTGGCCCTGGGCAATCAGGCGCTGGGAGTGGTCGGCGTCGCCGATGCGGTGAAACAGGATTCGGAAGCCGCCATACGGCGACTGCACGACGCCGGCATCCGGGTGATGATGGTGACTGGCGACGTCGACGGCACCGCCAGGGCCATTGCCGAGAAAACCGGGATCGACGATTACCGCGCTGAAGTTCTGCCGGAAGACAAGGCCACCATCGTCAGCGAGATGCGGGGCAAAGGTTATACCGTGGCAATGGTAGGCGACGGCATCAACGATGCGCC
>NZ_DELU01000016.1:11787-13912 GCF_002352785.1 Marinobacter sp. UBA2688
GGCGACGGCATCAACGATGCGCCTGCCCTTGCAGCGGCGGACGTTGGCTTTGCCATTGGCACCGGCACCGATGTCGCCATTGAAAGCGCCGGTATTACGCTGATGCGGGGCTCTCTCCACGGCGTTGCCGACGCCATTGAGATATCCCGGGCCACGGTACGCAACATCCATCAGAACCTGTTCGGCGCCTTTGCCTACAACTCGTTGGGCATACCCGTCGCGGCCGGACTGCTTTACCCAGTGTGGGGGATTCTGATGAGCCCGATACTGGCCGGCGCCGCGATGTCGCTGTCGTCGGTCACGGTCGTTACCAACGCCAACCGGCTGCGACTGTTCAAAACCACCAGTAACGCAGGCAAGGAGGGGAACCAATGAACGCACTTCTGGTCAATGCCGGAGGACTGATCCTGATGGCCGCCATCGTCTGGTGGTTCTGGTTGTCACCCTCTGGCGGCGGAGAACCAAACCACGATCACAGCCATCATCATTGAGGTAACATCATGAAAAAACAACTGTTGGCCCTTGGCCTCGTCGCAACCGTCGGCTTGAGCGGTCAGTTACAGGCCGAAGACGGGCTGAAAGACATCCATGTCTACAAGTCACCGACCTGCGGTTGCTGCACGGATTGGGTGGACCACCTGAAGGAAAATGGTTTCAAGGTGGAAGTCACTGAAACCAATAACCTGAATCCGATAAAGATCGACGCCGGCCTGACACCGTCACTCGCCAGTTGCCACACCGCGTTTGTTGGCGACTATGTGATTGAAGGTCATGTGCCCGCCAACGACATTCACCGGTTGATCGCCCAGGCCCCGAAAGCAAAGGGTCTGTCGGTGCCCGGCATGCCGGCTGGCTCACCCGGCATGGAAGTGGGGGGCCGCAAGGACCACTATCAGGTGTTGATGTTCAACGACAGCGGCCAGACCAAAGTCTTCGCAGAACACAACTAGTTTTCCTACACACTTTGCCATGCCTGCTCTATCATACCTTCCAGATAGATCCAGACTGTGCATAAGGAAAGCTTTTGAGCCTGAAAACCCGACTACTGGGCCTGGCAGCGGCTCTGATGATCATCGCCTCAGTCGCCTCCTGGCTCGCGTATCGTGAGCTTTCAGACGACATCATCGAGCGCTGGGGGCAGCAGGTTGCCGAAATACAGGTGCGCTATGACAGCGCCCGCCTGCTGCAATCCCTGGAACGGGAAATCGGGCTCGCCCGCCAGATGGCCGACTCCTCCACGCTGGTCAACTGGGCTACCTCACCGGAAGATAAGGCGTTACAAAGCGACGCCATACGCG
The DNA here is from genome assembly GCF_002352785.1 of Marinobacter sp. UBA2688. NCBI lineage: Bacteria > Pseudomonadati > Pseudomonadota > Gammaproteobacteria > Pseudomonadales > Marinobacteraceae > Marinobacter > Marinobacter sp. UBA2688. The sequence continues at coordinate 13,086 of NZ_DELU01000016.1, forward strand.
AAATGGAAAGCTTCCGGAGCAATTTCCGCGACAACAGTTATTTCGTCGCCCTCCGTGATTCCCGCCGCTACTACTACAACAATGCCAACAACGAATTTGCGAATGATCAGTTCCGCTACATCCTGGACCCCGACAAACCCGAAGATGCCTGGTTCTTCCAACTGATTGAGGAAGGCCGCAACTTTCATCTGAACGTAAACCCCGATACCGAGCTCGGTGTGACCAAACTCTGGATCGACGTGCTGATGCGGGATGAGGAAGATCGCATCGTCGGCATGGTCGGTACCGGCCTGGACCTGGACGCGTTCCTGCAGGATATCGTGGATATTGACCAGGAGGGGATCACCACCCTGTTCGTGGACTACAACGGCGCGATACAGCTCTACCGCGATCGCAACTACATCGACTTTGCCAGCATCATCAAACCCGAAGGCCAGAAAAGCACCGTCGACCTGCTGTTTGATAACCCGGAAGACAAGCAGAAGGTGCTCGGCATGCTGCAACTTCTGAAAAACCGGGGCGGCGCCACCGGTGCCGTGGAGAGCAGCTTTGTGACCGTGGACGGCCGAAAACACCTGGCTGGCGTGGCCTTCCTGCCTGCCATCGGCTGGTTCGAGATCACCCTGCTGGATCTTGAAACGCTCCTGCCCCGCAGTTACCTATGGCCTCTGGTTGCCGTGTTCCTGACCAGTTTGCTGGTCACCCTGATCCTGTTCCATCTGATCATCCGTTCGCGCATCCTCAAACCCCTCGTCAGCCTTGAGAGTGCGGTTGAGAAGGTTCGGGGTGGCAGCTTTGCGCTTCCGCACCTGGAAAAACCGGACAAC
>NZ_DELU01000016.1:14007-20304 GCF_002352785.1 Marinobacter sp. UBA2688
AGATCGGCCGGCTTGCCAGTCATTTCGAGACAATGACCGACACCCTCGAGCATTCAACCCGCGAACTGGAACGGAAGGTTGCGCAACGTACTGACGAGCTGAACAGGCTGGCGCGTGTTGACGCCCTTACCGGGCTGAAGAACCGCCGTGGTCTGGACGAAGCCCTGGATGAAGAAATACAGCGGGCAAAACGACAGAACACGGGCTTTGGTCTGATCTGGCTGGACATTGACCACTTCAAGGCCATCAACGACGAGCTTGGCCATCAGGCCGGTGACGACATTCTCTGCCGCGTGGCACTGTGGCTCAAGGCCGGCGTGCGGCCCTACGACCACCCCGGCCGCTGGGGCGGCGACGAATTCGTGGTGGTGCTCTCGCCCTGCGATGAAGATACGCTGTGCCAGATTGCCGCACGGATACGCGAAACCATCGAAAGGGACAGCATTCGCACCGGCACGCCGGTGACCGTTAGCGTGGGCGGGTACCTCTGCCAGCCCGGTGACGACGTTGACACCATTCTGCGACAGGCTGATCAGGCGCTTTACCGTGTGAAACAGCAGGGGCGGAATAAAGTGCTTATCACGGATGGATCAGGCCAGGAAATTAACCCCGCGTAACATGGTCTGACTCATACCGCCATAACCGGTATACTCCGCAGCGACACTCAAATTTTATCCAGCCAGGTTCTGTTCATGCTCAATGCCGACGCCCTCAGCCAGTTGCGCCAGCTGAAAACCAATATCGAGGAAAACAAGGTTGTCTTTCCGGGTACCGTCAAAGCCACCAATGGGCGTTTCGGCTTTGTTGCGCTGGATGAGGGGCGAGACGTCTTCCTGCCACCGGAAGAAATGCAGAAAGTGCTGCCCGGTGACCGCGTCAAGATCACCGAGGAAGAGGGCGACAAGGGCAAGACCCAGGGCATGATCGACGAGCTTCTGGACACCAGTCTGGACACGTTCGTTGGTCGCTACCTGGTGAAAGGTAAAGGCCACTTCGTGGTGCCGGAAACCCCCGGCATCAACCGCTGGATCTTCATACCGCCGAAAGAACGCCAGGGTGCCGAGCCCGACGATTACATCTACTGCCAGATTCACAAACATCCGATCAAGGATGGCAAAGGCCAGGCAAAGATCCTGAAGGTCCTCGGCAAAGCCGGTGATACCGGCATCGAGCGCGCTCTCACCGTTGCCACCTTCCACCTGCCAGACACCTGGTCCGACGCCGTGCAGAAACAGGCCAGTGCGCTGGATGAATCAACCGTTGACGCAAAAAGCGAAGGCCGGGATGATCGCACCGACCAGCCCTATGTGACCATCGACAGCCCCGGCACCCAAGACATGGACGATGCCCTGCTGGCAGAGCCCAACGCCACTGGCTGGAAACTGTCCATTGCCATTGCTGACCCGACGGCTGTTATCGAGCCGGGCAGCCCTGCCGAGCAGGAGGCCTTTCGCCGCGCCACCGCCATCTATTTTCCCGGCGAACCACTACCCATGCTGCCGGATACCCTCAGTACCCGCCTGTGTTCGTTAATGCCGGACACCAAGCGCCTGGCACTGGTCTGCGACCTTCAGGTGAACAACGATGGCAGCCTCGGCGACTATCAATTTCATCAGGCAGTGATTCGCTCCCACGGCAAACTCAGTTATGAACTGGTCTCCAACCTGATCGAAGGCCGGGAAGACGACGATATCAAGGCGCTTCCGGATACCGTTTCCAACAGCCTCGACCAGCTCCACCAGATCGCCACCGCTCTGCGCAAATGGCGAAACGAGCACGCACTGGTGAACGGTGACCGCCCCGAATTCCGGCTGCGCCTGGACGAGAATCGCCGGATACGGCTGATCGAGCCCTCCGTTCAGAACGAGGCCCATCGCCTGGTGGAAGAATGCATGATCGCCGCCAACCGCTGCGCGGCCGACTTCCTGGGGCAACGTGACAAGGGGCTGTTTATCCAGCATCCCGGTTTGCGGGACGACCGCACCGACAACGTCCGCGCCTTGCTGGAAGGCTATGCCCCACAGCTCGCCGATATCGACGCCACCAGCGCCGCAGGCTTCCGCGACCTGATGAAGCAGACCGACGGGCTGGACGCAGAGGTTCCTGTCAAAGCCATTATTTCCCGCCAGCTTGCCCGCGCCGAGCTGTCGTTCACGCCCGCCCCCCACCAGGGCATGGGGCTGGCCGCCTACACCACGTTCACGTCGCCACTTCGCAAGTTCAGCGACTTCCACGTGCATCGGCTGATCAAGTCGATCCTGTGGCAGGAATCGCTGAACGAGCTCAACGATGACCAACTGGCCGAACTGCAACAGACCCAGATCCGCGCCCGCCAAGCAGCCAACAGCCTTGAAAACTGGCTCAAGAGCGATTTTGCGAAAACCCTTGGCGAGGACTTGATGACTGGCGTGATCAGCCGCACAACGCCTGCTGGGTTCTTTGTACGGCTGGACGCCAACGGCCTGGAAGGGTTCGTGAGCTGCAAGACACTTGAAGGTAAGTTCAGCTTCGATCCCGTTACGTTGCGCTTGATTCACAACAAAAACGGCCGTACGTTCCAGTTGGAACAACCCGTGACTGTGACCTTCTCCGGCGTCGACGACGAAAGAAAACAGATCCAGTTCAATCTGGTGGATGCGCCGACTGAAGGCCGCGAGCCCGCGAACACCGACGAGGCTTGAAAATCCGGCTCCGGAGCGCCATCTTAGTGAATAAGCGGGCACTTATTCGTTACGGAGGTGAATCCGGATGCCTATCAGCCCAACCGAGTTCCTGAAGAAGTACGGCTTCGAAGAGGAAGAAGAGGAGCGCGACCACAGCCTGCGCCACAATGCAATGGAGCACGCAAAGCACTTGAAGCGCCCTCATGCTGGCACACCCCATGACTGGGAAGAGTGGGAGCGCTACAAGAAAGAGCACCCGGACGAAATCGGAGACGAGGATAGCAATTAGTTCTGTCCGAGCATCTTCATAAGCGTTCGTCCTTGGCCTGTCACTGATCCCGCCAACCACCTTCCTTCAAGGCGGGCTAACATTATCTTGCAAATTTTTGCATTTCTATATATTTCATGCCTCTTTTCCAAAAAGAGGCTTATGCTTTAATAGCTTACGCAACGGACTCTTTGTTTTCCGCGACGTATTTCTAACTCGATCCCCTGCCTCGCGACCTTCCGAGCCTAACACTGTCATTAAAAATTGTTTATACAGTTACCCTGTTAACAGAGTGTCGTTGTTATCGACACCACCTCTAAATCAACACATATAAGGTATCAGGGATGACATTAAGTCCTTCTCGTTCCACCTCAAAGGTAAAACGGTCCTCGATCAAACGGGCAGGCGTATCACTCCTTGGCCTGTCTCTGGCAACCCTGCTTACGGGCTGCCAAACCTACAGATTTGATCCCGACAGTGTGAGTGCCCCCACCTCGTCATCCTATAGCACCGGGACAGTCCCCTTCACCGTTGTCGGAGACGAACGTCCTGATTGGCTGGTTCCGGAATCCGCTGATGTCCCTGAGGTTGTCGTAACCCGCACAACTGAAATGGCTGGAACACCCGATTTAAATGGTTTGAGCTTTCTTGGCTACATCTTGACGCTGACGCTGGTCCCCATCAAGGACGAAACACCTTATGCAGACGTCTTCTCTCTGACCTGGCAGGGAGAAACGCTGCTGGAAAGCCGTGTCGATTACTCTATCGACGGCTATTTCTCTGTTTACTTTCCGACGCCGATGATGTTTCTGGGTACACTGGGCGATAAGGAAGAAGAGAAATCCGTCGCCGAAGCCTACGTTGCTGACTATCACAGGGACAACGTTCTGGCCACTATCGATCAGCAGCGCACCGAATTCGAGCAGTTTAATCCCCAAACCACCGAAGAAATTGCAGCCTACCTAACCGGTCCCGGCGCAAACTCCGTTTACCGGCCTTCTGCCATCCTGCAGCTGATCGATCAAGCCCCTGAAACCGACACCCTCGCTTACCATGCTGCCAACAGCAATATACCCGGTTACACCGATCTCCTGCCGGTTCGCTATCAAGCGTGGATGATCGGCCCTGATAGTCTGCGTGGCATCGACCTGGAAACCAGATTGGCGCAGGGCGTCGACGCAGATCAACTGCTGGTGCAGATGCTCAACGCCTACCCAAATCAGCCCATTCAATCCGGCTACTACACGGGAATGACCCGGGCTCACCACCAAGTGCTCAAGGACGCTGGCCTCCCCGAGGGGTTGGTGGATCGCATGACTAATGAGGCCCCATCGGCCCAGTTATTGGCTGCGGCGAATACCGGCAAACTCCGTGACGAAAACGGCAACATCCGGATTCCAACCCAGGAAGAGCTCCTCGAACAACTGGTGCGCAAGGACAATCAAGGCAAATACATGAGCCCCTACACCAGCGACGACGTGCTGGCCGAGTGGGTCAACTCCGCCATTAACGCCAACATCGGGTCAACCGTTGGCACCGGCGTCGGTGCAGCAGCCGGTGCGTATCTGGGTGAAAAAGCTCTCGAACAGGTGCCGTTTGTTGGGGGGTTCCTGGGCGGTACTGTTGGCGCCGAAGTCGGCAAGAGCATTGGCCGTGAAACCGCTATCAGCGCGTCCGGCGGCTGGGAAGCTATTCGCAGCACTTCCGACCGCAGCTTTGACGATATATCGTCCATGGCTCGCTATCTGAAGGCAAAATACGGCCATACCGGCAACTTTGCTGATGCCATGGATGCCACCCGACAGATCTATCCCGAACTGGCCGAGACCCTCGCGCAAGTCCGCTAACATCAAATGGAGAATGGAATGCTTAGAAAAACTGCACTCACAACGGCTTGCGCCCTGGCAACGGCGACTCTGGTTCTGTCCGGATGCGCCGGAAACATCGAGAACGTCAAAGGTAAACCCACGGTCTACGAAGATGTTTCCAGCACTGGCCGAGTTGGCGGCGTTGGTATCGAAAGCCAGGACGTTGTTGCCGTCACCGACCAGATGATGCGGGATATGCTGGCCAACCCGATGCTGACCGGTCGCTCTACACCGCCTCGCATTATCATCGACAACGAGTACATCAAGAACGAGAGCACCTCGGTGGTCAACACCAACATGCTCACCGACCGCCTGCGCATCGAACTGAATCGAGCCGCCAACGGCCGCATGGTTTTTGTGGGTCGCCACTTCTCCGACATGGTCCAGAAAGAGCGCGACCTGAAGCGTGACGGCGCCGTCGACGGCGGTACGATCCGCCAGACTGCCGCGCAGGCCGGTGCCGATTTCCGCATGGGTGGCCGTATCACGTCGCTGGACGCCATCGACCGCGACACCGGAACCCAATCCCGCTACAGCCAGATCAGCTTCGAAATGGTCGATCTTGAACTGGGCACCATCGTGTGGAGCGGACTCTATGAAATGAGAAAGGCGGCCAAGGACAATGTGGTCTATCGATAAGCGATTGTTAAAGCCTGCGCTGGCCACGATTCTTGCCGGCGCGATCGCTGGCTGCGCGTCTGGCCCCAAGGTCTATGACCGGGCCGCGCTTGCACCTGCTGAACAAAGCCTGATCAACAGCAAGCCTGCCGCTCTGCGTGCTGACTTCCAGAACCTGTTTGAAGAGGGTCCTCGCAACAAGGTGCTGAACCTGATGGAAATCGGGGTCAAAGCCTACCGGGCCGGCTATCGGGACGAGGCGAAGAACACGCTGACCCAGGCCCGGCTTGAGATCGAGAATGTCTATGCCGATTCCGAGGCCGCCAGAAAGGCACGAAGCATCTGGTACGAGGAAGCGGAGAAAGACTTCAAAGGCGAACCCTACGAACGGGCCATGGTGTATTTTTACCTCGGCCTGATCTACCTGGAAGACGGCGACTATGGCAACGCCCGCGCCAGTTTTCTGGCCGGCCTGTTGCAGGATGCCTTTGCAGAGGAAGAACAGAACAGCACGGATTTCGCACTGCTGTTATACCTTGCTGGCTGGTCCGCACAGAAAATGGGCAGTGACCAACTGGCCGCAGAGCATTTTGAAGAGCTCAAGCTTTACCGGCCAGATGCCCCCATTCCTGGGGCCAACGACAATGCTCTGCTGATTGTCGAAACCGGTAAATCGCCCCGCAAACTTGGTGACGGCGTTGGTCACTATCAGTTGGTGTATCGACGGGGCAAGAACTTCCGGGATGTTGGCGCCGAAGTCAGGAATGGCGAAGAGTGGTCGTCGGTTTACCCCATGGAAGATGTCTTTTTCCAGGCCTCAACCCGGGGTGGACGCGCCATCGACCGTATCGTGGAAGGTCAGATCCAGTTCAAGGAAAAT
>NZ_DELU01000016.1:20409-20929 GCF_002352785.1 Marinobacter sp. UBA2688
CCCGAGCCGTCGGCTCGACCCTGAGCACGGTCAGTCAGGACAGCATACTGGCGGGTGCCAGTGCCGCGGCCGGTGGTGCACTGGGTGCCGGTTTCGCTGCTGTGAGCCTGATCAGCGTGGCCGCAGATGGTCTGTCAGCCTCCGCCAATACCCGTGCCGACATACGCTATTGGGCCGGACTGCCAGACACCATTCATGTCATACCGGTGACCGCTGCCGAGGGGGAGCCAGTCGTCGTTCGCTTCCTCGATCAGTACGATCAGCCTATCCCAGGGCTCACTGACTCAACCTCATTCCATTTTGATGGTCGCGGGGCGGGCCTGGCCTTTGCCACCTCCCGTCGCCCGAACCCAGGAGAAACTCAATGAACCCTCTCGTTAAAACATTGACCGCAGCAACCATGGGGCTCGGTCTGCTGGTGGGCTGTACCAGCCTGCCCTCTGACAGCACCGATCTGACTGAGCGCACGGCGCCAGTCACCATGAATTCCGTGGTATTCAGCGACTATAATCTGAAGCGC
>NZ_DELU01000016.1:21016-23555 GCF_002352785.1 Marinobacter sp. UBA2688
CCTGGTCTGGCGGCCTGTTCGGCGACGGTGAGCGCTATCGGTTGTCGGTGGTTCAGCATGGTCAGCGTGCAACCGCGACGGGCACAACCGAGGTATACGCCGTCCTGCGTAACCACACCGATTATGACTATCAGGTTGAAGCCCGAACCCAGTTCTTCGATCAGGATGGCGTACCGACTGATGTGAAGCCTACCTGGCAACGAACCACCGTACCTGCCAACAGCCTCTCTACTTACCGCGAACTGTCTACCACCGCGCAGCCTCTGCAGTACCGCGTGGAAGTACGGGAGCTGAACTGATGAAACATCTCGCCATTGTATTCTGTGCGCTCGTACCGGGCTTCAGCCTGGCCGCCAGCCAGAGTCATGAAGCGGCACCGATGATGGCGCCGGCGCAGAAGCCGTTGACCGATAGCGATCTACAAAATGAGCGCTCGGCCCCCCAACGCCTGGAAAGTGAGGAGGCGATACTCGATCGTTTCCACGCAGCGTTTGACGGCAACACGCCCAGAGTGGCCGTGTTCTGGAACCGGGCGTTTGACGATCAGGTTAGTGACTGGCGCAGTAGCACCCGGGGCGTAGTATCCGCTCGGGGCTCGCTGAAAGGCAACGTTCCGGACGGCAACGTCGACCTGCAGGGGCAAAGCCAGATCGCTGCGCAGGGAGAGTACCGCTCGAACCGAACGACTGGCCCGGCAAGCCCCGCCTTTGAACTGCAGAGCGGTCTGGTCAGCCAACTGACAGAAGCCGGCGTCACCGTGGTGGACCGAAATGCGATCATGCGCATCACCGACAATGCCCTGGAAACCGGCGATTTCTCACGCCTGTCGCCGGATCAACGCCGTCTCGAGATGCGAGCACTGGGTGAACACGCTGACATGCTATTGGTATTCCGCCGAATCGCCGATGACCGGTTCGAAATTGAAGTACTGGACGTTCACAACGGTTCGATTCGCGCCATGTTGAGTTCCAACGGTGTCCCTCCCGAGAAGGACAAGGCTCGTCAATGGAAAGCAACCGACCATGGTTTCCAGAAAGTGGAGCACACGTTCACGCTGGATGAAATCGGAGGGGAACTCGCACTCCAAACCCTGGCAAGCGTTGCCCGCTAACGCTCAATACCCGACCTAACCTGAGAAGGACTGTTGTTTCATGACGTTCCAATTGAAGCCTACCTTGCTCCTGCTTCCCATCGTCGTTGCGCTGGGTGGCTGCGCCAGTAAACCTGAGACGCCCACCGATCCCGCGCTCATGTCGAGTAACCAACTGTTTTGGGCCGGTCTGACGCAGTGCGTTCGATTGGACTCGGCGGGAGAGCAGATAAAAATCTACCCGGAACAGGCAGCCGTAACGGTGCGCCCCGAATCGTTTGCCTATACATGGTGGTGTCAGGACGACATTGGTCAGTTCTTACCGTCAGACGTCAGCAGCCATCCTATTCCGGAAGCAGACAAACCCGGCGACGGTCTTATCGGCGCTTCGTTGGAAAAAACAGAGGAAGGCTTCTTTGTTTCGTGGCTGACGCCGAACGGCCCGGCAGCGACCAGTGAACAACTGGCCGTTGGTGATCAGATTATCGCCATCCGCCCGACTCTGGATGGAAAACCGTATCCGGTGGATAATCTCAAACTCAGTCAGCTCGTGTGGCTGATTCGCGGAACACCAGGCACGGAGCTCCAGTTAACCTTGCTGAATGCCGCCAATAGCGAACCCCGGGAGGTGACACTTCAACGCGCCTTAGCCACACAAAGCGATTTCCTTCTGGTCAAGCAACGTCAAGCTGACTTGAAACACAAGGCCGAAGCCAAAGCGAGGAAAAGCCTGGTCATCCACGACAATACCGGCAACTTCATGAGCCCTTACACCAGCGACCGTGTAACCGCCGAATGGGTGAACAAGGCCTTGAATGCCAATATTGGCGCCACCGCCGGCAGTGCGGTAGGAGCAGTGGCGGGCGCCTATGCCGCCAACAAAGCCCTTGAATCCGTGCCGTTTGGAAGCTTTATCGGCGGCATGGTCGGCTCAAAGGTCGGCAAGGACGTTGGTCGCAGTACCGCCATTGAGAGCATCGGCGGATGGGAGTATGTCAGAGCAACGTCCGACATGAGTTTCCGGTCACTGACTGACATGGCCCGATACCTGAAATCAGAGTACGGATCAGACCCAAACTTCAGCGACGTCATCCAAGCGACCAGCCAGATTTATCCTGAGTTCGCGACGGCCCTTGCCTCGTCTCAGTAGGTATTATCAGCAGAGCGGCTGGAGAGCATACGCGTCAGCCGCTCATCTTTGGCACGCCACTGCTCTGCCAGCCAGTTCTTCACGTTTTTTCGGTGCTCTGCATCAGTGGCATAATCCCGGCCCTTCAGGTGCGCCGGGATGGTAACTGTGTCGATCTCCATGCCGACTTTACTCACCCTTCCACACATGAAATCCCAGAATGTTGGAGCGCCCCCTGGATAGGCAATCGTGACATCCACCAGTGTTTCGATGGAGTCGCCCATGGCATCCAGCACAAAGGCCACGCCACCGGCCTTGGG
>NZ_DELU01000016.1:23629-24733 GCF_002352785.1 Marinobacter sp. UBA2688
AAGGCCACGCCACCGGCCTTGGGCGTCAGCAGGTGGGTGTATTTTGATTTCTGCTTGTCGTGTTTGGCCTGGGTAAAGCGCGTGCCTTCAACGAAATTCATCACGCTCACCGGGGTGTAGCGGAACTTCTCACAGGCCGTACGGGTCGCTTTAAGATCTTCACCGCGCTTTTCAGGGTGCTTGATCAGGTACTCACGGGTGTAGCGTTTCATAAACGGGAAATCCAGCCCCCACCAGGCCAACCCTATGACCGGCACCCAGATCAGTTGTTGCTTGAGGAAGAACTTCAGAAACGGTGCACGGTGGTTGAACACCCGCTGCATGGCGAAGATGTCGACCCAGCTTTGATGGTTGCTCAACACCAGGTACCAGCTTTCCCGCTTGAGCTTTTCGTCGCCGTGGACGGTCCATTCCGTGCCTTGGGTAAGTTTCATCCAGCCGGTGTTGCAGGCAACCCAGGCTTCGGCGATCCAGATAATAACTTTGGTGCACAGAACCCGGAAACCGGTGTGGGGAATAATCAGCTTCAATATCGCCGGGATGTAGAGAAGCAGGCACCAGAACAGGGTATTCAGCCCCAGGAGGATGGAACTGATGACGCCGATAACGGGAGCTGGCAGGAAGCTGAGCATGGTGGTCCTGTTGTTGGTTTTTTAAGATGGCTGAATGATACCAATGGTTGGCAGGTTTGGGCAGTGGCCTGAAGTGACCGGTTTGCCATTAGTGGTGGACGTTCTTGCCATAGTTCCGATCTGTATAGGTAGTCTAGTCTTATTCCGAACCTGTTCTCGACATAAACCTTATGGAAACCTCTATGCCCGACCCGCTCAGCTACGCTTTCAACAAAGCCTCGGGAATAACCCGCCAGACGGCACTATACGCCGGTAACGCCTTCGACCGCGTATTCCGGGCCGCCAGCCTGGTGCAGGCAGGGCAGACACCGTTCGAGACCTTGTACACCGATGGGCTGGTGAGCCTGCGATACTACCCGCCGCTGGCCGAGGATTTTATCGAGCTGGATGGCGAGATGATTGATGTGGAGCGCACGCCCCACAAGACGCCCATCGTAATCGTGCCGCCACTGGCGGTGAACATGCTGATCTA
>NZ_DELU01000016.1:24799-25751 GCF_002352785.1 Marinobacter sp. UBA2688
GCGGTGAACATGCTGATCTACGACCTGTTCCCCCAGCGTAGTCTGGTGCGGTTCCTGCGGGCCAAGGGGTTTGAGGTGTACCTGATCGACTGGGGCGTACCCACGCGCCAGCACAGTCACTACAACCTGCACACCTACGTGGCGGAGTTACTGCCGGCATACCTGAACCGGGTGCGGGAACACAGCGGTGAGCAGGAGCTGTCGTTGCACGGCTGGAGCCTGGGCGGCATGTTCACGCTGTTCTATTCTGCCCTCAGCCGCGACCAGCACATCCGCAACGCCATCGTGCTGGGTTCGCCCATCGACAGCCACGCGTCCGGCCTGATGGGTTTGATGTACCAGCGGGTGTCCGACGTCGCCGATTTCGTCCGTAAGCGCACCGGCTTCCGCCTGCATGACGTGAAACCTCATTGGTTCCACTCTCCGGGCTGGGCCAACACCATCGGCTTCAAACTCACCAACCCCATCGGCAGCGTGATGGGCTACTGGGAACTCATCGTCCGCCTGGGCGACCGCGACTTCGTCGCCAGCCACGCCACCACCTCCGCCTTCCTCGACCGAATGGTCGCCTACCCCGGCGGCATCGTGCAGGATGCCGTGGTACGCCTGTGGATCGACAACGAACTCTCCAAAGGCCAGATCCAGATCGGCGAAGACGTCGCCCGGCTGGAGAATGTAAACGCCAACTTACTTGCCATCGCCGGCGACACAGACACCCTGGCAACACCCGGCGCGGTGAAACGCATCGAAGACCATGTCAGCTCGAAGGACGTCACTTTCCGGGTTACCCCCGGGGGTCACATGGGCATTCTGGCCGGCAGCAAGGCGCCGAAGGAAAGTTGGCTGGAGATGGCGGAGTGGTTGGCTGAAAGATCGGACTGAATCACACAGAACGCGCGACTGGGAGACCGCCGGCACATAAGTCGGAAGCGCGTCTCGTAGCGTCCCTTCC
>NZ_DELU01000016.1:25916-27784 GCF_002352785.1 Marinobacter sp. UBA2688
GGAAGGGACGCTACGAGACGCGCCACCCCGGAAGTTAAAGGTTATCCAATGTAGCAGGTAGCTCAGAAAGACTCCGAACCACCGCATTAGGCTCAACCCCCCAATCTTCAAACACCTTCCCGGCATCCCTCTGCACCCAGATGGCCGTCAACCCCGCCGCCCGGGCACCAATCACATCCCACGCGTTGCTGGACACCAGGCACAGAGGCTTATCCATCGCCCCGGTTGCCCGTCGTGCATAGGCATACACCGCCGGGTCCGGCTTGAAGCTCTTGATGTCATCCACCGACACCAGCCCCTCAAACTGATCCAACAAATGGTTATGCCCCAGCACCTTCTCCAACGCCGGATAGGTGCCATTGGAAAAGGCAAACATTCGATACTCGCCCTGCAGGGATTCCAGTGCCGGCAACGAGTCGTCAAACGCAGGCAGGGACAGATAGGCCCCCATCAACTCATCTTCCCGCTCTCCACTTAAGCTCAACCCATGGCTGGCCATCGCATACCTTAGCGCCTGCCGCGTGCAGGCCCCGAAATCCTCGTACATGCGCATCAGCCCCTTGCGAAAGGAAAACTCCAACTGTTTTTCCCGCCACTGGGCACTCACGGACTCCGCCGCCTGGCCTGCGTCCGGCGCCAACAGGTCTGCCATTCCCATAGGGTCCACCAGGGTTCCGTATACATCGAACGCCAGGATCGGTTTCATCGGGTGCTCCTAAATTTGTTCAACCAGTGTCACGACATCGTAAACCAGTCCGCATCGTTTTTTGAATGCTTACTCAAACCACCAACAACAAAGTACTCCGGAATGGGCAACCTCCCACGCCTCGGGTACACTGCTATTCATGAACCCTGTTGATACATTTAACCTCGACATTCGCTCCCTCAGCACCTTCATTGCAGTGCTGGATGAGGGCAGCGTTTCTCGAGCTGCTGTGCGACTGGGCGTGAGTCAATCGGCTGTCAGCCACACCCTGGACCGATTACGCCAGGCCCTGGGCGACGCTCTGTTCGTCAAATCCGGCCGAGGCATTGTCCCCACCCGGTATGCTCTCCAGGCCGGCCCACACATTCGCCAGATACTGGACGACCTGCACTCCCTGTCTTCCGGGCCGCCGTTTGCCCCGGCCACGGCCGAGTTCACCTTCACCATCGCCGCCAACGACTATCAGCGCGACCTGCTGTTACCCGGACTGTTGTCCGTGATCCGACAAGAAGCGCCTGGCATCCGCTTGCAGGTTGTCCCCTCGGGCATTCCGACCGCCGACATGTTGCGTAAAGACTTGTGTGACTTGATTATTTCCCCTCACGCACCGGAAGCTACCGACATCATGCAGCGGGGCCTGATGGCGGATCAGATGGTGGTTTTCTACGATCCCGCCATCCGCCAGGCCCCGGAGTCCCTGGCGGATTACCTGAAGGCGGACCACATCGCCATCCTGTTTGGCACGGGTGAAAAAACAGCTTTCGAAGGTTCGTTAGCCGCCCAGGGATTGACCCGGAGAACCGCCGTAACCGTGTCCAATTTTTCCGGCCTGCCAGCCTTCCTGCAAGGCACTGACATGCTCGCAACAGCACCCAAGCGCATGAGTGAGGACTTACTGCAGCAGTTTGCATGGACGCCCCTACCGTTCGACTACAAGCCATTCACATTGCTGATGCTGTGGCACAAACGCAACCAGAACGACCCCGCTCACCGCTGGATTCGAAACCACGTCAACGGCGTAGCAGCGACCATCAATGGCCTCAATACCTAATTCATCTGATTTGTTCATACATTGTATGAAATAGCTGGCCGTTATCCCAGGACAGGACGAGCGTAGACTCCCCATATCAGATTGAGCGCTGGGTGAGAGCCGGCCTTCTGA
>NZ_DELU01000016.1:27934-29863 GCF_002352785.1 Marinobacter sp. UBA2688
TCAGAAGGCCGGCTCTCACCCAGTGCCGTACTCCAAAGATTCCGGGATCAGTGATGCTCGCACTCACCAGTGTATGGACAACGATACTATTGGCAGCCGCTGTCGCCCTCGGGCCGCTGGCGATTGATATGTACCTGCCTGCCTTGCCCGCTATGGGAGAGGCGCTCTCGGCCAATACAGGTCAAGTACAGCTTACGCTGAGTATCTACATGGTCGGGTTCGCCCTAGCGCAGTTGGTCTGCGGCCCGCTGGCGGACCGGTTCGGGCGTAAGCCCATCATGATTGGCGGATTCCTGCTGTTTGCGATCGCCAGCGTTGTTTGTGCTCTTGCGACCAATATTGAAACACTGATCCTGTGCCGCTTCCTGCAAGCGCTTGGCGGCTCGGCCGGTCCAGTGCTGGGCCGGGCAGCCGTACGGGATATCTATTCCCCACGGGACGCCGCAAAAATCATGGCTATTCTGGCCAGCATCATGGCCCTGGCACCCGCTGTTGCACCAACTCTCGGCGGTTTTATGGTGGTCAGCTTGGGCTGGTCGTCAATTTTTCTGGCACTGGGTGGCTACGCGCTCATCATGGCTGTGGTGGTTGCAGTGGGTATTCCCGAGCCGATGCGCCCGGAAAACCGGCAATCCCTTCGCGTTAGCAGCCTATGGAAGAACTACCGGGCAATTGCCTCGGACATCAGCTTCCTGGGCTACACCCTGACCAACTCCCTGACCTTCGCCGGCCTGTTTGCGTTCCTGTCAGGCTCGTCGTTCGTGCTGATTGATTTCCTGGGCGTGGAACCCCAGCACTTCGGTCTGTTCTTCGCCTGTATCGTGGCCGGTTATATTGGCGGCAACCTCACGGCCATCCGCCTGGGCCGCTCGTTTGCGCCAGATCAGATACTGGTGCGAGGCCTGACGATATCGGTTATCGGTGGCGGCTTCATGGCCGCACTGGCAGCCTCGCAGGTTTACAACGTATGGGCAGTGGTGCTGCCACAAGCGTTGTTTATGGTCGGTGTGGGCATGGTCCTGCCTCAGACCATGGCCGGGGCCCTGGCTAATTTTCCCCAAATGGCCGGTTCGGCCTCCGCACTGTTCGGCTTCACCCAGATGGTGGTTGCAGCCATTGTGGGTGCTCTCGTGGGGCACTTCCACGACGGCACGTCACTGGTGATGGCAGGCATCATCGCTGCCTGTGCCATTGCGGCCCTCTGCAGCTACCTGCTAATGGTCCAGCGCCATCCTGCTCCCGGATTTGAGCCCGCCTGAAACCAACTTAACTCGACTCCCGGATGAAAAAACATCCAAAATGGGCTACACAGAGTAAGCTGTTAAACACAAATCCATTAGACCAGTATCAGGGAGTTCCAAATGAGCAACGTCACACTCGGCGGCAATCCAATCACCGTGAGCGGCACCCTTCCGCAAACCGGCGACACCGCCCCCAACTTCACCCTAACCACTCAGGGCCTGGAAGACGTCACCCTCGACAACTGGGCTGGTAAGCGCAAAGTTCTGAATATTGTCCCCAGCGTAGACACCCCGACCTGCGCCACCTCCACCCGTAAGTTCAATGAAAAAGCCAGCAGCCTGGACAACACGGTGGTGCTGGTCATTTCTGCCGACCTGCCCTTCGCCGCCGGTCGATTCTGTGGTGCCGAAGGCCTGGAAAATGTCACTACCCTTTCCAGCTTCCGAAACTACAGCTTCCAGGAAGATTACGGTGTTGCCATCCAGGACGGCCCACTTGCTGGCCTGACCTCCCGCGCGGTGGTGGTTCTGGACGAGAACAACAGGGTTCTGCACAGTGAGCTGGTTGGTGAGATCAAGGAAGAACCGAATTACGAAGCCGCTCTTTCGGCGCTTTGATTCCCAGCACTCCGACTTACTGAAAGCGACTCCGTAATCGATGTGCGAAGGCCGGGGCGCCTTCCCCAGA